>JAILFU010000052.1 GCA_024697405.1 Prevotella sp.
TGGAGGGCTACCACTTTGCCTACTATCTGCCCGCCACGATGGAGACGGCCTACGCCGACCTGCCTTCGGGCACCTACGAGGGTGAGCAGACGGTGCGCCTGGCTGCCGTCAGTGCTGCCGGCGACGCGAAGATTTCCTACATGCTGAACGGCCAGAAAGGCTCTGCCAGCAGTGGAGCAACACTGAAACTGCCTGTCGGCACCCATACGCTGAGCATGAGACTTGTAGTGGGCGGCAACGAGACAGGAGCAACAACGGAGCGCACCTACATGGTGAAGGAGAAGGAGAGCGAGAAGCCGGCCGACATTCCCTCGTTCTGCACGATGGAAGAAGGAGAGCTGTGTGCCTTCTTCGAGGCTCCCTCCACCTGGACTGCCACCGTCAAGTGCTGGGCTTGGAACGACAAGGAGAACTTCACCGGCGGCTCATGGCCCGGCGTGGAGTGCAAGCTGCTGGGCACTGCCAACGACGGAAACAAGGTGTGGAAATGGAGCTACGACGGCAAGCTGACCACCCGGCCTACGGGAATCATCTTTAACAACAACGGCTCGCCGCAGACCAACGACCTGCCGTTCCAGAACGGCGGCTACTACACCAAGGACGGCCTGAAGGGTGTTGTCACCACCGGCATCATCGACATGGCAGCCGATAATTCTGGAAACGGAAAATCTGTGAGTACAAGATACTTCGACCTGCAGGGCCGACAGCTGAATGCCGCGCCGCGCAAGGGACTATACCTGAAAAACGGAAGGAAGTATTTCCGATAGCAAAAAAGGACATGACACGCTTCTCTAGCGTGTCATGTCTTGTATTACCTTCTTGGTTTTGTAGCTGAACTTCACCGAGCGGAACGGGCGGTTGCTGTTCTCCTTGAACATGTAGGTCCACTCGTAGATGTCGGCAGTGGTGCGGGTGATGTCAGTAGGTTCACCAAGGGCCAGGCGGACTTCCGCTTCTGTGAAGCCCTTCAGCACTTTCTGCTGCTGGATGGCGGGCAGGTTGACTTTCCGCACACCCTCAATCTGTTCGGGGTCGCCCTCGACAAGCAGTTCGCTGAGAATGTCTTCACTGCCGTTGACTTTGGAGTTAACGAGCGAGACATCCTTCGTGTAGGTCTCCCCCGTCTTTTCGCCTTTCAGCTTCACGGTGACAGTATTGCTGTTGCCCAGACGGAAAATGTCGGTCACGGTAAATGGTGACAGGCGGAGCACTTTCACCAGTTTCTCCTTGGAGTTGCGCATCTGGGTGGTGTAGAAGGTGAAGAACTTCTTGCCGACATAACTGTCATACAAATCGCCGCCGACTGCCATTCTGTCATCCATGAGCTGGAACGAACCCTCAAACGTGTGGGGCAGCAGGTTGCTCACTTCCAGCTGGTCGCTGCGGTAGCTGCAGTTGGTGCGGCTGATGGCTACATTCTGGAAATACTCCTCGCCGGGCTGGCCGTTCTCCTTGTCGTCTTCCTTGACAATGATTTTCACGGGGAAGTCGCGGGTGCCGACGCCAACCTTCGTGATGGTCATCACCGAATTGCGGCCTTCTTGGCCGATGTCCACAGGCTTGAAGCTGAAGCCATCGTTGCCCGAATCCTGATATAAATCGCGCACAAGTACGCGCACACGCTTACCCACGAGGCTGTCCATGGCCATGTCGACATCGCCTAGATAGGCCAGCGTAGGGATGCCCGCCAGACTGTAGCAGTAGTCGTCGAACTTCGCTGTGGGCACCTCAAAGTAATAGGTCTTCGTGGTGTCGCCCTCCAGATAGAAATACACACGCTCGTGGAGGCTGCCGTTGGGGGTGGAATGATCTCTGTAGACAAGAACCTTGTTCTCCAGGCTCTTGCTGCTGACCAAGTTGCCGTTCTTGTCGGCGAAGGTCTTGATGACCAGGTCTTTTTGGGTAGGCTTCACCATGAAGCGGAACCCAGGCTCCCAGTCACACATGCTGACATAGTGGAAGTTGCGGCTGATAAAGTCCAGCTTCTGTTCTTCCACCTCGGTGGTAGTCTGAACAGTGTCAGCCACCACAACGGTCTCCATGCGTGAGATAGGCTTGACATTGCTCGTCCTGGGGAAATAATCCCTGACTTTCGCTCCCTGCTGAGTCTGTGCCTTCAGGCTACCCGTCATCGAAGCGACGATGATGGTAGCAATCATCATAATTTTTCGAGTCATGACTATGTTGTTTGTCGTAATTACGCGGCAAAGGTAATAAAAAGTTTTTAAACTTGTGCCAAAATGTCGTAACAAATAATGTTTTCTTTGGAAATTTTATATTTTTGGCATGCGCTTTGCTATATGTTAGGTAGTCTTAGAATGGGCGAAAAAATAATATCTAGAATAATAACAATTAAAATAGTACAAGAATTATGGGAAAGATTATTGGAATTGACTTAGGTACAACCAACAGCTGCGTCGCCGTGTTTGAGGGCAACGAGCCGGTTGTGATTGCAAACAGCGAAGGCAAGCGTACAACGCCTTCAGTAGTGGGTTTCGTGGATAACGGCGAGCGCAAGATTGGCGACCCCGCCAAGCGTCAGGCCATCACCAACCCGAAGAACACCGTCTACAGCATCAAGCGCTTCATGGGCGAGACATGGCAGCAGACGGAGAAAGAGATTTCGCGCGTTCCGTTCTCAGTAGTGAACGAAGGGGGATTCCCCCGTGTCGACATCAACGGCCGCAAGTACACCCCGCAGGAGATTTCTGCCATGGTGCTGCAGAAGATGAAGAAGACCGCCGAGGACTATCTCGGACAGGAGGTGACCGATGCCGTCATCACCGTGCCGGCATACTTCTCCGACAGCCAGCGCCAGGCCACGAAGGAGGCCGGACAGATTGCCGGACTGAACGTGCGCCGTATCGTGAACGAGCCGACGGCTGCCGCTTTGGCATACGGTATCGACAAGACAAACAAAGACATGAAGATTGCTGTCTTCGACCTTGGTGGCGGTACCTTCGATATTTCGATTCTCGACTTCGGCGGCGGCGTCTTTGAGGTGCTTTCCACCAATGGCGATACTCACCTCGGCGGCGATGACTTCGACCAGGTCATCATCGACTGGCTCGTGCAGGAGTTCCGCAACGACGAAGGTGCCGACCTGAAGAGCGACCCGATGGCTATGCAGCGTCTGAAGGAGGCTGCCGAGAAGGCAAAGATTGAGTTGTCGTCGACCACCTCGACGGAGATAAACCTGCCGTATATCATGCCTGTGGGCGGCGTGCCCAAGCACCTGGTGAAGACGCTCACCCGTGCCAAGTTCGAGCAGCTGGCTCACAACCTTATCCAAGCTTGTCTGGTGCCTTGCCAGAATGCCGTGCGCGACGCAGGCATCAGCGTGAGCGACATCAACGAGGTCATCCTGGTCGGTGGCAGTAGCCGTATCCCCGCCGTGCAGACGCTGGTGAAGAACTATTTCGGCAAGGAGCCTTCGAAGGGCGTCAACCCCGATGAGGTCGTGGCCGTGGGTGCAGCCATTCAGGGAGCCATCCTCAATCAGGAGACGGGGCAGGATATCGTCCTCCTCGACGTTACCCCGCTGACACTGGGCATTGAGACTCTCGGCGGCGTGATGACTAAGCTCATCGATGCCAACACCACCATCCCCTGCAAGCAGAGCCAGACTTTCTCGACGGCTGCCGACAACCAGACGGAGGTGACCATCCACGTGCTGCAGGGCGAGCGCCCCATGGCCGCACAGAACAAGAGCCTCGGACAGTTTAACCTCACCGGCATCGCTCCCGCACGCCGAGGCATTCCTCAGATTGAGGTCACCTTCGACATCGACGCCAATGGCATTGTGAAGGTCAGCGCCAAGGATAAGGCCACCGGCAAGGAGCAGGCCATCCGCATCGAGGCTAGTAGCGGCCTGTCGCAGGACGAGATTAACCGCATGAAGGCTGAGGCCGAGCAGTTCGCTGAGGCCGACAAGAAGGAGCGTGAGCGCATCGATAAGCTGAATCAGGCCGACAGCATGATTTTCCAGACAGAGAACCAGCTCAATGAAATCGGCGACAAGATTCCCGCCGACAAGAAACCCGCCATCGAGCAGGCTCTCCAGCAGCTGAAGGATGCCCACAAGGCTGGCGACATCAATGCCATCGACACCGCCATCGCTGCCCTCAACACTGCATGGCAGGCTGCCAGCGCCCAGATGTATCAGGGCGCACAGGGTCAGCCCGGCGGCGACACCTACCAGGGTGGCCAGCAGTCCTCCGGCTTCCAGGGTGGCCAGCAGGCTCGCTCCAACCCCAACGACGACGTCCAGGACGCCGACTTCGAGGAGGTCAAATGAGACGCATAAGTAAAGACATAACAAAACACTATCAAATGGCGTGTAGCTCTGGTGAGTTACACGCCATTTGCATTTTATGGGCTCATGTTTTTATGTGCTTATTCCCCCTTTTTTTACGGCTTTTTTGTTACATGTGTGTAGCACGACTTAATGGTAGATAAGGTTGGAATAAACATACTTAAACATACATGTAGGACTTAAGTAGAATTTAAAAGTAGGAAACATGGCAAATTTAGAAATTGCACTTTGGAGACTCTTACCCGAAACAAAGGAAATGGCAGAAGACTCCTTTCTTAAAGACCGTAACTTTTTCCGTTTTAATGATGTGTTGGACAGAGAACGTCGTGTCATCCCACATTCCTTTTGCATGGACATGAGTATTTTCTTTACTGCTGCTTTTGACATATTATTACAAGATCAGACATTTATGTATCCTTCCTGGTCATAACACCTATGATACATGTTTATTGTGTCAATAAGATGTTGAAGAGCAGGAATGTCTGTTGACAGGTACTTGAATTTAAGGTATTGCGCGTTATACCTTTCTACGGAACCATTTGGCAATCTCTGTTCTATATCTGACGGAATAAAGAATGAGCTGCGGTCTCCTAAATAGGCATGGAATTCCGTGAGGAAAATGCTTATACCGGCAAGGTCGAAATCACCGAAATGAACATATCGGTTGGGGATGGACTGTAACCAGGAACGTAAGTCATTGGATTGCGGGTAGCGGGAAACAAACAGCAAACGAGCGGAGCCGATCGCTTGCTCATACAATGCTCGCTGCTGGCGAATCTTACGAAAATTCTCCATATTCTCTATTCCTACGACAATGACGTTCTGGGGAATAGTAAACGACTGCCAATCAGCAATAAACAAAAAACTTCCTTCTTCTGGGGCTACTATCTTCTCACGTCCATTCAACCTGCATGTAATCGGTTCGTATGTGTTTATGGGGAACCCCGGACACGAACGGACAGCCACAAGTTTGGAGTTGCCGGTTTCCATCGCCAATGAAGCACGGGTACCAGAAGCACAGACTTCCAGCATACGATAGCTTTCGTCCTTGTCGATGAGATATCTTTTCAATGCCTCAATGTTACGGGCTCGGCATGTTTTTCTTGAGCCACGGGTTACTACTGATAGTAGCCCTTCAGCCATCAGTTCGTCAATCAGTTTGCTGCTCATTTTTGAACTGGCAACTTGCTCGCCTGCTAACAATGCTTGTATTGATGCGCTTATGGCCATAAATGATGTTTATGTTGTTCGTTTGAGCAATTTCTCCACTCTTGTCTTCACGCCATGCTTGCTGAGCAGATAGGTATAGCGGTAGTCGTAGGGATTGTACGACGTAGGTGAGCTGTTAATGAGATAGATGTTGCGCGAGTTGGCAAACTGCAGGATGCCCTTGATATTGTTAGGGTGCAGACGTCCAATCTCGTCCATCATGCAATGTACGATGAAGTCGCCGCTCTTTCTTGCGGCTTTCTTTTTGAATACGTTGATGAGCATGATGTTCACCATGGCCTTCACCAGGATGTCTGTGCCGTCGGATCCTACATTATTGATACGCTCCACCCAGTTGGTGTCGTTGTCGTTCTCCTTCACACGGAACTGCAGGCGGAAAGCATCGCCAAGAGAGACCGTCGCTCTGGCTTGTTCGTCGTGCAACTGATGAGAGAGGCTTTTCAGATAGTCCACCACCTTGCGATTCACTTCGTCGCGGTTGTCGCTGGAGAAAAGGTTCAGTTCGCCGATGGAGAGGGCGTTCTCTGCGGTGTAGTCATGAATGGACATGAGTAGCTGCATCAGTCTGTCTGACGACTCGTTGGCCCGAAGCTCAATGCTCTTGATGACACCGGCAAAGTTCTTCTCCACGAAGTCGCGGTTGATGTCGAGTATCACGCTGTCCACGTCAGAGCGGCGCTTCATCAGGGCGCCAATCTCAGTGGAGATGCGCCCCAGTATGTCCTTATAATGCTCGCTGGTGCGCTGTCGGAACTCCTCTATCTTGTTGTTGTCCATGAAGTCCTGCAGGTCCACGGCTATCTGGAGATAGTCGTTGTCCGTCACGGGCATCGTGTTGAAGTGGAAAGCATTCTGAGGCTTGAAGTTGCGGTTGAAGTTGACGACGATGTCCTTCAACTTGTCCATCGTCTCCCGTTTCTGATTCACCGTGCCTCGCAGCTGGCTCAACAGCTGCTGACAGTCCTGCGGTGTCTCTATAGTCTTTTCGTCGGAGAGGAACGTGTCGGGCACCAAGTGTTCGTTTTCCACCACCTGATGATACTGGTTCAGACCCTCCCTTCGGTGTGTCAGTTCCCTCAGCACCTGCTTTTGTCGTTCCTCCTGTTCCTGCCGCTTCTTCTCAATGCGCGTCCGCTTTTCCTCATAGCGCTGGCGCATCATTTGCAGCTGTTGCTCAATGTCCTTGATGTTCTTCCTGGTCTCAGGTTCCTTGGCAAAGAGATTTTGCTCTGCATCGCGGTACCTGATGACCGTAGGACGTTCTGCCTCAATCTGATTCAACAACCGCCGCAGGTTCTCCAACGCCTTGCGATATTGCTCCAGCAGATTCACGTCGACGCCCTTTCCTGCCAATTCTGCTTTCTGTTGTGCATCGAGTTCTGCTTTCTGGTCTTCAAACTCCTGAAAGCGTGCTGTCGCCTCCGCAGTCTGTGATTCTTTGAATGCCCGCAATTCTTCGTCGAGGGTTTTCGATGCTTTGTTGAAGGCCTTGTCCAAGTCGCCGAGGTCCTTTTTGTTCTTGGCCTCCTGTTTCTCGCGTGTCTCCTTTTCTGCCTGCACTCGGAGCAGCGCTTCGTTGAAGGCACGCTCACGGGCACTCTTTTCCTGTGCCGTGAGTTCCAGCTCCTCCATCTCCAATCGGTGCTGCTCGTTTTGCATGTTCTGCCGCTTCACGGGAATCTGTTCTTCCTCCACTTTCAGCAACGTTGATTGCTGGCGAAGAGGATTGAGCCTTTCGGCATATTTCTTGCCAAGTTTAGCGATGTTTTCCTGCAGGATAACGGGCAACCCGCTGAGTGCTCTGTTCAGTTGTTGCAACTGCTCTTCCAAAGATTCCTTCTCTGCCCGATAGTCATCAGGTGTGCGATGCACGACGTCGATATTATCCAGGTTAAGTTTCACTCCGAACATACTGTCAGCTGGCGCTGCGCTCAACGCTGGCTCCAACCCCTGGGCATAGAGAATCCGCTCCTCGTCGGCCACCTTGCCGATGGTATTCTCCCATCCCTCCGCATGGTCTGTCAACCACTGATACAGTGAGCCGTCAAGGTGCGACAACAGCTGTTCAATCTTTGCTATCTGCTCCTTGCAATCTGCGCGACGAGCTTCCAGACGTTCCTGTTCCTGCCCAGAGGCCTGTTTCAGTTCAGCCTCCTTCATTTCATATTCTGCCGTTAGTTGGGCTATCTGGCTCTTCACAGCCGTCTGTCGAGCTACGTTCTCTTTCGCTGCTAACTCCAGCTGCTGTAGCCGAGAGACCACCTGCTTGATTTCATCGGCCTTCGGATGCCACAGCCTCAACTCCTTCAGCGACTGGTCGGCCCTGCTTTGCTCTTTCTGCAACAGTTCCAGCCGCTCGTCTGACTCATGGCGCCAGCTATTGAAGGATTCCATCAGCCGATTCCTGCCTTTCGTGCGTTCATCCTCCAGGATTTTCCGCTTAGCTTGTAGGGATTCCTGTTTACGATAGAAAGCCTCCTTTTGTGCATTCACGAAAGCCTGATGGGCATTCTCTAATTTCCCTTTGGCGATGTTATATTTCTCTTCTATCGACGCATGGGTCTTCAAGAGGCCGTCCAGCAGCGTTTGCTTTTCTTCAGCCTCCTGTCTGATGGTCTCCTCGCGGGCAGCCAACGCCAGTTTCTCGCCGATTTTCATTGCCTCAAAATCCTTTCTGGCCTGAGCAATCTCCTTCAGCTTGCTCTTTTTGCCGCCCAGCTCTTGATTGAGGCCGTCTCTCTCCTTGTCGTATTCGGCTGTCAGTTCTTTCTCACGATTACGTTCCTTCTCTATGTCAGCCTTCACCTCTGCGGCTTCTGTTTCCAAGAGTGGTATCTTCTGCTCAGTCTCTGCCACCGCATGGTTCAGCATACGCCACACGTCAAGAAGCTGCTGGTCGAGAGCCACGATTCTCCGCCCCTGCCCGGCAATCTTCAGCGCCTGTTGGCGTACGGGATAACTGCCGTCGCGCGTCTGCCGGAACCAGCAGTCTATCTCGTCATACTCCCGTTCAAAATCGGTCACCAGCCGGCGATAAGTCTGCAGGTCGATGGGCAGGTCTTCATCCGCCATCGACTGTATGATGGTGTTCTTCACAAAGTCAGCATCCAGCTTGGTGTTCAGGAAGACATTCTGAATGCTTCGGGGGATATTCTGATAGTGCGCACTCTGCACGATGGCATAGCGCGTGTATTTGGCGTCGCGGGTGTTGCCGAAGATGATGTCCTTGAACATCACTCCAGAGTCGATTCTTGCCGAAACCGACACGTTCCTGTCTATCCGCTCACGGATTCTCACCCAGTCGCTCAGCACCTGCTTGTCCTCGCCTACGAGCCACTCTCGCTGATATGGTGCATCAATGAATCGCCATGAGGCACGCCCCTGGTAGCGGCTCACCAAAATGGTGTAAGCTCCACCATCGCGCATCACCTCATAGAGGATATACGAGTTGGACTGACGGAAATAGAACTCGTCGAACGGCTTCTGCCCCTGCTGAATACCCAAACGGTGCTTGTCGGCATTGTAGAAAAACAGCAGCGCCCTGAGCACCGTGCTTTTGCCCACGCCCTGCGTACCCGTGAAATGCACGTTGCCGTCCACCGAAATCTCAGCATACGGGATATTGGCACTGTTGATAAAAACGATTTTATTCAGGTACTTCATCTTCGTTGGCTATTTGAATCATATTGACCAGGTCTTCGGCATAATGGAAGGCCGACGTTATCTTGTAGGTCTCGTCCTGCTCGCTGATGCACTCGGCAAAGCCCATCGTCTGCATCTCCTGCAGCAGCTTGTTGACGATTTCGAGGTTCGACCCCACGCCGTATTTCCTGTACAGGTGGCCGGCCTTCTCCTTCAGTTCGATGTCGAGGCTAATCTGCTCTGTCAGATGGCTCTTGCGGAACTGATAGCCGGCAGTGAACGACTGGTTGTAGGTTTTCAGGAAGTCCAGATAGTCGAGCCATTTGGAGAAGCTTTCCAACTTCTGCTCGATGGACTGTCGCCCCTCTCCCATTCGCGAGAAATAAAAATAGCCATTGCCCGACTCCAACTGCAAGCCAATCTCCTTGAAGAAGTCGGCATAGTCATCCTGGTTCTCCTCAATGTCCTCGTACAAACGACGGACAGAAGCATCCGTGCTGTCCACCGAGAGAAACTCCCCCCGGCTCAGTCGCTCGTATATTCTTTGGGTGTTATTTCGCATAGACGATAGGATATTCAATGTCTTGGTAAGTAGCATATCGCCCAGTCATCCGGCATTCGTCTGGATGCAGGATGACCAGCTGGCAGAAGAGTGCCGCATGGTCTTCAATGTTTCGCTTGGCCTTGTAGTCGTAGCGCAGGATAAAGTCGAACAGGCTGTAGCTCGATGCCGTGAAGGCATTCCACACCTCGGCTGGGTCAACATCCTTCAGCCTTTGAACATGCTCCTGCAGGTCTTCGTCGGTCAGAGGCTCAGCCTCAGTCCTAGCCGTTTTCCGCAGACCGTTGCGCTCGGCAATCCGGCGCAGCATCTTCACCACCTGGTCGTTCTCCCTCAGCATGTCCAAGGAGAGGCGGATGCGACTGTACCAGCGCGACTCCATCCACAGGGGATTGCGCTCCTCCAGAACCTGCACCACGTTGGTCTCGGTCTTGATGAGCAGCTGGTCCTGCAGATATTTCAGTTTGCGTATTTTCTTGTAGAGCAGGTTCTGCTGTTCAATCTGGTTGATGTAGACGATGATCTGACGGTCAATCTCCATCAGCGCATGATAGGCCTCCACGAAGTCGTGCTTCACGTCACTGCACGTCTTGGCCATGTGCGGGTCGTTGGCCATCAGGAAGAAGGCATGCTCGGAGTCCATCAGTTTCTCACACTCACGTATCATCGAGCGAATGCTGTGGCTCTTTTCATCCAGATTCTGAAGTTTCTTTTTCTTGATAACGTAGTTCGGTTCCTGTTTATACGCATAGTCCATATTGCGCTTCAGGTCCACCACGTTCTTCAGCGTACGGAATCCCGTCTTCTTCAGCAACTGGCGCACGCTGTCCTGATAGCCCGCCTTGCGGTTGACGTTAGACTCCTGCAGGTAGTAGCCAATATATTCCTTCAGCGTGTTGATGCACTCCTGTACACTTAGCACGCTGATTTCCTCATTCACGTTCAGCACCTCTTCGAAGAAGTTCAGATAGTCACTCTCTATCTCCACGGTGTTGCCCGTCTCCACCAATACTCCGTAGTCCAGCAGTCTCCTAAGCCTCGCCTCGTTGCCGCCCACC
>JAILFU010000066.1 GCA_024697405.1 Prevotella sp.
GCCAAGAAGCTGAAGACCCTGCCCCTGGTGGGAGCCGTGGCTGTGCTCTGCCTGGCCGACCTGTGGCTGGTGAACAAGCGCTATCTCTACGACGACCTGTTCGTCGATGCCCAGATACGCCAGACGTCGCATGCCATCAAGCCCGTCAACGAGCAGATCCTGCAGGACAACGACCCCGACTTCCGTGTGCTGAACTTCGCCGGAGACACGTTCAACGAGAACGAGACCAGCTTCTACCACAAGTCGGTGGGCGGCTACCATGCTGCCAAGCTGGGCCGCTACAACGAGCTGATCTCCGCCTATATCGCACCGGAGATGCAGAAGACCGCTGAGGGCATCAACGCCTCGCAGGGCATGCTCGACTCCATCCCCGGCGACAGCATCTGGCCCGTCATCAACATGCTCAACACGAAGTATTTCATCGTCAGCAACGAGATGGCGCTCCAGAACCCCTACGCGCAAGGCAATGCCTGGTTCGTGGACAAGGTGGAGTATGTGGCCGACGCCAGTGACGAGCTGGCTGGTCTGGGCAGCGTGGATTTACGTCATGAGGCCGTGGCCGACCGCAAGTTCGAGCAGTTGCTTGGGCAGGCCGCCGCCTTGGATTCTGCCGCTACCGTCCGTCTCGACAGCTACGAGCCAAACCGGCTGAAATACACTGTGGGCAGTGCTGCGGGTGGCGTGCTCGTCTTCTCCGAGATATACTATCCCGGTTGGACAGCCACCGTCGACGGTCAGCCCGCCGAGCTGGGACGCGTGAACTACGTGTTGCGCGCCATGCGTATCAGTGGCGGACAGCACCAGGTGGAGCTGGCCTTCTTCCCCCAGACGGTGAAGAACACCGAGACCGTCGCCTACGTGTCGCTGGCCGTCATGGTGTTGCTCATCCTGGCCGCCCTTGCTTTAGGACTGAGAAAAAGAAAGAATAGTGTGGCAAAAGGAAGTTGATGAAGGCCACATTGTCTTACAGCCTTGGAGGGGCGGCAGAGCGCTCTGCCGCCCTCTTTGAGGCAATTTGCAAGACACTGTTTGCAGAAGCTTCATCTCCCTGCCTGTAGTCTTACCGTCCCCCCTTCGGGGCTGAAATAGTCAGTAATCGAAACCAAAAACTGAAGACACATGAACGAGTCTGTTGTATTGCACGAGATCACTCCCCTGGCCGAGCACGACTTCATGTACGTGGCCGACCGCCACAAGAAGGAGTTCACCTATCCCATCCACTGCCATGAGATTTTCGAGCTGAACTTCGTGGAGAACGCTGTCGGCTGCCGCCGTACGGTAGGTGACTCCAGCGAGGTCATTGGCCAGTATGACCTGGTGCTCATCACCAGTTCCGACCTGGAGCATGTGTGGGAGCAGCACGAATGCCACAGCGACGACATCCACGAGGTCACCGTGCAGTTCAGCGTCGACTTCACCAACGAGAACAGCATTTACCACACCAACCCCTTCAGTTCTATATATAAAATGTTCATGCGTGCGCGCAAGGGGCTGGCCTTTCCTATGACGGCCATCATGCGTGTCTATCCCATGCTCATCCACCTGTCGGCCATCAAGGAGGGCTTCTATGCCGTGCGCGAGCTGATGACCATTCTCTATGAGCTATCGAAGCAGGACGGCGCACGCGAGCTGTCGTCTACGGCCTTTGCCAAGGTCGACGACCAGAGCGACTCGCGCCGTGTGCTGAAGGTGAAGCACTACATCGAGGAGCACTACCGCGACGAGCTGCGCCTGACGCGGCTCAGCTCCATGGTGGGCATGACCGACTCGGCTTTCAGCCGTTTCTTCAAGCAGCGCACCGGCAAGAACCTGAACGAATACATTGTCGACGTGCGCCTGGGCCATGCTGCCCGCCTGCTGGTCGACACCACGCATACCGTGTCGGAGATTTGCTATGAGACCGGCTTCAACACCGTGTGCAACTTCAACCGCCTGTTCAAAAAACGCAAGGGCTGCAACCCCACGGAGTTCCGCGACAAATACCACAAGACCAAGGTCATTGTCTAACGAAAAGGAGGAGCAAGAAACAGGCTGAGTAGATAATAATTCCCGCATTTTTTTGTTAATTCAGGAATAGTTAGTATCTTTTGCAGCCAAAAGGGAGAAGCTATGTCGTATACAAAAGAACCAATAGTCATCAACCACCCTTCGGAAAAGCTCCTGACTATTTTTCCATTTCATTGCTAGCGATATCCATAGGCGCGTGAATGGTGTGGTGACGAACACCGATGCCTGGTACGACCTCTTTGATGTGCAGCCTGGGCAGAAACTCTATCGTCCAACTAAAGAGCGAGTCAAGATTTGGTAGGATTCGGGAGTAAGGAGTTATGGGGTTATTGGGTAAATGTAAAGCGTTATTTTTGCGATTCCGGCAGTGGCAGCGGGAGCCGTTCCACTATAAGCCGCTGAAGGACGACTTGCATGTCTGCCTGAATTGTCAGCAGGAGTACGCAGGCAAGTTTTGTCCGCGCTGCGGACAGTCGGTGAAGACGGAGCGCAACGTGGGGTGGAACACGATGAAGGACGGCTTGATGGACGTTTTCGACCTGGAGACGACATCGCTGCTGCGCACCTTCTGGCATCTGCTGTGTCGTCCGGGCTACCTCGTCAACGACTACCTGAGTGGCAAACGGAAGATTTGCACGCCACCGGTGAATACGCTTGTCATGGTGGGCATGGTATATTTCTTGATGAAGTCTTGTGTGGGCAAACAGCCTGTGGAAACGGAGCTGTCGCTGCCCGAAGAGGGTCACATCTTCTACGACACCGTCAAAGAGTGGACCATCAATAACGCCGGCTGGTACTATGTGATTAGTGCCCTCTTCTTGATGCTGTCCACATGGGTATTCTTCCACCATGCCCCGCGCCATCCGCGCCACACACTGGTGGAGGGCTTCTATATTCAGGTGTTCATGCTGATGCTGATGCTGATCATCGAAATCCTGATTATGATTTTTTGTGGCAACCGTCCCTCCGTTTTGTCGTATGTGCTCTGGCCTCTCTATTACACATTCACCCTCGGTTCTATCTTCGGCTACAACTGGTGGGGCACGCTGTGGCGGTCGGCGGCAGTGCTCTATGCCGGTGCCCGTCTGATGGTGACAGTCTATTTCCTGGTTGACATTGTCCAGGGACATCCTTTCTCCGATTATTTCTGGCGCCATCAGTCTCTGCTCACCGCAATCATGGTGTCCGTCCTCCTGGGGGGCTATCTCATTGGCTGGTACACTGAGCGGCGCAGGTTAAAGAGAAACGCACCGTGAGCGTTTACTACTCCGCATGCCGGAAAAGAAGCCGCATGGCAGAGGGTGTCTCCCTTTGCTGGGAATGCGCTTTGGGCCACATCCAGTTAGACAGTCAACTACTTCCTCGCGCGCGCGCGTAATATGCGCGAAAAAAACGCGCTACAGGAGCTACTTTAGCGCTAAACGGTCTGATTGATAATCGGTTATTTGTAGCTACACAGCTTTTTTTCGAGCTACTTTTGTAGCTACAGGCAGAGCAGAACGAGGTGCTGAAAATACTAACGCCGTTTTTAAAAGGAAATAATATAGCAGTTAACCCTGGACATCTTCTCCGGCGGTAGCCGCTCCCCTCCCCTCAAGGGGAGGGGTAGGGGTGGGGTCTCTAATATCCTGCCAGCGAATCTATTATCGGCTGTTCTTTCTCCGTGGAAAAAGTTAGAGACCCCACCCCTGCCCCGGCTTCGCCCCACCGTCGCTTCGCTCCCCAATTGCTCCCTCCTCGCAATTGCCTTGAGGGGAGGGGAGCGGCTACCGCCTGAGAAGAAGCCTAAGGTCAATAGCTAAATCGTTGCCTAAAATTACTGCCGCCATTTTGTAAAATACGAACGTTATTTTGTAAAATACGAACGCCTTTTTTTAAAATACGAACGCCTTTTGGAAAAATACGAACGCCTTTTTGCAAAATACGAACGCCATTTTTTCGTCCCAAGCCTTGGGACAAATTTTTCGCCTATGGCTTTCTCCGCATCATCTGTTTTTTTCCTGTCGTAAAGTTTGTCCTCTGCCACTAACACCCTTGTAGCTACTAGAGTAGCACCAAAAAGAGCGGTGTAGCTACAGACAAGAAAAAGAAAATCAGTAGGTTAGGTGCTAAAGTAGCGCATGTAGCGCCAAAAATTGTCTCACGCGCGCGCGTATAGCATCTCAATTTGAGAAAGACGAATCATTCTTTACTGTCACTCCTCACTGTGGAAGGTGACTCGCTCGCCCGTGACGGGGTGCAGGAAAGACAGCTCGGCGGCGTGCAGGCAGAGACGCTGGTGGGGCATGTCGCCGAAGGGAGGCTGATAGCCGTAGAGTCGGTCGCCCACGATGGGACATCCCAGCCCCAAGGGATGGGCACAGTGTACACGCAGCTGGTGCGTGCGACCAGTATGCGGGGTTAGCGCAATGAGGGTATAGCGGTAGCCGTGGGGAAGCGGCACCTGCCGGAACACGGCCGGCATCTGGCTCATGTCGAGCACCTCGTAGTGGGTGATAGCCTCCTTGCCATGCTCAAAATCCACCACCTGGCGGGGGCGGTCGAGCGGGTCGGGGCGCAGGGGCAGGCGGATGGTGCCTGTGGTGAGGCTGTCGGGGCTGATGGTATTTGCTTTGGGGGATGGGGCAGCTATGAGTGCGATATATTTTTTATATATTGTTCGCGCGAGAAACTGCTGTTGCAGGTTATGGTATGCCCTCTTGGTCAGCGCCACCACCATCAGTCCGCTGGTGTCCTGATCCAGTCGGTGTACCATATACACCTCTTTGTACTCTCGCTGCAGCAGGCTCTCCACCGATTCTTCGCCCGTGCGGCCGGGCACGCTGAGCAGGCCAGCAGGTTTTGAGATAACGAGCGCCTCGCCGTCTAGGCTGATTACCCCCCTCTCACTTGGTGAGAGGACGGGGGTGAGGCTTTTTACTCCTCTCGCTCTTGGGCAGGGGTCGGGGTTGAGATCTTTTATCATCCACTCCAGTATCGGCTTGCATTTTCCCCGGCAGGCGGGATAGTACTGGCCGTGGTGGCGGATTTCCATGCGTGGCGACTGGCCCTGCCAGAACTCGGCAATGGCCAAGGGCTTCAGCTGGTGGAGGAAGGCGTACTGGAGGAGCTTCGGAGCACAGCACTCGCCGGCTCCTGAAGGGGGCACCTGCTGCGGCGTGTCGGCGAAGATGCTGGTCAGGGCGCGCCGTTCTCCCCGGTCGTTCAGCATGACGAACTGGTCGAAGAGCCACCGCTGCAGGGCATCGGAGCGGCGGCGGCGCTCTTCCTTCAGGTCGGCAACGGCACACGACAGCGGGCGCAGTTGCTCTTCGGCCTCTGCAATGCTGGCCGCCCACCGCTGCTTCATGCGGCGCAGCTCTGCCTTCTGAAACTGGCTCTCGCGGATGAGGGCTGCCTCGTCGTGGTGGCCGCCTCTGCCATCGTCATCCAGTGCAGAGGCTGTCGGCTGGTGCTGCTGCCTCCGAAGCGCATCGCGCTGTTGCTTTTTCTCTGCCATGAGCTGCCGGTAGGCTTCCGTCTCCTGCTCTGCCTCCTCCCGCAACCGCTTCAGCCGCTCTTGCAGCGCCACTGTCTCCGGCGCGTGCTCCATCGTGTCTATCTGCTTGTTGATGGCCGAGATGGCAGCCTCTTCGCGCTTGAAATATCCGTCGGGCTGCAGATAGTCGAATACGGCAGGCACGAACCACGGCCAGTCCGAGCGACCGCCCAGCTGACCGCTGTAGGCAGCCAGGAATCCCACCTGCCCCTCCTGGGAGAGGCAGACAAGGACGCCGAGCATCTTCCCCAGGGCAACCTCCTCCTTCAGCGGACTGCGGTCCAGCCAGGCGCACACCTGTCTCGCCGCCTCCACGCACAGCGGATGCGGCTCATAACAGAACGGATTATTGAGCTGCTGCGGCAGCTCAATATCCGTATGAAGGGGATGTAGCAATGATGTCACGCCTTAGCGCATGGCATAGCAGTCGTCGCTCTCCACGGCCTGGCGCACCTGCAGCAGTCCGGCCTCGTCGTTACCCACGGTGATGGTCTTTCCGCTCTGGAGGGTGGCCTGGATGGTGCCGTCGGCATTGAATCGGAAGATTTCCTTTGTCACGCCGTTCTGCGACATCGACCAGGAGTCGGTCTGAGCGTTGTGGATGAACAGGGTCACCGTGCCGTCGGGGGCTTTCACCTCGTAGCCCGTCTTCGTGGTCTTCACGGCATAGTAGCGGCCGTCCTGGCCTACCACCGTCTGTGTGCTGGAAGTGACGGGGTTGTTGCCCGACCAGAACTCGATGGTGTTCAGCACCAGGGCATCGACAAAGAGGCATACGCCGCCCACGATGGGCTGGAGGACGAGGCCCACGATGCCGTTCACATACTTGTTGCTGGTCATGGAGCACTGCCATTTCTCATACTTGTTGAACAGGCCAAACGAACCAATGCACGAGCTGCACAGCAGCGTGCCCGACAGCAACACGGCTGCCACCTTGAAACTGTTTTTTTTCATGTCATTTTGTTATTAAAGGGTGATAATCGACGGCAAAATTACATATTTTCCCGATAAAACCAGCACTTTCTCGTTTTTTTTTACTAATTTTGCCACCAATATGCAAGAAAAAGAAACTATCAGGCTGACGGATGTCAGCATAGGATACAGAACAAGGCAGGGTGTGCACACCGTGGCCAGCGGCATCACGGCCAGTCTGCGGAGCTGCGAGCTGACCTGTCTGCTGGGCCGCAACGGAGCCGGAAAGTCTACGCTGCTGCGCACGCTGGCCGGCTTCCAGCCGAGGTTGGGGGGCAGCATCAGCATCGAGGGCAGACCCCTGGAGGAGTATAGCGACCGCGAGCTGGCGCGGCGGCTGGGCATCGTGCTGACCGAGCGCCCCGACGTGCAGCAGATGACGGTGTGGGACCTGGTGGCCATGGGGCGCTCACCCTATACCGGCTTCTGGGGGCGGCTGAGTGAGAAGGATGACGAGGTGGTGCGGGAGGCCATCCGCCAGGTGGGCATCGGCCCGTTGGCCGAACGTCTGGTGACGACGCTGAGCGACGGCGAGCGGCAGAAGGTGATGATTGCCAAGGCACTGGCCCAGCAGACGAGTATCATCTTCCTCGACGAGCCGACGGCCTTCCTCGACTACCCCTCGAAGGTGGATACGCTGCTGCTGCTGCGCCGCATCAGCCGTGAGGCGGGGAAGACCATCTTCCTCAGCACCCACGACCTGGAGCTGGCCCTGCAGGTGGCCGACCGCCTGTGGCTGATGGAGCGCAGCCTGTCCGACGGCCGTGCCGACAAGCTGCTCATCGGTACGCCGCGCGAACTGGCGCAGCAGGATGCGCTGCGCCGTTTCATAGAACAGGCGGAGGGAATCGTCTTCGACCCGGACACGCTGGGCATACACATAGAAAAGAGCACGGTATGAATCACTCACCCCGTGCTCCTTTTCCTGCAACTAATACTTTTCACAAAACTAGTTGAAGGAGCTAAAACATATCTTTACCTTAAATTTCTCTGACCGTGCCAACGGGCACAATCTAGAACTACAAACCTAAAGAATCTATATAATTGACTATGCAAATACTTTCTTTGGCTCCTTCCTTTACTTCCGAGATTACAGCTTCGGACCAGCGGCGACCATCGAGGATGCTCGTTGCTTTCGGCCCTATGCTTTACAGCTTCGGGCCTGCAGCGACAAGAGCCTTGCCGGCCTCGTTGCCCTCGTACTTCTTGAAGTTCTTGATGAAGCGGGCAGCCAGATCTTTGGCCTTCTCCTCCCACTCGTCACGGTTCTGATAGGTGTCACGAGGATCGAGGATGCCCCAAGCCACGCCGTTGAGCTGTGTGGGAACTTCAAAGTCGAAGTAAGGAATCTTCTTGGTGGGAGCATTCAGGATGTCACCGCCCAGGATGGCGTCGATGATGCCACGGGTGTCCTTGATGCTGATGCGCTTGCCTGTGCCGTTCCATCCGGTGTTCACCAGATAAGCCTTGGCTCCGCTCTTCTCCATGCGCTTCACCAGCTCCTCAGCATACTTCGTGGGATGCAGCTCGAGGAAGGCCTGGCCGAAGCAGGCGCTGAAGGTGGGCGTGGGCTCGGTGATGCCGCGCTCGGTGCCGGCCAGCTTGGCAGTGAAG
>JAILFU010000095.1 GCA_024697405.1 Prevotella sp.
AACGCCTTTCTGGAAAACGCGAACGCCTTTCTGCAAAACGCGAACGCCTTTTTGGAAAACGCGAACGCCTTTTTTCTGATAACTGACTTCTCAGTATTTTTTACCACGGAGAAAGAACAGCCGATAACAGATTCGCTGAAAGGATATTAGAGACCCCACCCCTACCCCTGCCGTTGAGGGGAGGAGAGCGGCTTGCGGAAAAGTTTAGGCAACGACATAGCAGTTGACCCAGGAATTCTTCTCCGTCGGTAGCCACTCCCCTCCCCTCAAGGCAATTGCGAGTAGGGAGCAATTGGGGAGCGAAGCGACGGTGGGGCGAAGCCGGGGTAGGGGTGGGGTCTCTAACTTTTTTCACCGAGAAAACACAGACGATAACAGATTCCCTGAAGGATATTACAGACCCCACCCCTACCCCTCCCCTTGAGGGGAGGGGAGTGCCATCCGGAGAAGCGAATTCAGTTCAACTACTATATTGTTACCAAAGTTTATCTAGGGTCAACTGAAATATCGCAGCCTTTTTTTTGCGTAGTTCGATAGGAATATGCTTTTTTATTTGTAACTTTGCACACTCAAACGAAAGAATACAGACATGGCAAAGAAAGATGGGGAGCTGACCCCAATGATGAAGCAGTTTTTCGACCTGAAGGCGAAGCATCCCGATGCGGTCCTGCTGTTCCGTTGCGGCGATTTCTATGAGACCTATTGTGAGGATGCTGTGACGGCATCCCGCATTTTGGGTATCACCCTGACCAAGCGCAACAACGGCTACAACAAGGGCGACGAGATGGCCGGTTTTCCCCATCATGCCCTCGATACCTATCTTCCTAAACTCATACGTGCGGGCAAGCGCGTGGCCATCTGTGACCAGCTAGAAGATCCGAAGCTGACGAAGAAGCTGGTGAAGCGCGGCATCACCGAGCTGGTGACACCCGGTGTGGCACTCACCGACAATGTGCTGAACTACAAGGAGAACAATTTCCTGGCGAGCGTCCATTTCGGGAAATCGGCCTGTGGTGTGTCTTTCCTGGACATCTCGACCGGCGAATTTCTGACCGGCGAAGGCACTTACGACTACGTGGAGAAGCTGCTGGGAAATTTCCAGCCCAAGGAGGTGCTGTTTGAGCGCGGCCGCAAGCATGACTTTGAGAAATATTTCGGCAACCGCTATTTCACTTTTGAGCTCGATGACTGGGTGTACACCGAGCAGACCTCTCACCAGAAACTGCTGAAACATTTCGGTGTGAAGAACCTCAAGGGCTTCGGTGTGGAGCACCTGAAAAACGGTACGACGGCTGCCGGTGCCATTCTGCAATACCTGGAGCAGACGCAGCACACGCAGATAGGCCATATCACGCAGATTAGCCGCATAGAAGAAGAGAAATATGTGCGCCTGGACAAGTTCACCATCCGTTCGCTGGAGCTTATTCAGCCCATGCAGGAAGACGGTCGCAGCCTGCTTGATGTCATCGACCGCACGGTGTCGCCCATGGGCAGCCGTATGCTTCGCCGGTGGCTGGTGTTCCCGCTGAAAGACGAGAAGCCCATCAACGAGCGGTTGGATGTGGTGGACTATATCTTTCGTGAGCCTGCCTTCCGCGAGTTGATAGACGAGCAGCTGCACCGCGTGGGAGACCTGGAGCGCATCATTTCGAAGGTGGCAGTGGGGCGTGTGTCGCCAAGGGAAATCGTACAGCTGAAGACGGCTCTGGAGGCTGTGGCCATAGTGAAAGAGGCGTGTCTGCGGGCGGCAGGAAGCGCCGCTGATTCTGATGAACCCGGAAATCCCGTTATCCATTCTATCGGCGAGCGGCTCTCACTCTGCGAGAGCATCCGCGACCGCATCCGCCGCGAGATAACTGCCGACCCGCCGCAGATGGTGCAGAAAGGCGGCGTCATGCGCGACGGCGTGAATGCCGAGCTTGACGAGCTGCGCCGCATTGCCTACAGCGGCAAGGACTATCTGTTGCAGATACAGAACCGCGAGGCCGAGCTGACGGGCATACAGTCCTTGAAGATAGGCTATAACAATGTGTTCGGCTATTATCTGGAAGTACGCAACACCTATAAGGACAAGGTGCCGCAGGAGTGGGTGCGCAAGCAGACGCTGGCCCAGGCCGAGCGCTACATCACCCAGGAGCTGAAAGAGTATGAGGAAAAGATTCTGGGTGCCGAGGATAAGATTCTGTCGCTGGAGGCCCGCTTGTTTAACGACCTGGTGCTGGCCGTGCAGGAATTTATCCCTCAGATTCAGATTAACGCTTCCCTGCTGGCCCATATCGACTGTCTGCTCAGCTTTGCGAAGACTGCGGAGGAGCATCGCTATATTCGTCCTGTCATCGACCAGAGCGACGTCATAGACATCAAGCAGGGCCGCCACCCCGTCATCGAGACGGAGCTGCCTCTCGGCGAGCAATATATTCCTAACGACATCCTGCTCGACCAGGAGCGCCAGCAGATTATCATCATCACGGGCCCTAACATGGCCGGTAAGTCGGCGCTGCTGCGCCAGACGGCGCTCATCGTGCTCATGGCCCAGATAGGTTGTTTCGTGCCCGCAGAGGCCGCCAGAATAGGTTTGGTGGACAAGGTGTTCACCCGTGTCGGTGCCAGCGACAATATCTCTCTTGGCGAATCGACGTTCATGGTGGAGATGACCGAAGCCTCGAACATCCTGAACAATGTGACGCCACGCTCGCTGGTGCTCTTCGACGAGCTGGGCCGTGGCACTTCTACCTACGACGGCATCTCTATTGCCTGGGCCATTGTGGAATACCTGCACGAGACACCCAAGGCCCGTGCCCGCACGCTCTTCGCCACCCACTACCATGAGCTGAACGAGATGGAGAAGAATTTTTCGCGCATCAAGAACTATAATGTCAGCGTGAAGGAGGTGGACGGCAAGGTCATCTTTCTGCGCAAGCTGGAGCGGGGCGGGAGCGAGCACTCCTTCGGCATCCATGTGGCTGAGATAGCAGGCATGCCGCGCAGCATCGTGAAGCGCTCGAATGTCATCCTGAAACAGCTGGAGGCAGAGAATGCCTCTGTGGGAAAGGCAGGGAAGCCCATCAGCGAGATTGCCGACACCCGTGAGGGCATGCAGCTCAGTTTCTTCCAGCTCGACGACCCCGTGCTGCTGCAGGTGCGCGACGAGATTCTCACGCTCGACATCAACAACCTGACGCCTGTGGAGGCGCTGAACAAGCTGAACGATATCAAGCGTATCGTGGCGGGAAAATAGGAACCTAATCCCAACCCCAGGAAGGGTGATGAATGGCTAATTCTCAGGCAGCGTCAGTATGAAGCGGGCACCGTCGGTATAGTCTTTGTCGAGCACCAGGTCGCCGCCAAGTTTTCGTGCCACACTGCGGGCCACGGTGAGCCCCAGGCCGATGCCTTGCCTGAACTCATCGGCCTTGACAAACTTTTCGAATATTTGGTCTTGCTTGTCTGCAGGGACGCCACAGCCCGTGTCGGTGATGCTGAGGTAAACCATTCCTTTCTTCTCGCTGCAGTTTAAGGTGATGGTTCCCTTCTGTGTGAACTTGATGGCATTGTGGATGAGGTGCTCCACAATTTTCTTTACGGAATTCTCGTTGCTGAGGATGGAGTAGCGATTAAGAACCTGAGTAGTATATTCCAACTCGATGCTGGCGCTGACATCCTTTTTGTGGCTGTAGAGCAGTTCGCTGAAGAACTTGTTGCAGAGAATGGTATCGCTTTTGGCATATTCTACGATGCTCTCGGCATTGGACACCTGTAGCAGCTCATCGACAATGGAGGTGATGGCTTCTACATTCAAGTTAATGCGGTTCATCAATTCTTGGCGTTCTTCCTTGCCCAGCTCTATTTCCGAGTTGTTGAGTATTTCGTTGAATCCGGTGATGGCGTTCAGTGGGGTACGTATCTCATGACTGATACGCTTGACGAATTCCTTTTTCATCTCGTCGGATTCGCTGGCCATTTTCAGTGCTATCCTAAGCTGCTCATTCTTCTTCTCCAGTTTTTTCTGCTCTTTGCGGTACATGAAAACCCATAAACAAATCATGGCGACAATGACAGCCAGCATAATAATGTTAAGTTTCGTCATGCGTGAGCTGTTCTTTTCTGCCTGCTCCTGGGCACGTGTCATACTGGCGGTGATGTTCGACTCGTTGACGTTGTTTTCATAGAAACGGGTGCCTAGGCTGTCGATGCTGGCGGCACGATGGCGCAGCTCGTCGATAGCTTTCTGTTTGTTGCCGCTCATTTCAAAGATATGGATGCGCATGGTATGGCGTATGATAATACCAATGCCGGGCTTGTCGAGAGTGCGTAGTGCTTCCTTATAGTAACCAGCCAATGCCTCGTTCATGGCTTTCAGGATGATGTCGTATTCTTGTGACAGCGTATTGTAGTTCTGGCAGAGGGTCTGATACTCCTTGTAGGTCTTGTTGAAAGCAGTTCTATTGTTTAGAAGGAAACTGACCGTGGCGTTAGTGACCAGATATTTCTGCCGCAGCCCGGGATATTTTTCGCTGCTTTCGTCGCAGAGGTCGTTCAGTCGCTGAGCTTCCACGGGTTCGGTGAATTTCTGTATGTCAGCCAGACTGAGGCGTGCTGTCAGCAGCTCCTGTTCGGTTTCAGCGTCATCGCAGGCTTTCTGGTAAAAGAGTTTAGCCATGAGCAGATTTCCGCTTTCCTGAAAAGACTGTCCCAGTTTAATGTTCTTCTCATAGAGCGACTGCACCTCTACAGGGCTGGATTCTTGCGCCCACGCAGAGATAAATTGTAAATGGCAAATGATGAATGATAAAGCTATCACCATCATCCATCTTCTCTCTTTTATTTCGTTCAGTTTATTCCTCATTCCTCACTTTTCTCATTTTCTCATTTTCTCATTTTCTCATTTTCTCATTTTCAGCTCGCAAGGACCGCCACATGTAGTAGACTCCAATGATGATGAAAGGAATGCTGAGCAGCTGACCCATATCCAAGGGCATGTTGTCCTCGAAGCTGACTTGGGTCTTCTTCACAAACTCCACGAAGAAGCGGAAGGTGAAGATCCACGTCAGGCAGAGGCCGAAGTAGAAGCCTGTGCCCACCTTGTTCTTATGCCGCTTGTAGAGCCAGAGCATGAACAGGAAGAGCAGTAGATAGGCTATGGCCTCATAAAGCTGGGCCGGGTGGCGCAGCTCCGGGCCGATGCTGGCGATGCGGCTTTCGAAGATGAATCCCCAGGGAACATTGGTCACCGAGCCGATGATTTCCGAGTTCATCAGGTTGCCCAGACGGATGAAGCAAGCGGTGATGCCTGTGGCGATGGCAATATTGTCGAGCACCTGCCACAGCGGAACTTTGGTATGTTTGACATAGAACCAGAGGGCGAGCATCAGGCCAAGCGTGCCTCCATGACTGGCCAGACCCTCGTAGCCCGTCATCTTCCAGTCCCATCCCTCGGCCGAAGTGAACTGTATGGGAAGGAGCATCTCAATGAAGCCCCGCAAGGAGGTGAGATAGTCCTGCGGCTGATAGAAAATGCAATGACCCAGACGGGCACCGATGAGGATGCCCAGAAAGCAGTAGATGAACAGCGGGTCGAACTTCTCGTCGGGTATCTTCTGGTCCTTGAACAGCTTTTTCACCACAAAGTAGGCCAGTGCCAGGCCGATGAGCCAGCACAGAGAATACCAGCGGAATCCTAAAGGACCCAGGCGGAAGGCCTCCAGCGAGGGATTCCAGTTGATAAACAGCAGTAAGTCGGTCATTGTCACAAAGAATGTTATTGGTTGCAACTGGTGGTGCCAGCTTTTTGTTTTGGCCGCAAAGTTACACAAAAGCGGGCGAACTGCCAAACAATTCGCCCGTTTTTTCTGTTTTTTCCCCAGACAAAATTTCTTTCTGTCTATTTCACCTTGACTAGCTCATAGTTGTCGATGGTGCGGCGGTCGGCACTGATGTTCAGACCTACGGCGTAAACGGGTCGGGAATCGGAAGCGAAGCGCACGGCATAGTCTTTCGCGATGACTTGGTTGGCGGCCTCATCGGCAGTCTTGCCGTATTTCAACTCCAGGATGTAGATGGCATCCTCCAGCTTCAGGTCGATGTCCATACGGCCGTCTGACGTCTGTTCCTCCGCGTGCACGTCGGCATTGCAGGCCACGAGCACAGCGTAGAGCAGCACTTGGTATAGCTGCTCACCTTGTATCTTGTCGGTGATGCTGTAGGGGATGCCTGCATACCATTTTCTGATGACCTCGACGAACTGCTCCATGCTGATTTGCTTTCGGCGCAGGCGGTTGAAGGCATTGCCCACAGTGTCCTGACTACCCACATACTGCTCCATATAATAATTGTAGAACGAGCGGGCAAAGCCCCGGTAGACCTCCTCGTTGGGGAATCCCAGCGTCCATTCGTTGTCGAAGGGGTCGTAATCCTTCAACGTGAGGTATCCACTCTGATAGAGCACGGGGATAGGGTCGGTGATGCGCTCTGTAGGGGCGTTGAGGCGCTCCAGGCCGGTTTTGAAGCCCTCCAGCTGCGGCATGACGATATGGTGTTGACGCATGACATCGACGAGCATGGTGGGTGTGCCGGTGGAGAACCAGAAGTTCATGATATCTCCTAAGGCGAAAGCGTTTACCAAGCTCCAAGGACAATACACGTCGGTAAAGTGGTTAGAGAAGTGGTAACCGTCGTACCAGTGCTTCAATTTGGCCACCACGTCATCATAAGTGTATCGTATATTCCAGCGCTTATAGGTGACATTCATTTTCTCTGTAAGTAGCTCTACGTCGGGCTTCATCTGCGTGAGCAGTTCCTCGTGGGTAATGCCGCAGATGGCTTCATAGGCAGGGTCGAAGGTAAGCTGTTGCAGGTTGTTCAGCTCACTGAATACGGAGAGCTGCGAAAACTTCGATATGCCAGTGAGGAAGACGAAGCGCAGATATTGCGCCTGGGCCTTCAGCGGGCTGAAGAGATTACGGATTTTGTTGCGGATGCTGTCCTGCAGCGTGGGATTGTTGATGCTGTCGAGCATAGGCGCGTCGTATTCGTCGATGAGCACTACCACCTTTTCACCCGTCTGCTTGTAGGCTTCCCTGATGAGATTTGTCAGACGTGAATCATAATTTGTGGGATCTTCTGGATTGGTGATACCGAATACCTCCTCCTGGTATTTCAGGATGGTGTTGATAGTGCCGTGCACCAGGCTCTCGTCATAGTATTTGCCATTGCTGAGGTCGAGACGTATGACCGGGTATTTCTTCCACTCCTTCTCCTGGTCGTAGATGGCCAGCCCTTCAAACAGCTCCTTGCGCCCCTCAAAATAGCAACGCAGCGTGTCCACCAGCAGTGACTTGCCGAAACGGCGCGGGCGGCTGAGGAAGAAGTTCACGGCATTGGTTTTCACCATGCGGTAGACGTATGCCGTCTTGTCTACGTAGGGAGCCTTGCTCTCGCGTATGTGGTCGAACATCTGCACGCCCACGGCATAGTTTCTTTCGGGTATATCTATTATTGCCATAGCTGTTCTTTTGAATGCTCGCTGCAAAGTTACGAAAAAGTGGGCGAATTGCCAAAAGATTCGCCCGCTTTTTCTGTTCTGTGTGTCAATTGTTAAAGATGTGTTGACAGATACCACTAATTAGGGTATTCTCCAAAATCTATTATAATGGAAACAAAGTCATCGGGACTGTTGGTAAGTGTGTAGAACCATGTGCTTTGTTACAATGATCCGAGCCACTCGCGGGGTGTCATGCCCGTGATGAGCTTGAAGTTGCGGAAGAAAGAGGACTCGGTGCTGAACCCAGAGGCTGTGGCTACGTTGGCAGCCTTCAAGTCGGGCTGCTGGCGCAGCAGTTCCTGCGCTTGGCTCACACGGTAGGTGTTCACAAACTGTGAGAACGACTGGCCACGCATGGTGTTGATGCACTCGCTGACGTAGCCGCTGTTGGTGTTGAGTCTTACTGCAACGTCCTGCAGTTTCAAATCGCTGTGCAGATAAAGCCGTTCCTCGTCCATGAGCTGGGAGATGCGCTCCATGAGTTCAGCAACTGACTGGTCGTTTGGTCGTTTGGTCGTTTGGTCGTTTAGGGTATTGGTCGTTTGGTCGTTTAGGGAATTGGTTGTTAGGTCGTTTAGGGGTTCAGGGGTTGAAATGCTGAGGGCGGTTTGCTTTCTCCTGCGGCGTAAATAAATAAATAAGTATGCGAGTATAGCTGAAATTAGGATTGCCGGCAGTGTCCACACCCAAGCAGTCCATCCTGTAGCGGCTGTTTGCGGCGTGGTGGCGAAGCGGTAGAGCCATACTTCGGCCAAAGGCTTATAATTGGTGTTGGGATGGCCGCCTGCCAATATCAGGTCGCCGTCGGGCGTCACTATGGGGATAGTAATAGTTGCCTGTTCCAAAGAGTCGGTATAGTAGAGCGTCAGTGCTGCCGGTTGCTGGGCATAGTCTATGGCGAGCACATATTGGCGGCAGTACATGCTGTCGATACCCATGACATAGCCCCGATGGCGAAGGCTGTCGACGATGACGGGACCTTTGTAGAAGACAGGGCCAAAAGGACTCTCCATCGGTATGGGGCAGGCAGTGGGCAACAGTGAGAACACTGTGTCGCGCATCATGACGATGGCCAGCTGCCCGCTTTTGTCTGTAGCCGTCAGCAGATAGGTGTTTCTGCTGGCCAGATTCATGCTGTCCGAAGGAATGAGGGATGATAGGTTGCCCACAGCACAGGCGTCGCTGCTGAAGGGCTGGTCGGTATATACCAGTCGCCACTGTTCCAGCAGCGGCACACGGAAAGCGTCGCCTTTCAGGCGGTCTACCCAGACGGTGTCGGGGTGTTTGTCGTACTGGTCGTTGGCTCCGAGGATGACGGCATTGTCGTCCGCTATTGGGAGGATGTAGGGATTCGAACGTCCCTGTGTCACGCTTTTTATATGCTGCACCTGGCTTCGGCCGTCGTAGCAGGCGATGGCATCGTCGGCATAGTGGTTGCCGGCAATAATGACCTGCCCGTCGGCCAGCTGTGCGGCATTGGCCAGCACGCGCCGGCGATCCAGGCAGCCAAAGCCCTCAAACGAGTGAGCCGGGGGGTTGTATCGCTCCAGCATAAAAGTCTGGCCTACGCCCAACGGCTCGTCATGGCCGCCGCCGATGATGACCTCGCCCGAGCGCAGGACAATGGCAAAGCCGTTGTCATGGCTGTAGGCCATCGGAATCTGGTGCCAGACACCGTCGGCGAAATATTCTGCCGTTGGCGTAGGTACGAAATGGGTGGTATGGCCACCCACCAGGGTCAGTTCCCCGTTAGCATAGAAGATGCTGTGACCGCTGCGTGGCATCGTCAGGTTGGGCAGGCGCTCCGGCACGATGTGCACCATCGGGCAAGCACTCTCTTTTCCCTGGACAGTCAGCCCCGCAGCGAGCACTCCAAGCAGCAGGAAGAGTCTTTTCAGCATCACTACACGTTAAAGCGGAAGTGCATGATGTCGCCGTCCTGGACGATGTAGTCCTTACCTTCGACACCCATCTTGCCGGCCTCGCGCACGGCGGCCTCCGAGCCGTATTTGATATAGTCATCATACTTGATGACCTCGGCCCGTATAAAGCCTTTCTCAAAGTCGGTATGAATGACACCGGCACACTGCGGCGCCTTCCACCCCTTCTTGTAGGTCCAAGCCTTTACTTCCATGGGGCCGGCGGTGATGAAGGTCTCCAGGTTCAGCAGAGCGTATGCCTTCTTGATGAGGCGGTTCACGCCGCTCTCCTCCAGGCCCAGCTCCTCCAGGAAGAGCTGCTTGTCGTCGTACGACTCCAGCTCGGCGATGTCTTCCTCCGTCTTGGCGGCGATGACCATAGCCTCTGCACCCTCTTCCTGCGCCATCTTCTCAATGGCTCGTGTGAAGTCGTTTCCCGACTTCGCATCCTGCTCAGCCACATTGCAGACATAGAGCACCGGCTTCGATGTCAGCAGGAACAACTGGCGGGCGCAGTCCTGCTCGTCCTTTGTATCAAATTCCACCACGCGGGCATTCTTGCCTTGGTCGAGTGCCTCCTTGTAGGCTTTCAGCACGGTCACTTCCAGCTTGGCATCCTTGTTGCCGGCGGCAGCGGCCTTCTCCGTCTTGGCCAGACGGCTCTCGATAGTCTCCAAGTCCTTCAGCTGCAGCTCCGTGTCGATAATCTCCTTGTCGCGGATGGGGTCGATAGTGCCGTCGACATGGGTGATATTCTCATCCTCGAAGCAGCGCAGCACATGGA
The DNA here is from genome assembly GCA_024697405.1 of Prevotella sp. GTDB lineage: Bacteria > Bacteroidota > Bacteroidia > Bacteroidales > Bacteroidaceae > Prevotella. The sequence continues at coordinate 10,244 of JAILFU010000095.1, forward strand.
TAATGGCGTCGGTCTCGCGGATGTTGCCCAGGAACTTGTTGCCCAGTCCCTCGCCCTTCGACGCGCCCTTCACCAGTCCGGCAATGTCGACAATCTCGCACGTGGCGGGAACGATGCGGCCGGGGTGCACCAGCTCGGCCAGCTTTGTCAGCCGCTCGTCGGGCACGGTGATGACACCCACATTAGGTTCTATTGTACAGAAAGGAAAGTTGGCTGCCTGCGCCTTTGCGCTCGACAGACAGTTGAACAGTGTGCTCTTGCCCACGTTTGGCAGGCCCACAATACCACATTTTAATGCCATGGATAATAGTTTTGACTTCTAATTGCCCATCCCCTACCCTTCCCAAGGAGGGAAAAATCCTACCCTTGGGGAAGGTCAGGAGGGGCTAACTCTTTACCAGTAAAAGCCGAAGGAAAGTTGATGCATCTTCGGGCCGCGACCGTCCTTGAAGAACTCCATGATAATCCTCGTCGCCAACTTCATAATATCTTCGTGCGTAGGCCGAGTTCCAGTTCACAATGTCACCCAGCGTCAGGCCCCATTTATGCTTGTTGTCGAAATAGTGGGTGTACATGATGGGGATTCCCAGACTGATGACGTTCAGCGACGTGCTAGTATGTTCTAGCTTTTCAGGATATTTTACCTGCTTCAGCACGTCGTTTACCTTCCACCAGTAGTAGTCTTTCGACGAGCGGTAGTGACGCCAGTAGACACCCATACCTACGCTCCACACGTTTTTCTTGCCGAAAGGACGATAGTCGGCCAGCCAGGTGAGGCCCAGCTCAAACGAGGGCCATACCTTGAACTTATATTCCTCGGGGGCATCGAGGGCGGCATTCAGACCAATGTTGAAATGGCCGGAACTTTCCCACTTGCTGGGCTTGCCACCCTTTCCGGGAATGGAAATCTTGTTGAAGTCCTTCACGCTCTTTATAGTGCGGCGCACATCGCTAGTGTCGGAGATGCTGATGCGCTGCGTGTAATGGAACTGCGGGTCGTCCTTCGATCCGGTGATAACGATACGCTGCACGGTGTCGCGGGTCTCAATTTTCACTTTGTCGGCTTTCTCGATGACAATGGTATCGCCGATGGTCTCGGCGAATGCCGTGGCGGAAATGCAGCTTATGATAACTGCTGCCAGAAATGATTTTTTCTTACTCATAGTTTGTATGTTCTTGATGTTAATGTTATTTTTGCTGATTGTTTGTGGCTTTCCACTGTTCAAACTCTTCGTCCCAGTCGCGCTGGTCTTCTATGCGCTGTAGCACGGCGGGCGAAAGGGGCGGCACATCCAGTTTCTGCTTCAGGCGGTCGATGTCGGCATCGGTATATCCGCAGCGCTTGCGGCGCTGAGCGGCAGAGGTCTTTGCCTCAGCCCTGTATTCCTCGCGGGTGAAGTAGACCACGCTGTCGACATAGAGCTCCGTGTACTCATTGAAAATCTCATGAGTACCCAGGATGTGCATGTCGATGCGGCCTTCAAAGGTGTTGCGCTTCAGGTTACCCTGAGGCACATAGTCCTCGCTGGTCTCGTCGTACCAGTATAGGGCGTCGGCCTGCACGTTGGAGAGATGAGCTTTCGCGATGAGGATATTGACGTTTGCTGCCGTGTCGGGAGCCAGCGCATCGTATTTCATGTGCAGCTCATGGCGCACGGTGTCCTTGACGATGGTGCCAGCCTGTCCCAGCTTCGTGAAGACGCGGGTGGTGTCGCCGCTGGTCTCCAGCGTGTAGTGCTTGGGCACCTTGCGTGCCTTCTCCAGGAAGGTGTAGGGCTTCAGCTCGTAGAACTCCGGGAACGAACCCTTCTGGTCTGGGTGCACCAGATCGCGGCTCACCATGACGGTAGCACCCTCGTCCGTGTCTTTCTTGTAGAGAATGTCCAGCTCGAAGATGCCCTCGTAGACGCGGTAAAGCTTTAGCTGCCTGTCCTTAATATACATGATTCCGTCGTCGATGTAGCGGTAGTAGCCATACAGGCGCTGGCAGTAGTTACGTGCATGTTTGTAGTCCACCTCGCTGAGGTTCACCTGTTTCCAGATGTCGTCTTCCAGGTTGCTGTTCTGTGCACTGGCGGGCATGCACCACGTACATCCTATGCAGCAAGAAAGGAGGAATAAGAGTCTTTTCATCACTATTTTTTTGTTGTTTCTATTGAAATAATGTGCAAAGATACAAACTTTTTTTCTAAACAGGAAAAAAAATCGGATTTTTTCCTTATCTTTGCACGTGGAATCACCGACACAACTTTTCAACCTTTCAAGCAAGATGAGACGACAAATACTTTTACTGATAATCCTGCTGGCGGCAGTCACAGGCAGCTGGGGACAGACCGGCACGGAGCATGCACGGCTGACGAACCTGCCCCATGTGTATATCAACACCTTCAACGGCCGCAGCATCACGAGCAAGACGACCTATGTGCTGGCCAGGATGTGGTATGTGGACGAGGAGGACAACGTGTCATTCTTCGACTCGCTGCAAGTACGCGTGCGAGGCAACTCCACCGCCGACCTGCCCAAGAAGCCCTATAAGTTGAAATTCAACGAGAAGGTGAAGCTGCTGGGCAAGGGCTATGCGAACACGAAGAAGTGGACACTGCTGGCCAACCACGGCGACAAGACACTGCTGCGCAACGCGCTGACCAGCCTGATGGGCGAGCGAACCAGCCTGGAGTTCAACCCGGCGGCAAAGTTCGTCGACCTGACAGTGAACGGCCGGTATCAGGGCAACTACCAGATATCCGACCAGGTGGACGTGCGTAAGCACCGTGTGGACGTCGTGGAGCAGGACTATCCGCTGACGGAAGAGAGCAACGTCACCGGCGGCTATCTGCTCGAGGCCGACGGATTCTGTGACTTCATGGCCGGCAAGACGGGCTTCTACACCAGCAAGTACCATGTGGCCGTGCGCATCCACTATCCCGACGAGGACGAGATAGACCGCCGGCAGTACCTCTATATTCAGCGCTATGTGCAGAACTTTGAGAACATCCTGAACTCAAAAACCTTCACCGACCCAGAGACAGGCTATCGGCCGCTGGTAGACTCCCTCTCGCTGGCCGACTGGTATATCTGCACCGAGGTGAGCGCCAACCCCGACGGCTTCTTCAGCACCTATTTCTACAAGGACCAGGATGACGACCGCCTCTACTGGGGGCCGCTGTGGGACTACGACATCGCCTACAACAACGACAACCGCACCGACCGAGGAGGCACCAGCAACACCGAGCGGCAGCTGATGAAGGACGTAGGCTACGGCAGCTCCAACGGCTGCAAGGGCTGGGCGCAACGCTTCTGGGATGACCCTTGGTTTGCACGGCTCATCAACCGCCGCTACAAGAAGCTGGTGGACGACGGGCTGGAGCAGTATCTCAACGAGAAGCTCGACAGTCTGACCGAGCTGATCGATGCCTCGCAGCAGCTGAACTATCAGCGATGGGGCATCAACACCCTTGCCTTGCGCGAGCGCGTGCTTTACAGCACCTACGAGCAGTATGTCACCGATGTGCGCATCTTCCTCAGTCGGCATATCCCCTACCTCACCAAGGCATTCGCCGCCTTGCTTCCAGAGACGGAGCCGGATGAGCCGGAAGTCATCGTGCCCGACTTCAAGGCCGACGCCACCAGCTACTATGCCATCTACAACGCCTCTACGCACACCTATTTCGATGTGGACGCACTGACCGACGAGGTGCGCTGCCGCCGACGCGACACCGACAGCGAGAGCCAGCAGTGGCAGATCATCACCCTGCACGATGGCTGGCTCTTCCTCGTGAACAGGGCCACGGGACGCGCACTCAGCGACCCCAGTCCGGCTGGCACCACGGCCACCACCAACACAGGAGAGGTGCTGACGGTGGAGGTGGCCGACTCTGCCGACATGCGGCAGCAGTGGAACATGGTGAAGCAATCCGACGGCCGCTACAACATCATCAGTCGCTGGAGCGAGCATGCCGCCAACCTGCAGGGAGGAAACGGCAACGACGGTACACCTGTCATCAGCTACACCAGCGACGAGCGCAACAGCTCGTCGGCCAACCGCCTCTGGCGAATAGAGGAAGTGGGCAAGGTGGTGGACACCGCCTTGGATGACGTCACCGAGGACTATGCCCTGGCCTACGACCCCGCCTCCGGCCGACTGCACTTCGGTGCCGACCGGCGCGACGCTCTCACCTTCTTGGTCAGCGTCTACAGCGCCTCCGGCCGTCGCATAGCCACCTTCCGTGCCACCGACGATTTCAGCCTCCTCCCCTACCCCACCGGCCTCTACATCATTTCCTGGCGCCAGCAGGGTCGGCAGCACAGCGTGAAGCTGATGAAGGACTAGTTGCTAGCTGACGATACGCCATAGGGACTATGATATAGAATCATTAGTGCGCAGCCAAATCAGTGAAATCTGCGTTATCTGTGGTATACCATTTTTTCGTGTTTCTCTATATGTATTTCGTGGAAAATGATTATCCGCAAAACTGTGTCACCAACAACTAGAAAACTGTGCCCAACCGTGTAAAACCGTGGCAATCACAACATAGAAACCCGTGCCCACCGTGTAAAACCGTGGCAATCACAACATAGAAACCCGTGCCCAACCGTGTAAAACCGTGGCAATGGAATGATGCCTATTATTCCAGGAATTGTCATTTTTTGATAATTATTTTTTGATAATTGCGGCAAAAGTACTATCTTTGCACGAAAAAGTGGAATATATGATTGATAATCCTTTTGTAACAAATGGTTATGCTGGTCCAGAGTACTTCTGCGACCGTGTGGACGAAACGGCGATGCTTACCAACCTCCTGACCAATGGTAATAATATTGCCCTGATGTCGCCACGCCGTGTGGGTAAGACCGACTTGATAAAACATTGCTTCCAACAGACAGTTATTAAAGAAGATTATTATTGTTTCGTCATCGACACCTATGCCACTAACTCATTCCGCGACTTCGTCAGTATGTTCGGAAAATCCATCCTCGACGCCTTGAAGCCCAAAGGCAGAAAGGTTTGGGAGGGCTTTCTGAATATGTTGCTGTCGATACGTTCTGAAATATCTTTCGACATCAACGGCAATCCCCAATGGGGTTTGGGCGTAGGAACGATGGTTCCACCGCAAACAACGCTCGACGAGATTTTCGCCTATCTGCGCACGGCAGAGAAGCACTGCTTCGTAGCTATTGACGAGTTTCAGCAGATTCTTTATTATAATGACAACCAGAATGTAGAGGCTGCGCTGCGTACTCAGATTCAGCAATGCCCGAATGCCAACTTCGTCTTTGCCGGTTCACAGCGCCATTTGATGAGCGAGATGTTCCTGTCGCCCTCACGTCCTTTCTACCAGTCGGTGGTGCCCATGAGTCTTGGGGCAATACCTTTGGACCGCTACTGGGCTTTCGCTGAACCACAGTTTGCCAAGAATGGCGACAGGCGAATATCCTATGAAGTGGTGGCATCAGTCTACCAGCGTTTTGAGGGGATTACAGCCAACGTTCAGCGCATCATGAACATGCTCTACATGCTGACGCCGAAAGGCGAGACTTGTACGCTGGAGATGATTGACAAGGCCATTGACACCTATCTGCAATTGTCATCAGCATATTACGGGGAACTGCTGCGTCAGATGCCAGAGAAGCAACGCAACGTGTTTTTGGCTATCGCTGCTGAAGGGCAGGTGAAAAGTATCTCCGGTGGCAAGTTCGTCCACAAATACCATCTCCCCTCACCCAGTTCCGTGGTTTCTGCCGTTAAAGGACTACTGGAAAAGGATTTCATTACTCAGAACGACAATGTCTACAGCATCTACGACCGCTTCTTCCAGTTGTGGTTAGAGGCTCGCAAGTAGGTTAGTTCCTGTAGTTGTTCAGGAAGGAGATGTTGTCGAGGTTGCATTTGTAGTTGGCACGGATCCAGACAATTTTAGTACTGTCGGATGTCACCAACAACTAGAAACCCGTGCCCAACAGTGCCCAACCACAACATAGAAACCCGTGTCCAACTGTGGCAACCACAACTAGAAACCCGTGCCCAACCGTGTAAAAACGTGGCAACCACAACTAGAATAACCGTGTCCAACCGTGTAAAACCGTGGCAATCACAACATAGAAACCCGTATCCAACCGTGTAAAACCGTGGCAATCACAACTAGAATAACCGTGTCCAACCGTGTAAAACCGTGGCAACAACATCGTTCGAGGGCAGCCACATGTGGCTGCCCTCGGACAATATACGGCATTGAAGGAGCGCATTCTCACTCGCGCCCCTGCTTAGTTGCTACTCCGGGTCGCGGAGGTTCACCTCTTTCTGCTCTGGGCGGGTGGTACGAGCACCGTTGCCGCCACTGAAATACAGGTAGAGGGCCTCGATGGCGTCGGCGGGGCTGATAATTCCGTCGCCATTCAAATCAGCAGCTGCAATTTTGAAATCATTCTGCTCCACGCCGAAGAAATGATACAGAATCATGATGGCATCAGCGGGCGTTACACTACCGCTGTTGTTCACGTCGCCCATGATATAGTTGCCTACCGTCAGCTTACTCACAATGTCAGACAGTATGAATTCTTTCGTGCCGTTTGACTTGTACTCATACATACAGGTGTTCATTGACACCTTGTAGTCGCCAGGTGCAGCATCGTCGGGTATTTGCACCTGTAGCGTTATGACCGCACCATCGTTTCCTGTCATGGGATTGGAATAATTCATCAAGACAATCTGATAGGTATGGTCGTCACGCTTATACGGTGTGACAGACATGGTCTTGGCTCTATTGGCCAGGCTGTATACAATTGTTTCATCTTCTTCCTTTAGGCTGAAGCCTTCAGGCAGTACCAGATTGAACGTGCAGCCATAGGCCGTCTTTGTGTTTCTCAGGTTCACCACCAAGGGTATGGTTCTTCCGGCCAGTCCATTCAGTTCCTCCATATAGATTACATCCTCCATCTCTGAGACATCGGTCACGTCGATATGCTCGCCCAGATACTCTAGGCGGAAGTCGTCGAAGCAGACCCACTCGCCGTCTTCTTTCTCGTTCTTGACACCCAGGGTGAGCGTGCCGTCGGTGACGATGACCTCCAGCTCGTTCTCATACTTGTCTTGGTCGAACATGATGCTGGCGGCCTTCATGCTGTTGGGGGCATATTTCCCTTCTTCGTTTCTCCAGAAGTCTGACCATCGTGTCACGCCACGATAGTCTACATAGTTGTACCTTGGCTCTCCTTCTGTTGCATCTTCCCACACATCTTTCAGGGCTACCGACTCGTCGTTGGCATAGAGATATGCTGCATCGGTGCCGCGCTTGAAGCCCTTCATCCTCAGTTTGTAGATGCCGTTGGGCAGTCCGTTGATGGTCTGGTACAAGTCAAAGGCTTTTCCATAGCACTCGGCATTGTCGTGTTGATTAAATCCAAGCTCCAAGTAGTTGCCGTCCCAATCTGTAGAACCATCAAAGGAGAACGACGGGTTGGCGATGGCGCAGGTCACGTCGAGTGGCAACAGGCCTACGCTCACGCCCTCGCCCAGCTTGGCAATGTATGCCTGGCGCAGGGTGATGGTGGCATCGTATATCTCGGTGAAGTTGGCTTCTTCATTGTCGGCCACCTGTGTGGCCTCTTCCGTATCTACGCCAAGCAGGTTGGCAGCATCAATCAGCTTTCTGAGGTCTTCAAGATATCCATCTATCCGCTTAAGCTCTATCCTCAGGTTGTCGAGCCACCCCATTCGCGGCCAGTAGGAATTGTCCTCTTCATTGTTAAGTGCATTCTCTGCCTCTTCAGTATAGATTCCACGCTTTTGTGCCTGGGCGATATTGTCTGCCAGTTCATTCTGCAGAACATCGGTGGTGGTGGCAACCTCCAGCACCCATTTCACGTTCATGTCCAGCGTGCGGTGGATGTTTGCATCCACGTCGTTGTAAGCGTCAAGGGCTTCACCACCTTCATTAACTGCCTGCTTGGTGGGGTTGTTGCCCAAATAGGTGCCGGGCATGACCTCTTGTCCGTAAAGGGGGTCTGACACGTACGACTGTATGAACAATGGCATTCCCTCGCCAGCAGTAGTAATGGTCCAGTAAGAGCATCCATCGTCTTGTCCCTGGTAGTCAACAAACACGTTACTCTCGTCAGCACGGAAAATCTCTTGACGGAACTGGCTGCCTTCAGGGCAAAAGAGTTTGTAGCCATCTTCATACGGGAGAATATGCACGGGCATCGGCTCGTCGCTCAGCACGGCGTGCATGTTCCAAGCGTTGCCGTGGTTCAGGTACTTGCCCGTCTCCACATTCTTAATATAATAGACATTCTCGGAGATTTCAGCATTCTGCAGGTTTTCCTCACCCAGATAGGTAAGTATGAAGTCGTCTACAGCCACCCAGTTGGAGGTGGTGCCCTCCACCTTCAGGCCAATCTCTACGTCTTGTGTCTCGGGGTTGGTGAACTCCACGGTGAAGAACTCCGGCTTCCCAGTGGCTGTGGCCACGGGGGTGCTTTGGTCGCCCATAAACAGGCTAACACCTGTTACCTCTTGCTCCGGGTCATCATTGCTGGCTATGGCCTTGGCCACCAGACGATACTTGCCGGCGGGCAACTGACGGATAACCTGTGAGTGTTTACCGTCACTAAGTGTACTGCCAGGTTGCCACCCTTCCAGGAAATTCTGTATGGTGCATTCTCCGTTAGTATAAGTAGCATCATATCCCTGCCAGCCATTGTGCACTCCCAAGAAACCGATAGTCCAGCCCATGTCAAAGTAGTCGTTATCGGCATTGGTAATCATGGCGGCAGTCACGTCTAAGTCAGCAGTCAGCGGGGCAGAGACTAGGAAGGTCTTGGCGGCATCCTTCATAGCCTCAATTTGTGCATAAACCGTTAGGTAGTCATCTGTTGCATTCACAACCTCGTATGCTGCATCTTTAGCTGCGTTTAGGGCATTATCCCATTCACCGTCTTCTACCTGATAGGCTATTTCATAAATGGATTCAACCTGGTTCTCAAATAATTCCTTCACCTTGCCAAGGGCACCCTTGTCGGAGAGGTTACGGTAGCCCATTTTCAGGTAGCTCTCCGCCGTGCCTTCGGGAATGGTGAACAGCACATCGTCGGGGCATCCCTGGAAGTTGTTGGCAAAGTGCTTATCGCCAGGATCTCCACTGAGGAAGGTAACGGACTCAAGACTTGTGCAGTTCGTAAACATCCAGTCACCCATAATGGCCGTTGAAGGGAGAACCACTGTCTTCAGAGAAGGGTCACCACATGCGCCGAATGTACCTATTAAACCCTCTGAAGGATTATCTTCTTCGAAAACAACAGTTTCCAATTTTTCACAGCATGCAAATGTGTGATAACCTACTAGTGTAATGGTATTGGGGATGTTGACCTCCTGCAGGCTGCTGCACCACGAGAAAACATCACCTTCGAGGGTCGCTGTGCAGCCGTTGAAGTCAATGCTCGTCAGACTCTCGCATCCCTGAAAAGCCAAGTTTCCTATCGCCGTCAGCGTCGAGGGGAACTGGATGGCCTCCAAGCCCGTCCTGGCGAAGGCTCCACCTTGGTCCTCGTCGGTTCCTTCAATGGTTGTGAGTCCTTCGGGCAGCATGACAGACTTCAGATTCGTACATTTATTAAATGCGTTGCAGCCGATAGTTTTCAGCCCGGTGAAATAGCGCAGCTCGTTGAAGCTCGTAATATTGGTTTTGCCCTTAAACACGACACCCAGGTCAGTCACTTCTCCAGCCTCAAACACGTTCAGCTTGAAGTCATCACCTCCCCAGTTGGCTCCGCACAGTGCCCCCACTGCCGGGTCTTCAAATGTGATGATTTCCAGCTTTCCTGCTATCTCGTCTTGGAGCCGAATAATCTGTTTGAGCATCTCTGTGTAGGAAGCGTCGTCGTTGTTCAAAACGCTTTGTTGAAGTTCGGTGTCAATCTTAAGGTCTTTAGCCTGATTGATGAGTGCCTGCAGCTGTTCAGCTTGAGCTGCGGTGTGTAGGCCTTCAGGCTCCAGCGTCCAGGTGATGTTCATGCCAGCTGTCGTGTTAGCATCCACATCATCCTGATTGTGCATCTCTTCACCGTTTCCATCAAGTGCTTCCTTGTCGGGATTGTTGCCCAGATAGGTGTCTGTTGCGTTCAGCGTCTGGATATGGTAGTTGCCGTTGCCGGCATCAGTAATGGTCCAGTAGCGGCATGCCGGGCTTTCTTGTCCGTTGTAGTCCACGTATACATCTGCCAAATTCTCGTCCACGAACAACAGTTGCTGGTTCCAGCTTTCATAGGGGAAGAAGATGGTGTAGCTGCCGTCTGTCTGCTTGGTGAGCTGTGCGGGCAGCGGCTCGTCGGCCAACACGGCGTGTGTGCCCCACGCATTGCCTGCGTTCAGGTACTTGCCCGTCTCTACATTCTTCAGGAAGAAAATCTGTCCCAGGTTATAGTCGAGGAATGCCTCTCCGCCAAAGTCACTGACAAAGATGGCCATCGTATTGTCGCCCTCATGGAATTTCGAGGCAGGAATGTGGTGACAATCCAGTCTACCGTCATAAACAGCATCAACCACCAGCTCGCCGTTGAGCCACACCTTCAGGTTGTCGTCATGCTGTGAAAGGAAGGTATATCCCTGCTCGTCCACCTCGTCCAGCGTGAAGGTTCGGCGCAGGCAGTAGCTGCTACTCCCAACGCCTTCATTATTCCAGATGGTGTTCACGGTGGAGAACTGATTTTCAAGATTGGCGATAGGGCCGCTCAGCGTTTCCCAGCTTTCATCATTGTAATCCTCTTCATACCAGGCATGCCCTGAACCATCAGCCTCAGGCTCACTGTCGGTACCTACAAAGAATACATACTTCATCTCCCACGCTTGTTTAGTGCCCCAAGGCAGAATAGTCCTCCCAACATCTTGGGCAGAGGCACTGAAGCATGCCATGCAGAGCATGGCGATTAACAATAGTGTTTTTTTCATAATGGAGTTTGTTTTAATTATTATGAGTTTCAAATTGGTTGCATTTTTTATTAGTTTTAAGCCGTTCTCTTGGATAAGCTTGCAAAGATACAAATTATTTTTGTAAATACATTCACTGCTGCACATTTTTTATTTTGCGCGTGCAAAATTAATAAAAAAAGGACCAAAACCGTTAGTCCATTTTAGTCCTTTTCTTAGTCCATTTGGTTCCTTTTTGCTGTTTTGCCCTGTTTTCGCTGGTTCTTTTTGCTGGATTTATGAAGATTTTTGTCCGTTCCATTGGCATGTGGAGGAGCTACATTGCTCAATCTGGCAGCTGTGTTCCTTTTTGGTTCTCCTGTTCCGGGCGGGTGGAGCGGGCATTGCTGCTGCTGCCGAAGTACAAATAGAGGGCCTCGATGGCGTCGGCGG
>JAILFU010000098.1 GCA_024697405.1 Prevotella sp.
TTCTTTGCCGAAGAGACGCTGTTCTACCCCTACGCCGACTGTGAGGACCGCGCCATACTGCTTACCAGACTGGTTCGCAATCTGCTGGGTCTGCGCTGCATCCTCGTCTTTTATCCTGGACATCTGGCCTGTGCCGTAGACTTTGGCGAAGACGAGGTGAAGGGCGACTACATCATGCTGGACGACCACCGCTATGTGATTTGCGACCCCACCTATATCGGTGCCCCGGTAGGAGTCACCATGCCAGACATGGACAACCAGACGGCAAAGGTCATCTTGCTGGATTGAGCAACGGAAGCAACGGGAGTTTTACATTTTTTTATAAAATTATTTGGTGGAACGGAAAAAAATGCGTACCTTTGCAGCCGTTCAGTGGAATGAGGAGCTTCAACGAGCTCCTCATTCTTTTATAAACAAAGGAGAATGATAACAAAAGAGACTATTAAGACAGTGGTGGAAGAGTGGCTCAGCAAGGGCGACTACTTCCTGGTGGACATTCAGATGGATGGTCAGGACGACCGCATCGTCATTGAAATTGACTGTACCGACGGCGTGTGGATTGAAGACTGTGCAGAGCTGAGCCGCTACATGCAGGAGAAGCTCGGCGACGAGCTGGGCGACTACGAGCTGGAAGTGGGAAGCGCCGGACTGGGCCAGCCGTTCAAGGTGGAGCAGCAATACGTGAACCACGTGGGTGACGAGGTGGAGGTGGTGACAGCCGACGGCCAGAAGCTGACCGGCGTGCTGAAAGCCGTCGACGGCCGTCAGTTTACCGTTACCACACAGGAGAAACAGGTGCCCGAGGGAAAGAAGCGCCCCGTGAAGGTGGACGTAGACCGCCAGTTCTCCATGGACGTGGTGAAGAGCACCCGCTATCTTCTCAATTTCAAATAAGATAAATCCTACTCGCCGCAGGCGATACTTCCAAGTTCTAAAAACAAAAATAAAAATAGATAATGGCAACAAAGAAAAACGCGAAAGGTTCCAGCATGTTCGAGACCTTTCAGGAGTTTAAAGAGACAAAGAACATTGACCGCACCACACTGGTGAGCGTACTGGAGGAGAGCTTTCGCAATGTGCTGGCAAAGATGTTTGGCACAGACGAGAATTTCGACGTCATCGTGAACCCCGACAAGGGCGACTTCGAGATTCACCGCCACCGTATTGTCGTTGAAGACAATGAGGTGAAAGACGAGAACAAGGAGATAGCCCTGAGCGACGCGCTGAAGATTGAACCCGACTACGAGGTGGGCGAGGAAGTGAGCGAGGAGGTGGACTTCACCAAGTTCGGAAGGCGTGCCATCCTGAACCTGCGCCAGACGCTGGCTTCGAAAATCCTGGAGCTCGACCACGACGCCCTCTACCAGAAATACAAGGACAAGGTGGGCACCATCGTCAGCGGCGAGGTCTACCAGATGTGGAAGCGCGAGGTGCTCCTCATGGACGACGAGGGCAACGAGCTGCACCTGATGAAGGGCGACCAGATTCCCAACGACAACTACCACAAGGGCGAGACCGTGAGGGCCTTGGTGAAGGAAGTGCAGAACGAGAACAACAACCCCCGCATCCTGTTGAGCCGCACCAGTCCCGACTTCCTGAAACGGCTGCTGGAGGCTGAGGTGCCTGAGATTGCCGACGGGCTTATCGCCATCCGCCGCGTGGCCCGCATGCCGGGCGAGCGTGCCAAGGTGGCCGTGGAGAGCTTCGACGACCGCATCGATCCCGTGGGCGCATGCGTGGGTGTAAAAGGTTCGCGCGTGCATGGGATTGTCCGTGAGCTGGGCAATGAGAATATTGATGTCATCAACTTCACCAACAACGTGCAGCTCTTCATCCAGCGCGCCCTTTCACCGGCCAAGGTGAACAGCATCAGCCTGGACCAGGAGAACCACAAGGCAGAAGTGTACCTCCAGCCCGAGGAGGTGAGCCTGGCCATCGGCAAGGGCGGCATGAACATCAAGCTGGCCTCCATGCTCACCGAGTACACCATCGACGTGTTCCGCGTAGTCAACGAGAACGAGACCGACGAGGACATCTATCTCGACGAGTTCTCAGATGAGGTGGACCAGTGGGTCATCGATGCCATCAAGGCCTTGGGCTATGACACCGCCAAGGAGGTGCTCAACGCTCCCCGTGAGCTGCTCATCGAGAAGGCAGACCTGGAGGAGGAGACCGTCGACCACCTGCTGGAAGTGCTGAGGGCTGAATTCGAACAAAATTAAAGAATTGAAAATTAAAAAATTGAAACGTGCAGAAGTACAGGCCAATGGATTAACTATTAGTTTTTTAATTTTTAAACTTTTTAATTTTTAAATTTTACAGAATGGGCATCAGATTAAATAAAGTATTAACAGAACTGAACATAGGACTTCAAACGGCAGTTGAATTCCTAAAGAACAAGACGAGTCTGGGTGAGATTCGCGACGATGCCACGACGAACACCAAGATCAGCGACCAGCAGTATGGGGCGCTGGTAGAGGCGTTTAGTACTGACAAAGCCGTGAAGACCCAGGCCGACAAGCTCTTCCCTAAGAAGCCGAAGGAGAAGAGAACCGTGAGTACGGATTCTCAGCCGGGGGTGCCGGTGAAGACCAAGACCGAAGAGGAGATGCTGCAGCGACAGCCGTTCAAGCCATTGGGTAAGATTGACCTGAGTTCGCTGAACAAGCCGAAGCCTGCACAGCAGCCGGCTGCCCCGGTGGAGAAAAAGGCTGCAGCCGTGAGCCCGGTTCAGAAGAAAACCGTGAGTACGGATTCTCAGCCGGAAACGCCGGCTCCTGCCGCCGAGGTGAAGAAGGAGCAGAAAGCCCCGCAGGCACCCGTCGTGGAAAAATCGGCACAGGCTGCTCCCGCCGTGGAGCAGAAAGCCGCCGTGCAGCCGCAGACGGCTCCTGCCATGCCCGAAGCTGAGAAAAAGCCTCAGCAGCCGGCACCTGCTGAAGAGAAGTCGGCGCCCGCCATCTTCACGCTGAAGAGCGAGGAAAAGCTCGCACCGAAGGTGAACGTGCTGGGAAAGATTGACCTCTCGACCATCAACCAGAGCACGCGCCCCAAGAAGAAGTCGAAGGAGGAGAAGCGCAAGCAGCGTGAGGAGAAGGCAGCTCAGCAGCGCCAGCAGAACGGCCAGGGCGGCGAGAAGAAGAAGCGCGAGCGCATACGCTCGGGCCGCGTGGACATCGAAGAGGCTGCCAAGCAGCAGCAACAGCAGCAGCAGGCCCAGCAGAATGCCAACAAGAAGAAGAACAAGGGCGGCAACCAGAACTTCAGCGACCAGACTCAGCAGGGCGGAAAGAACAAGAAGAACAAGAACCGCCAGATAGTGAAGCCCCTGGAGGTGAACGAGGAGGATGTGGCTCGCCAGGTGAAGGAGACGCTGGCCCGCCTCACGTCGAAGACCCAGCAGAACAAGAAAGGTGCCAAATACCGTAAGGAGAAGCGCGATGCCGTGGCCGCGCGCATGAACGAGGAGCTGGCCGCCGAGGCAGCACAGAGCAAGGTGCTGAAGCTGACGGAGTTTGTCACCGTCTCCGAGCTGGCCACGATGATGAATGTCCCTGTGGTGAAGGTCATCGGCACCTGCATGTCCATCGGCATCATGGTGTCCATCAACCAGCGCCTCGACGCAGAGACCATCAATATCGTCGCCGACGAGTTCGGCTTCAAGACAGAATATGTCAGCGCGGAGGTGCAGAATGCCATCCACGAGGATGCTGACGACGAGAACGACCTCCAGCCGCGCGCGCCCATCGTCACCGTCATGGGACATGTCGACCACGGTAAGACCTCGCTGCTCGACTATATCCGCAAGACCAACGTCATCGCCGGTGAGGCCGGCGGCATCACACAGCATATCGGCGCCTATAACGTCACGCTGCCCGACGGGCGTCAGATCACCTTCCTCGACACGCCGGGTCACGAGGCATTT
Organism: Prevotella sp.; assembly: GCA_024697405.1. Taxonomy (GTDB): domain Bacteria; phylum Bacteroidota; class Bacteroidia; order Bacteroidales; family Bacteroidaceae; genus Prevotella. The sequence goes on from JAILFU010000098.1 coordinate 3,926, forward strand.
ACCGCCATGCGTGCCCGTGGCGCCCAGGTGACCGATATCGCCATCATCATCGTGGCTGCCGACGACTCGGTGATGCCCACGACGAAGGAGGCCATCGCCCATGCCCAGGCCGCCAACGTGCCGATGGTGTTTGCCATCAACAAGATTGACAAGCCCGGCGCCAACCCTGAGAAGATTCGCGAAGACCTGGCTAACATGAACCTTCTGGTGGAGGACTGGGGCGGCAAGTACCAGTGTCAGGAAATCAGTGCCAAGAAGGGCATCGGCGTCGAAGACCTCCTGGAGAAGGTGCTCCTCGAGGCGGAGATGCTCGACCTGAAGGCTAACCCCAACCGCAAGGCCACGGGCAGCATCATCGAGAGCTCGCTCGACAAGGGCCGCGGCTATGTCTCCACCGTGCTCGTGAGCAACGGCACGCTGAAGGTGGGCGACGTGGTCATCGCCGGCTCCAGCCACGGAAGAATCAAGGCTATGTTCAACGAGCGCAACGAGCGCATACAGGAGGCCAAGCCCGCACAGCCGGCCATCATCCTGGGCCTGAACGGTGCACCTACCGCCGGCGACGCCTTCAACGTGATGGACACCGAGCAGGAGGCCCGCGAGATTGCCAACAAGCGCGAGCAGCTGCAGCGTGAGCAGGGGCTGCGCACCCAGCGCACCATCGGTCTCGACGACATCAGCCACCGTATCGCTCTCGGCGAGTTCCACGAGCTCAACATCGTGGTCAAGGGCGACACCGACGGCTCTATCGAGGCACTCAGCGACTCGTTCATTAAGCTCTCTACCGAGAAGGTGCAGGTCAACGTCATCGCCAAGGCTGTGGGCCAGATTTCGGAGAACGACGTCATGCTGGCATCGGCATCGAAGGCCGTCATCATCGGCTTCCAGGTGCGACCCTCGTCGGCTGCCCGCAAGCTGGCCGACAGCGAGGGCGTGGAGATCAACACCTACTCCATCATCTACGACGCCATCGAGGATGTGCACTCCACCATGGAGGGCATGCTCGACAAGGTCATCAAGGAGGAGGTCACCGCCCAGGTGGAGGTGCGCGAGGTATTCAAGATCTCGAAGATTGGCACCGTGGCCGGCGCCATGGTCACTGAAGGCAAGGTGCACCGCACGGACAAGGCCCGCCTCATCCGCGACGGCATCGTCATCTTCTCCGGAGCCATCAATGCGCTGAAGCGCTATAAGGACGACGTGAAGGAGGTGGCAACCAACTTCGAGTGCGGCATCTCGCTGGTCAACTTCAACGACATCCAGGTGGGCGACACCATCGAGACCTACCAGGAGATTGAGGTACAGCAGAAGCTGTAGTCCTTATGCAACTGCTGAACAACAACTTGGTATGATTCTTGAAACACAGAGCACGCTGAGCTTGCCGCCACTGACTCCCGTGTCCTTCGTGTGGAGAAAAGTACCACGTTGTTGAGTCTGCTTCGCAGAGACATTCTCCCGTTCGTTCAAATCTTTCAAATTCCCTTTTGTCTGATTTGACTGACCCATCCGCTTCGGCTACGGAAGATAAAGGCTGCGCGAGGCATCGTCTTCCTCTGCGGCAGGGACGGCGTCAGAGAAGTGAGCAGCAGCGACTTGTCCGCCGCCGTCCTGTACTATGGACCTGCAGGGACGGCCCGTCGACGGCAGACAGGTGAAAAAAGGAATCTACATCACCGGCAACCGCAAGGTGACGGTAAACTCACACAAATAATACCCTCAACAAGTGGAAAACAAGGCAGGCGGTCAAGGCACCACCGACAATGAGCTGGTACGGAGCATAGCCGAGCAGAAATACGAGTTCGGCTTCACCACCGACGTACATACTGAAATCATCGAGAAAGGACTCGACGAGCATATCGTCCGCCTCATCTCTGCCAAGAAGGGAGAGCCAGACTGGATGCTCGACTTCCGCCTGCGTGCCTTCCGCCACTGGCAGCAGCTCTCAGCCCCCACATGGGGCCATGTCCATGTGCCCCCGGTCGACTATCAGGCCATCAGCTACTATGCCGACCCCACGGTCAGGAAGTCTGCCCCCTCCAGCTCTCCCGAAGGTGCTGCTTCCGGCGAGCAGCCGAAGATTGACCCTGAGCTGGAGAAGACCTTCAACAAGCTGGGCATACCCCTTGAGGAGCGCCTCGCCCTGAGCGGCAACACCGCCGTTGACGCCATCATGGACTCCGTCTCCGTGAAGACCACCTTCAAGGAGAAGCTCCGCGACAAGGGCGTCATCTTCTGCTCCATCGGCGAGGCCGTCAAGGAGCACGGCGACCTGGTGCGCCAGTACCTGGGCACCGTCGTCCCCTACCGCGACAATTTCTACGCCGCTCTCAACAGCGCCGTCTTTAGCGACGGCTCCTTCGTCTATATCCCCCATGGCGTGCGCTGCCCCATGGAGCTGAGCAGCTATTTTCGCATCAACGCCCGCAACACCGGGCAGTTCGAGCGCACTCTCATCATTGCCGACGACGACAGCTACGTCTCCTACCTCGAGGGCTGCACTGCCCCCATGCGCGACGAGAATCAGCTCCACGCCGCCGTCGTCGAGATTGTAGTCATGAACCGAGCCGAGGTGAAATACTCCACCGTGCAGAACTGGTACCCCGGCGACGAACAGGGAAAAGGCGGAGTCCTGAATCTTGTGACCAAACGGGGCGACTTACGCGGCGTGAATTCTAAGCTCTCTTGGACACAAGTGGAAACAGGCTCCGCCATTACCTGGAAATATCCCTCCTGCGTTCTTCGTGGCGACAACTCGCAGGCTGAGTTCTATTCCGTCGCCGTGACGAACAACTACCAGGAGGCCGACACCGGCACGAAGATGATACACCTGGGCCGCAACACTAAGTCGACCATCATCTCCAAGGGCATCAGCGCCGGGCACTCGCAGAACAGCTACCGCGGACTCGTACGCGCCGCCGCCACTGCCGATGGCGCCCGCAACTACTCCTCGTGTGACTCCCTCCTGCTGGGCAGTCACTGCGGTGCACACACCTTCCCCTACATGGATGTGCACAACCCCACCGCCATCGTAGAGCACGAGGCCACCACCTCGAAAATCTCCGAAGACCAGCTCTTCTACTGCAACCAGCGCGGCATACCCACCGAGCAGGCCGTAGGGCTCATTGTCAACGGCTACGCCAAGGAGGTGCTCCAGAAGCTCCCCATGGAGTTCGCTGTCGAGGCCCAGAAACTGCTCAGCGTCTCGCTGGAGGGGACCGTAGGCTAGCCTGAGCCTTGAGTCCCCCTGAGTTCTTTGCTGTTTCCACAAGTAATGATATAGCAACGGATCTGTTGTGCGCAGCCGCTCCCTTCCCATGCGCATGGGAAGGGAGCGGCTACCGTCGGAAAAGAAGCCGAATGGGGCTGCGCACAACAGGTCGACAGCTAAATCATTACCATTATTTTTCAAGAATTCTGGTGTTTATTTGAATAAAAAGTTGTATCTTTGCCCCATCATTGCGAAACGACACGCTGGCGATAAAAAGCGCTGGCGAAACTTGAATGAACGAACTGTTGAAGCGGATAGTGATAGCCGTCATGTTGAGTCTGGCTATGGTTGCATGCGACAAGGAACGGGTAGGGGAGTGCGAGATTGTCAAGACCTCGCCCTCCTCATTCGACTATCGGACGAAGCACCTGTCGGGCACCATCCGGCTGGCAGCTGTGGATTCTACGTGGGAAATACGCCACTACCGTGGCAACGAGCTGCTCGACGTGTGGCAGCTGCGCGACCCTGTCTACCGGTTCGACTGTGGCGACCTGACCGGCGACAGCATCCCGGAGATAGTGGTAGGCGTGACCCGTGCCACACGCTATAGGAAGGAGTTGGGCCGTCGGCTGTTCATCTTCAAGCTCTACAAAGGCCGGAAGATACGCCCCCTGTGGCTCGGCTCACGATTAGGACTGCCGCTCATCGACTTCAAGGTGGAGCGCGATGTTGTGCCAGCGGTCATACACACCTGGGAACGTGACACCGACGGGACCACCGTAGAGGTGATTTACCGGCAGCAGGGATTCGGATTAAAGTATCAAAACAACCTATAAAACTTTGTATCTATGAAAAAGGGTTTATTCTTTTTATCAATGATGCTCTTGCTGGCAGCATGTAAGAACACAGGCAGCAAGCCGGGTGCAGACCCCCTCGCCAACGAGGAGCTGGCCGAGTTTCAGGAGTTCAGTCCTCATTCGTTCCTCTTGACGCAGGACTCTCTGCCCGACAAGGTAGACCTGAACGTGGACATCCAGGACATGACCTACCAGGAACTCCGTCTGCTGAAAGACTATGTCTATGCCACCAAGGGCGTCTGGTTTCTGGAGGCAGAGGTCAACGCCTTTTTCTGCAACAAGTGCAGCTGGTATTACACCCGTTGCTACGACTATCTGGAGACGCACGAATGGGAAGCGAACACCGACATCAGCAAGGTGAAGCTGACGGACGAAGAAAAGGCATTCGTAGACAAGATCGACGCCCGCATGGCAGAGATGGAGAAGAACCGCAACCTGGAGCGCGGCGGGCTGAAATTGCTCAATCCTGCCCTGACGGTGAATATGTTCGTACTCGACGAGTTCGACAAGCAGTTCTTTGCCAAGCTGAACCAGCACAATTTCGTCATTACGCCCACCGACAACCAGCAGCTGTTCAACATCTACGAGCAGAACGACTACGACCGCATACCCAGCTACATCACTACCGATGTCTATCTGCAGGCCTTCCACATGTATTTCAGCTATGTGCTGAAGATGGTGGAGCGCAGAGAATTTGTCGACCGCCTGCACCAGGTGTGCCAGAAGATGAACCAGCGGGCGATGCAGGTGGCCGGACAGACTGCCAACCCAGAAATCAGGGACATGGCAGAATACAACGCGGCATTCTTTGCCATCGGCGACCGTCTGCTCACGGGCAGCAAGGCCCTTGCCGTACCGGAAAGCTATCGGTCGAAGGTGGAGGGAGAGCTAGCCAACATCGAAGCCCTGCAGATGACGCTCTCGCCAATGATGGCCTACAGAAACCTGAACTTCGCTTACGACCTCTTCACTCCACGTGGACACTACACCCGCACGGAGGCACAGAAGATGTACTTCCGCGCGATGATGTGGCTGCAGACCTGCACCTTCTGCCGCGAGAACGAGGCATCGGTGAAGTACGCATCGATGATGGCCTACCTGCTCAACTCACTGAAGAGCGGCGGCAAGCTGCCCGGACAGGAGGTGTATGAGATGCTGAACTTCCTCATGGGCGAGGCAGACAACGTGTCGGTCTTCGACATGGCAGCATATTTCGCCCGGCAGAACTACACGTCGGTCGACGATCTCGTAGACGTCTCCAGGCTGAAGGCGCTCGATGCCTTCTTGACAGACCTGTTCAAAGAGCGCAATCGCGTGAAGTCGAAAATCAGCGAAGACGGCTGCGAAGACAAAATCAACTTCATGCCCCAGCGCTACACACCCGACGCCGAGGTGCTGACCTATATGTTCGACGAGAAGGCAAACAGCGACAAACCATTCCCCTCGGGGCTCGACGTGTTCTCGGCGTTTGGCGTGGAAGAGGCCGACCGTATCATCAACGACGTGCTCGACTATCCTTCGCTGTGGAGCGGCTACGAGAAGGAGGCCAAGAACATGAAGGACAAGTTCGCACAGTATGACGACTGGGACAAGTCGATGTACAACAAGTGGTTCGAGTGCCTCGTTGCCCTTCAGAACAGCGACAAGAGCTATCCCGGCCACATGAACACCAGCGCGTGGGCCCGCAAAAACCTCAACACGGGACTGGCCTCGTGGGCAGAGCTGAAGCACGATGCCATACTCTATGCCGAACAGCCCATCTGCGCTGAGTGTGGTGGCGGCTCCGAATTTCCCGAACCCGTCCTCGTGGGCTATGTGGAGCCAAACCTCAAGTTCTGGAACAAAATGCGCCAGATGCTGACCATGACCCATACGCTGCTCGTCGACAACAACCTCATGAACGCCGACCTGCTGGAGAAGACGGAACGGCTGGAGGAGCATATAGACTTCTGCATCGCCGTCAGCAAGAAAGAGCTTGAAGGCAAGACACTCGACGAGCTGGAGTATCGGCAGATAGAGTACCTCGGCAGCTCGCTCGAATGGTTCACCCTGAGCGTCATCGACCCCGACCTGAGCCTCTCCTCATGGGAGATGGTGAAAGGTGCCGACCGCTCTATCGCCCAGGTCGCCGATGTGTTCACCCGCAACGTGCTCGGCTGCGACAAGTGCGGCATCCTCTATGAAGCCACGGGCAATGCCGACGCCATCTATGTTGTCGTTGAAATAGAAGGCAAGACCTACCTCACGCGAGGGGCTACCTACAGCTACTATGAGTTTGTGAACGAGCTGGGCAAGCGGCTCACCGACGAAGCGTGGCAGGAGCGGCTTGAGAAAAACGACGCGCCGGGCCGTCCCCGGTGGATGCTGCCCCTCATCATCGACAAGAAGCCCGCCGTCAATGAAGAGCTGTTCTATAGCACTGGCTGCTAGTCTGCTCGTCGTCTCTTCCTGCTCCTCTTCTCCCCCCGCAGCAGAAGAGGAGCAGCTCTCCATCCTCTTCACTGGCGACGTGCTGCTCGACAGGGGCGTGCGCCCCATGACCGAGCACAGGGGCGTGGCCTGGCTGTTCGACAGCGTGCAGACAGCCTTCCGGCAGGCAGATGCCGTGGTCATCAACCTGGAATGTCCGCTTACCGACACCCTCTCGCCTGTGAACAAACGCTATATCTTCCGTGCCGATGCCCGTTGGGCAGAGGAGTTGCGCCGGGCAGGCATCACCCATGCCGCCATGGCCAACAACCACACCAACGACCAGGGGCGGCGCGGACTGCTGGCCACCTACACACACCTGAGCGAGGCGGGCATCACCCCACTGGGATTTGGCACCAGCTACCAGCAGCAGTCGGCACCCGTCATCCTGCAGAAGGGGAAGACCCGTGCGGCCCTGTTCAACGCAGCGATGATGACCCTCGAGAACTGGCACTACGTCGAGGGAAAGCCAGGCATCTGCCAGCCCACGGCCAGCCAGCTCGTGCAGACCGTAGCAGCCTACAGGGCACAGCATCCCGAAACGGCCATCGTGGCAGTGCTCCATTGGGGCGTAGAGTTCAACAGCATGCCGTCCCTCTCCCAGCGTATGCTCGCCCGCCAGCTGGCCGATGCCGGTGCGGATGCCATCATCGGCCATCATCCACATGTCACGCAACCCGTCGACACCATAGGCCATACCCTTGTATGCTACAGTCTCGGCAATTTCGTCTTCGACCAGCATCCACCGCTCACTCGCCAGTGCATCATGGTAAGGCTCAACGTCAAAGCCGGAAAGCATGTCACTTACGATATCATACCGGCAAAGATTGAGGGCAACAGACCGATGCCTGTCCCACGCTGAGGCTCTAAACTACCTAACTCCTAACTAAATAACAGTTTTCGGTAGAGAGCGACGTACTCTTGTGTGTAGCGGTCATAATTAAACGAGCGGGAGTATTCAGCGGCGGCAAGGGCAGCCTGTCCGTCGCGACTCCAACCGTCGATGCCCCGGCGCACCACGTCGGCCATCTGGCGGGGGTCGTAGTCGTCCCAGTAGGAGGCATGGGTGGAGCATACCTCCGGCAGACAGCTGTAGCGCGAGGAGAAAACCTTGGTGTCGAAGCGCATGGCCTCAAGGACGGGAATGCCGAAGCCTTCGAGCTTGCTGGGGAATAGGAAGGCGCTGGCGTGGGCGTAGAGCCAGTTTTTCTCTTCGTCGGTAATCTTTCCGGGCAGTAGGATGCGCTGGCGGTCGTTGTCGTCAATGAGGCGGAGGATGTCGTCGTAGTAGTCCCAGTGATGGTCCCCACAGATGAAGAGCTTGTACTCCGGCAGCCATTTCATCATGGGCACCAGCACGTGGAAGTTCTTCTTGCGGCGCACCTGTCCGATGGTGAAGAGGAACGGCTCATCGTCGCTGCCGACGAAGGCGGGGCGGCGCTGCGGGCGTGTCTCAATGTCGCTGATGCCGTTGTAGATGACCTGCGGCGAGGTCTTCAAGCCACGGATGTTGCGCTCTACATCATCGCGCACATACTCGGAGATGACGGTGACATAGTCGGAGCGACGGACAATGCGGGGCATGAGCCATTTGTGCTTCCAGAGGTGTATGCCGTGCTTCTCGTGCAGGTAGTTCAGGTCGTGAAGGGTGAGCAGCTGCACGGCACTGCCGAAGAGGCGGTAGGGCGACTGCTGGTCGGTGAGGTGCCACAGGTCGGCACGGTCTTTCCAAGGCTTAGCCTCCTGCTTGAAATGTTCCCGGGCAATATAGTCGATATGGCTGCCGAACTCTCCGCAGTGGCGCTCAGGCAGGATGAACACGAAGTGCATATCCGGCAGGTGCATGGCAGCCAGGCGCGGACAGTAGTTGCGCACTATCTCGCCGAATCCGCACAAGGCGTCGTATTTGGAAAAATCTACAACAATGTTTTTCATCTATGAATGGGATGGAAGAATAACGTTCAGAAAGCTTTGGAGTTCCAGCCACACACGGTCGACGGTGATGAGGTCGTAGCTGGCGGCGTCGATGCCCAGGGCAAGAACGTCGGTGTCCTGCGGCAGCCAGGTGGTCTTGCTGGCGCCGGGCGAACAGATGACCAGCGAGGGGCGCCCCATGGCGTGTACGATGTGGCGGCCGCCGCCCTCATTGCCGAAATAGGCGGTGCAGTTGGCGGCCATGGCGGCCAGCTGGCGGGGGGTCTTTGCCTGGATGTTCAGGAAGACGGGGAGAGGCTGCGACGGCGTCGCAGCAGAGGACAACAAACGGGCGTGGATGCGCTGTGCGTTTTCGGCCTCCTTGCCGGGTGCGTAGTTGAAGATGAGCTGCAGACGGGGATATGCCTCGATGAGGCGGCTCAGCACCTCGGTCATGCGGTCTTCCGGCCAAGTCTTGTGCGCCAGCTTGGCCGTCACGCCAACCAGCAGCACGGGACGGCTGAAGTCGATGCCCTGCCCGGCCATATACTGGCGGAAGTCCTGACGCTCCTGGTCGGTGATAAAGAGGGAGAGGCCTTTTACCCCCCTCTGTCCCCCCGAAGGGGGGAAGAGCCTGTTCTGCCCAGCAGAGGAATCACGTTCCCCTTTCGGGGGAATTGAGGGGATGGGGGACTTTCTTCCCCCCTTCGGGGGGATTGAGGGGGGTACTAGCTTCAGGTTATGGTCTATCATACTCTCGTCATCCTCGCAGGCTTCGATGCGGCGGTTGAAGACGCCCCAAGTATAGGGCTTGCGTATGCCTATGCGCCAGCGGCTGCGCAGGGAGAAGAGGGCGAAGAGCATGGTGTTCACCGTGGAGCGCATGTCGATGATGACGTCGTAATGCGTCTGGTGTACCACCTGCCATACCTTTCTTATATAGATGAAGGCGCTGTGGCGCTCGTGGTCGGAGAAGGTGATGATGCGGCTCAGGGCGGGATGGCCCTCGAAGAGCGGTGCTATGCGCTCGTTGAGCACAAAGTCTATCTCGGCATCGGGGTAGTTCTGCCGAAGGGTGCTGAGCAGCGGCGTGGCCAGGATGGCATCGCCCATCTGGCGGAAGCGTATGACAAGTATCTTCATAATTCCAGCTTAAACTCCATTTCGCGTTTCTTCTGATAGCGTCGCCAGAAGCGGGCACGCTCCTTCATGGTGACGGCCACGCAGGCCTCGGCGTCGAAACCCCGCAGGCGGGCATATTCCTCCACCAGCAGCTGAATGAAACGTTTGGGTCCCCACAGGCGGGCGAAGCTCTTCGCACCATCGGCCATCGGGACAGGGCCGAAGCGCATGCGGTTGATGTCGACGATGGAAAAGCGAAACGACGGCTCCCACAGGATATTCCCCGGAGAGAAGTCAAGGTGGAGCACCTCGTTGTCGTGCATGTGGGCGGCAAAGCGGGCCAGTGCGGCGGCCATCGGCTCGTAGAGGGCGGGGGTGGCGTCGCCCAGCTCGTAAAGCAGATGAGTGTAGGGGCACTGGATGCTGACCAGCCAGCTATGGCGGAGCAAGCCCAGTGCGTTGCGGTCTTCTATGTATGCCACAGCCTCAGGGGTCTCTATACCCTTGGCCAGCAGGCGAGCAGGATAATCGTAGGCCCGCCGGCCCTTCGGCCGACGGATGCCGGTGGAGTAGACCAGGCGGTTGAGCCCTCGAGGCTGCTGGAAGCGCTTCACGTTGAGCACGGTGCTGTCGGGGGCTGTCATCTTCACAATGAGATTGCGCCGACCGCCATAGATGTAGGTCCCCTCCTGCTCCATCGTCTCGGGGATGCGCTCTATGAACGCCCGCAGGTGCTCGTATTTCGGATTAACGGTTACCACTGTGGTATTCTCGATTTACGGTTTGTCTGCCTTCTCACTCAACACTTCTCTCGGTATGGCCTTGCCGTTCACCATGACATACTGGCGGTCGAACTCCTCGTGGGTGCGCTTCCAGCGGTTATGCGTCCAGAGGTAGAAGGCCGGCTGGCGGCGGATGGTATCCTCCAGCAGCTGGAAGAAGCGCACGGTGATGTGGTTCTCAGGTTCCTGCGCGGCATGGGCACTGACCAGGCGGAAGGTACACGTATATCTGCCTCGGCAGGGACGCTCCATGTCGACATAGAACACGGCATCGTCCATCTTCTTCATGATGCGCTCGCCGCCGGTGAAGACGGGCGTGTCGTGGTTGAGGAAAGGTAGCCAGAAGTGTATGTTGTGCCAGCGGGGCGCCTGGTCGCTGATATAGCCGAAGAGGTAGTGCCGCTGCTCGCGCCGCAGCGTCACCAGCTGCCGCAGGATGTCCTGCTTGGCCACACACAGGCCGCCATGAGCCGAGCGGATGTCGATGAACAGGCGGTCGAAGGCGTCGCTATAGAGCGGATGGTAAATCAGCCCCATCACGGGTCGGGCATTGGGAGAGCCGGCCGTTGGACCGGTTGGGAGAGGGTTGAAGGCGAGACCGGTGGCCGACAGCCATTCCCAGTTGCAGTAGTGGCCGAGGATGGCAGCACAGTTGCGCCCCTCGTCGAACACCCGCTCTATCTGCTCCACCCCCCTGAACTCGATATGCTTCAGCAGCTTCTTGTCGCTGATGCTCAACAGCTTGATGGTCTCCACGGCATAGTCGCACAGCCAGCGGTAGAAGCGGCGCTCTGTCATGAGGATGTCCTTCTCGCCCATCTCAGGGAATGACGACGTCAGGTTACTGCGTACCACCTTCCGCCTATACCTTATTATATAATAGACCAGCACAAAGAAGAAATCGGCCAGCCCGTAGAGCACCCGGAAGGGTAACAGCGACAGCGCGTAGACTACGCCATACAAAATATAATATGTTACTTTCTTCATCGTCTATAGGCTATCGTCTCTAGTCTGCCATTTAAATAACGGAAGAGGAAATACATGCCTGTTCCCGCAAAGATTCCCGCTATGGCATCGATGGCATAGTGGGCCTGGATGTAGAACGTGGCAAAGAACATGAGCAGCGTCAGCACAGCCAGGGGAACGAACAGCCCCCAGGCACGGCGGTCTGTGTGGCGGTCGCGCTCCCAGGCCAGCCAGAGCAGCACCGTGCTGATGCCCACATGGCTGCTGGGGAAGGCCGCAGTAGGTCGCTCGCCGGCATCGTGGGCATACTGTACCAGGGTGTGGAACAGCCCGCCTTCGGCACCGGGCAAGGGCACCATCTCCTGATAGAAATTGAAGTAGTGGCCCAGGGCAGGAAAACAGCCCTGCGCTATCTGGCTGGTGCCCACCGCCTGGTAGTAGAACTGCGGGCCGGCCACGGGCAGGAAGATGAAAATGACGTAGAACAGGAAGAACGAGGCCAGGATGACGAACGTGCAGTAGGCCAGGCGGTCGTAGCGCCGGCAGAGATAGTAGACCGTCACGGCGGCTATCATCGGGAAATAGCTGACATAGCCCAGGCTGAGTAGCTCGCTGAGCACAGGCGAGGTGAAGTGCTGGGGAAACAGCAGTGCCGGCTGACAGCCGAAGACGGCCTGCTCCCACGAAGCGAAGACATGGTCGAGGTTGGTGAACAGACGGTTGAACTCGAAGGTGTCAGGATACCACCTGCCCAGCAGTGCCAGCTGTCCTGCCACCCGCAGGAACATGGTCAGCCGCGAGGGCTTCCAGCGGTAGAGCTGCCACAGGCCGATGGTCATCGCCACCGCCCCTGCCCTGAGCAGCAGCATCGGCACCGGACTGACCAGCTGCCCCCACAGCACCGCCATGAGCAGCAGCGTAAACAGGGCATAGCCCAGCATGGCCCACTCAAACAGGCACAGACCTCGACGGTTGTTTTTCATTTTTCATTTAATCATTTAGGCCGCAGGCCGCTACAGCCATCCGTTCTCCTTGTACCATTGAATTGTCATCTTCACGCCCTGCTCCAGCTGGTAGAGCGGCTCGTAGCCCAGCTCCTTGCGGGCCGGCTCGATGTCGCACCGCCAGTTGCGCTGTTTCAGGATGTGGTACTTGTCGTTGTTCAGGGCCGAGATCTTCCCTGTGAGGTGTGCCGCTATATCGCCGAAGAAGGTGACCACCCGCAACACCCAGATGGGAGCCTTGATGCGTATCCACCAGGGATGGCCCAGCTCCTCGCGGATGAGGTCGCTGAAGGTCGTCGACTGATAGACCTCGCCGTCGCTGAGGAAATATTTCCGTCCTGTCTGTCCCCAGTCGCAAGCCAGGAAGACGGCCTGCACCACGTCGAGCACATAGACGAAAGTGATGTCCTGCCGCTTGTAGCCCACGGCGAAATCGCTGTGCTGCTTGATGCTCTTCGCCATGAGGAAATAGTCACGCTCACGCGGGCCGTAGACGCCCGTGGGGCGCAGCACGACGTACGGGAAATCGCCCATCGCCTCGCGGTAGGCGCGGCTCTCTTCGGCATGCCACAGCTCGTCCAGCCAGTTCTCCGCCTCCAGCTTGCTCTTGCCGTAGGCCGTGTTTGGCCGGGGGATGTCGTCCTCACGGATCTCCGTGTAGGGCTGCTGCTCATGAATAGCGCCATAGACACTGAGCGAGCTGATGTAGACAAAGCGCTTCAGCGGCATCTTCAGCGTCATCAGCGCCCGCACCAGGTTCTTCGTACCTTCGGTGTTCACCCGGAAGAAGTCTTCCTTCTTCAGACATTTCGTCACGCCGGCGGCATGCACCACGTAGTCGAACTCATGGCCATAGAGCTGTATCTCCAAATCCCGCTGGCTGCCCAGGTTCAACTCAATGAAGTGGATGCGGTCGTCCTGAAGGAACTGCCGCGAGCTGCTCCCCCTCACCGCTGCCCAGGTCTCCATGCCCTGCCGCAGCGCTTCTTCAACAATAAACGAGCCAATAAAGCCGCTGGCTCCAGTAATCAGTATCTTCATAATTCTCAGTTCAAGCTCCCTCGTCACCCAAAAGGGGAAAAGACCTTTCCCCTTCGGAAAGGTTAGGAGGGGACGTTTCTCAATAGCTCACACTGCACGGGATGCCGCGTGCCTCCACCAGCGAGCGGATGCGGTCGAGCTGCTGCAGGACAGCCTTGCGCAGGCCAGGGGTGGGAGTCTCGCGGTCGACGGTGTAGACCATCACCTGCTGCGGCGCTATCTCACAAACAGCCTCCAGCCAGGGCAGTACATACTCGTCGCCGGTGTTGTCGAAGCTCTCCACATGCTCTTTACCGTTTTCCTGGTCATACATCACCTCGCCCTGCATGAACATGGACTGGATGATGACATGACCGTGGAAAGCCTTCATGCGGTCAATAATCTGGCGCACGTCGTAGATGCCCTGCGGACGGTCAGTCCGACGGATATAGGCTTCCGAAACGGTGTCGAGCTTCAGGATGTTGTTGTCGACGAGCATCAGCGCCTCGTGCACGGCAGGCCGGTGGATGAGCGTGGCGTTGCTCAGCACCGACACTTTTGCCTGCGGACAATAGCGGTTGCGCAAGGCAATGGTGTCGCCGATGATTTCTCGGAAATGCGGGTGGCAGGTCGGCTCGCCGTTGCCGGCAAAGGTCAGCACGTCGGGCAGACGGCCCTCGGCGGTCATCTGCTGCAGCTTTTCCTCCAAAGCCTGAGCCACCTCCTCGCGGGTGGGCATGGGCAGCTGCGGACGGTGGGCCTCGTTGAATCCGCACTCGCAATAGACACAGTCGAAACTGCACACTTTCCCGTCGGCAGGCAGCAGATTGATGCCTAGCGACAAGCCCAGCCTCCTGCTGTGGACAGGGCCGAAAATGGGCGAGGGATAGATAATCGTACTCATACTGGCCGCAAAGGTACGAAAAAATTTGGAGCATTCCAAATTTTTTCGTACCTTTGCACCGTTATTGGCGTAATACGCCTGTTTTATAGATGAAGAGAAGACGAAGAATGACCAGCCGCCGCCAAGGCATGCAGGTCGTGACGTTATGCATCAGCACCACGATGGTACTCATCCTGCTGGGGCTGGTGGTGTTTTCTGTGCTCATCGCCCGCAACCTCTCCACCTACGTACGTGAGAACATGGTGATGAACCTGGTGCTGGGCGACACAGTGACGGTGGCCGACGGACAGACACTGGTCAGGGAGCTGCAGGCCCGCCCCTTTGCGAAGTCGGTGAAACACATCAGTCAGGACGAAGCGCTGCGGGTGATGACAGAAGAGATGGGGGCCAACCCTGTGGAGTTTGCCGGTGTGAATCCGTTCACCGCCGAGATAGAAGTGCAGCTGCGGGCTGACTATGCCAATACCGACTCGCTGCGCCGCCTGTCGGAGCACCTGATGAAAGACTCGCGGGTGACCGACGTGGCTTACCAGGCAGAGCAGATAGACGACGTGAACCGCAACATACAGCGCATCAGCCTCATTCTGCTGGGACTGGCGGTGCTGCTGCTCATCGTGAGCTATTCGCTCATCTCCAACAGTGTGCAGCTGGGCGTCTACTCCCGCCGTTTCACCATCCACACCATGAAACTGGTGGGGGCAAGCTGGTCGTTCATTCGCAGGCCGTTCCTCTGGCGCAGCATCTGCATCGGGCTGGTGGCCTCGCTGCTGGCCTGCGTGGTGCTGGGCGGCATCGTCTACTTGCTCTACCAATACCAGCCGGGCATGGACGAGCTGGTGACGCCGTGCGACCTGCTCATCACGGCCGGAGCCGTGTTTGTCTTCGGCTTTGTCATCATGATGCTGTGCACGCTGCTCTCGGTGAACAAGTTCCTGAAGATGACAGCGGGTGAGCTTTATATGAAATGAAGAACCCCTCCTAACCTCCCCGAAGGGGAGGGACTCTTTTTGGGGGGCAGAAATAAGGGGAATGGAATAATATAGAAATGAAATATATGGATAAGAGAGATTTAGCTTTTGGAAGGATGAACTTCATCCTGTTGGGAGTAGGCATGCTGCTGGTGGTCATCGGCTTTATACTGATGGCTGGCGGCTCGTCGAGTAACGAGGCCTACAACCCCGACATCTTCAGTGCCCGTCGTATCAAGGTGGCTCCCATGGTGTGCCTGCTGGGCTTCGTGTCAATGATCTATGCCGTAGTTCACAAGCCCAAGGATAACGGACTGACGCAAGTAAACCGAAAGGAGGATAAGGCAGAATGACACTGTTGCAAACCATTATCGTTGCCATCGTCGAGGGACTCACGGAATTTCTTCCGGTATCCTCTACGGGCCACATGATTATTACGCAGAACCTGCTGGGCGTGAATACCGACGATGCCTTCGTTCACGCCTTTACATTTATCATCCAGTTTGGCGCCATCCTCTCGGTAGTGGTGCTTTACTGGAACCGCTTCTTCAAGTTCGACAACACGCCCGCCCCCGAGGGCAGCTCGCTGTTCCAGCGGCTGAAGCACAAGTACCGCTTCTACTGGCTGCTGTTCATCGGCGTGCTGCCGGCCGTCATCATCGGCATGCTGGCCAAGAAGTCGGGACTGCTCGACTGGCTGCTCAACAGCGTCGAGGTGGTGGCCGTCATGCTTGTCGTGGGCGGTGTGTTCATGCTGTTCTGCGACAAGCTCTTCAACAAGGGCAGCGATGCCAATCAGGTGACAGAGAAGCGGGCGTTCCGCATCGGTCTCTACCAGTGCATCTCGGTCATCCCCGGCGTGTCGCGCTCGATGGCCACCATCGTGGGCGGCATGACGCAGGGCCTCACCCGCAAGCGTGCTGCCGAGTTCTCCTTCTTCCTCGCCGTGCCCACTATGGCCGGCGCCACGTTGCTCGATCTGCTCGACCTGCTGAAGGAAGAGGGCAACTGGGCCACCGCCCACAACATTACCATGCTCATTGTGGGCTGTGTCGTGGCGTTCGTCGTGGCCCTGCTCGCCATGAAGTGGTTTGTCAACTTCCTCTCGAAATATGGCTTCAAGGCCTTCGGCGTCTACCGCATCATTGTAGGCGGAATCATTATTGCCCTGCTCCTGGCAGGACAGTCACTGGCAATGGTGGACTAAATGGACTTTCACGAAGGGGAAATCATCTGCATCAACAAGCCCTACGGCATGACGTCGTTCGGTGCCTTGGCCTATGTCCGCACCCGGCTGTCGAAAGCCCTTCATGTGAAGCGGCTAAAGACAGGGCATGCCGGGACGCTCGACCCGTTGGCAACGGGGGTGCTCATCCTCTGCACCGGCAAGGCCACGAAGCGCATCGAGCAGCTGCAGCAGCATACGAAGGAATATACCGCCACCCTGCAGCTGGGAGCCACGACGGCCAGCTACGACCGTGAGCACACGGTGAACATGACCTATCCCACCCGCCACATCACCCGCGATCTGGCAGCCAGCGTGCTCGCCGGTTTCATTGGCGAGATTCAGCAGGTGCCGCCCGAATATTCGGCCTGCAACATCGGCGGCGACCGTGCCTACAAGCTGGCCCGCAAGGGCGAGAAGGTGGAGCTGAAGCCAAAGACGCTGCGCATCGACGAGCTGGAGCTGACCGCCTTCGACCCGCAGACCATGCAACTCTCCATTCGCGTGGTGTGCAGCAAAGGCACATACATCCGCGCGCTGGCCCGCGACATCGGCCAGGCCCTGGGCAGCGGCGCCTTCCTCACCGCCTTATGCCGAACCCGCGTGGGCGACGTGCGCATAGAGGACTGCCTGACACTGGAACAATTCCCACTATGGTTGAAAGACATAGTAACAGAATAATAAAGTAACATGGGTTTTATAGACATAGTAACAAAATAACAAAGTAAAATGGGTTTTATAGACATAGTAACAAAATAACATATAAAAATAATAATAGACACGGTAATAAAGTAAAAACATAATAACATAAAAACATAAT
>JAILFU010000138.1 GCA_024697405.1 Prevotella sp.
GATGAGGATGCCGAAGCCCACGTATTCGGCTCGTATCATGAACTTCTCGGAAGGCTTACGCCCCGTGAGCATCTCGTAGAGCAGGAACAGCACATGACCTCCGTCGAGAGCAGGGATGGGCAGGATGTTCATGAAGGCGAGGATGATGCTGAGGAAGGCGGTCATCTCCCAGAAGCGGTGCCAGTCCCACACATCGGGGAACAGGCTGCCGATGGCTCCAAAGCCGCCTAGCGACTTGGCGCCCTCGCTGGTGAACACATACTTCATGTCGCTGACATAGCCCGCCAGCTTGTGCCAGCCATAGCCGATGCCGGCGGGGATGCTCTCGAGGAAACCGTAGTGGAAGGTCTCAGCCTCGTATTTCGACATGGTGACGAAGCCCAGTTTCAGGTCGCTGCTGAGTGTGGCCTGGAGGGTGTCTCTTTTGAGTGTAGCGTGTAGCGTGTTGAGTGTTGAGTTCGCTACCGCAATGGTGTCTTGCAAAGCGCTTTCCAAGTTGGCTACCGCTGCTGTGGTGTCTTCCGATTCCACCCGGCGGGCGATGACCAGCTCCACCTGGCGCACCTTCAGGCTGTCGTAGGGCGTCTTGGCTACCGACAGCACGTCGCTCAGGCGGGCTATCTCGTCGGTGAACTCATTATAGCTGTCCACGGCCTTGCCGTTGATGGCCAGGATGCTGTCGCCCGGCTGCAGGCCTATCTCGGCGGCGGCAGTGCCCGGCAGGACGCTGTCCACCACGGCGGGCATGAACGGGCGCATGAACATAGGCGTGGCCTTGAACATGTTGAGCAGGTTCAGGTCGGCACTCTCAGGGATGTTCACGGCAACCTCCTGTCCCTTACGTAGCACGTTCACCGTGCGGGCCTTCGACACCTGACGGAACAGGTCGTCGTCGAATTTCTTCAGCTTGCCACGGTCGGTGCTCACCAAGATGTCACCATCCTGGAAGCCCAGCGCCTTGGCCTCGCTGTTAAACTTCATGCCGTCGGTCATCTTCTCCACGGGCACATAGGTCTCGCCCCAGTGGAAGAGAATCATGGAGTAGATGAACAGGGCCAGGAGGAAGTTCACCAGCACGCCGCCAATCATGATGAGCAGGCGCTGCCACACTGGCTTCGTGCGGAACTCCCAGGGGTGTGTCTCCTCCGACAGCTTCTGGTTGGTCTCGTCGATCATGCCGTCGATGGCACAGTAGCCGCCCAGCGGCAGCCAGCCCAGACCATACTCCGTGCCCACATACTCCTTGACGGTATGCTTCTTCGGCTCTTCGCCTTCTTTCTCCTCTGCCTCCACCTCTTTCGTGGGCACCACCTCTGGCTTCAGCTTCAGCAGGCGGCGCACCCATGTGTCGTAGGTGCTGAGGATGTGGAACTTCGGGTTGAAGAACAGGTAGAATTTTGTCACGCGCACCTTGAACAGCTTGGCGAACGTGAAGTGGCCCAGCTCATGCAAGAGCACGAGCAGCGAAATGGCCATGAGGAACTGTAGCAGTCTTATCAGAAATACTTCCATACTAGTGTTTATCTTTTTACTTTACACCTTATTATATAAACAACGAATTAAGACGAATTACACGAATGGCACGAATTGTCATTGATTTCACGAATAATTCTTGATTTCACTAATAGTCAGAATAAAATCCTCCAATTCGTGTAATTAGTCTTAATTCGTTGTTTTATAATCATTTCATACGTTGTTACAATTTATTAATGTTCCTGCTATCCGCCGTGCCTCCAAATCGGTCTGCACGTAGACTTCGTAGTCGGGCGAGGCGGAGAAGGAGGCACGCTGCATGGTCTCGGCGATGATGTCGGCCATTTGCGGGAAGGAACAGCGGTCTTCCAGGAAGGCGCGGTTCACCACCTCGTTGGCGGCGTTGACGATGCAGGGCATGTTGCCGCCCTTCTTGATGGCCTCGAAAGCCAGAGCCAGACAGCGGAACTTCTCCAAGTCTGGCTCGAAGAACTCCAGCGTGCGGGCTTTGAACAGGTCGAGGCGCTCGCTGCTCAGCGTCAGGCGGCGCGGGAACGACAGGGCATACTGGATGGGCAGCCGCATGTCGGGCACACCCAGCTGTGCCTTCACGCTGCCGTCGTGGAACTGCACGGCGCTGTGTACGATGCTCTGCGGGTGCACGAGCACCTGTATCTGCTCTGGCGTGACGCCGAAGAGCCACTTCGCCTCGATGACCTCGAAGCCCTTGTTCATCATCGTGGCCGAGTCGATGGTAATCTTTGCCCCCATGTCCCAGGTGGGATGGCGCAGGGCGTCGGCCTTCGTCACGGTGGCCAACTGCTCCTGGGGCATCAGGCGGAACGGGCCGCCGCTGGCCGTGAGCAGGATTTTCTCTATCGGGTTCTCATCCTCGCCGACAAGGCTCTGGAAGATGGCAGAGTGCTCGCTGTCTACGGGAAGTATGCCCACGTGGTATTGCTGTGCCAGCTGCAGAATCAGCTCGCCGGCCACCACCAGCGTCTCTTTGTTGGCCAGGGCGATGGCCTTGCGGGCGCGGATGGCGTGGATAGTAGGCGAGAGGCCGGCAAAGCCCACCATAGCCGTGAGCACCATGTCGATGGGGTCGGCCTCCACAATCTCGTCCAAGGCGCGGGCACCGGCGTAGACCTTCACGTCGGGCAGGTCGGCCATGAGTGTGCGTAGCTCGTCGTAGTGCTGCTCGTTGGCGATGACCACGGCAGCGGGATGAAAGCGGTGGGCCTGCTCGTCCAGCAGCTGCACCTTGTTGTTTGCCGTGAGGCAGTACACCTCGTAGAGGTCGCTGTGCTCCTCGATGACCTGCAGAGCCTGCGTGCCGATGCTGCCTGTAGAGCCGAGAATGGCTATTTGTCGTTTCTTTTCCATTGTCATGTATACAAATCGGATGCAAAATTACGAAAAATAATCCAAACAGCCGCCGGAAGTAGCGCTTTCATTCAGCGTTTTGGAAAGAAATAGCGGAAATTAAGAGAAATTAAGCAAGACCGTAGTACCACAAAAGCGGAGCACTCCGTGTGGAGCGCTCCGCAATGATGATGGATGTTGTTAATCCTACTTGATCAGCACCTTGGTTCCGTTGATGACGTATGCACCATGCAGACCCTTCAGGTTGGTAGCCTGCTCGCGGATGAGCTTACCGTCGAGGCTGTAGATATCAACGGGCTTGTTGTTGCCAGTGACCTGCTCGATGGCAGTAATCTGCTGGTTGGCACCGCTAATCTCCACCACAACGGGCTTCGACTCCTTGCCAGTACCCGTAACGGCGCTCACAGCAGCCCATTCGATGCTACCGGCATCCTTGATGGTGTAGGTTGTCTCGGTCGTGGTGTCATAGACGCCGTCCTCGCCGTCAACATAGATGTTGTAGCCAGCGGGCTGACCGGAGGTCTTTTGGTAGGTGATGTCGTCAATCACGAGCACGTACTCGTCGCTCACGTTGAAGTGACGGATGGCGATATAGCCTTCGGCACCGTTGAAGGCGCTCAGGTCAACCGTGAACTGTGCCCATTCGCCAGTAGCAATGAACTCATCGCTCACCTGCACGAACGACTCCAGGTCGGTATCGCTCGTTGTCGAGACAAAGACTGCGAAGTGCTCAGCAGCATAGCTGGGATCCTGTCCTACAGCCCAGAAGCTGAAGGTACCGTCAAGGGCGACCACCGGTGAAACAATCCAGTTGTCAGGATAGAGTGCACCAATATTGTTGTTATAGCTTTCTGAATAGATGCAGCCGTCGCCACTGTGGGTCAGGTAGTTGCCAGAGCCAGAGTTGACATGGTAATACCAGCTGTAGCCGTCGCCGTCAGCATCAATAGCCTTCCAGCCGTTCAAGCCGTCCTCGAAGTTCTCAAATACATCCTCAGTGGCAGCTGAAGCAGCATCCCAAGTCAGGACGACATCGTTGTCGACACGCTCAGCCACGACATTCTCGGGCTGCGGAACGTTGCTTTCTGCAATGGTGACGATAGCCTCGGCAATGTTGTCCTCATCGTCCAGGTCATAGTCAAACTCAACCTCGGCAGTCAGGGTCACGTCTTGGGCATCGTCGAAGATGGTGGTCTCCAGCTCAGCCTCGAACGTTCTCTTCTCGAAGGTTTCCAGCTCGTCGTCCATCACCGGCATCACGAGCAACGGCTCGTCGTTGGCATAGAGCTTCACAGTGTACTCGTTGACAGTCTCCTCACCCATGTTGCGCACAACGACTTTGATAGGAGCGGTCTGGCCAGCCTGTATCATCTCAGGAGCATCGATGGCCACAGACAGGTTGTACTCCATGAGGTCGAGAATCTTGATGTTGTCGAAGACCATCTTTCCAGCCTCCTTGAAGTCGGCATAGATGGTGAACTTCACGAACTTCTCAGCACAGAAGTCTTCCAGAGAAATGAAGTAGTTTTCATATTCCTCGTCAGGATAGATGCGTGCCACATCCTTCGTCTTGCCGTCGGGAGTGGTAATCTGGATAACGAGAGCGTTCTTCTCAGAGCCGTCACCCTTTGCGTCGATGAGCAGCACCATGTTACCCTGATGCATAGCGACCTTACCGCCGCAGAGGTAACCCCACTCGCCAGCTTCGGTCGATGAGAATTCAAGCGCGCCGAGAGGACCGTCGTTTGTGACAGCACCGTCGCCGTCGGAAGCATCGTCAGAGTTAAGCAGGCTTACAGCACCGCTGCTGACACTATAGAGCCATGTGTCGTAGTTCCAGCCCTCGGGTGCGAAGTGCTCCTCGTAAGGCAGGGTATAGGGTGCACCGGCAAAGGTGTAAGCACCGTTATAGCCACCTTCGCCTGCCTCATTGCTGGCAAGCACGAAGTACATCTGCAGATGCTGCTCGCTGGTATAGTCATCGTCAACAACATAGAAGCAGTCGTTGGTGGTAGCTAACATGTCGCCGAACGACCAGCCGCTGCTCGAGTTCACACCCTCGTAGATGGAGTACGTAATCTCGTCGGGGTTCACAATACCGCCGTTGGCACCAGTGGTCACCTTCTTCCAGGAGATGAGCGAAGTGCCGTCGGCCAGCTCCTGTGCCTCCAGCTCGTCAGGATAAGTAGGCACGTCGAGGCCGATGAACTTGGTAATGATCTGACCCTTTACGCCAGGATCGCCTTCTGTGTCGTAGGCAATAGCACGATAGCTGTGCTGACCGCTAACCTCGTCGATGAACACCTTGATGTCGGCAGGCTTGATGTCGCTGAAGGTGGCAATCACCTCGTTGTCGCGCTTCACAATCATGCTGCTCAGCTCCTCGAGCTTATTGCCCTGGACGTCGTAGATAGGAGCAGTGACGGTGATGACGGCCTTCTCAGCTCCGTAAGGATCGGGCTGCACAGCCAGGCGGGGAGCCTTCGGCGAGTTCTCCTTCAGTCCGGGCTCAATGGTCAGAGAAGCGACAAGCAGATTGTACATGTCGGCATCGCTGATGGCGTGGATGCCCACATAGATGGGACCTTCTTCCTCAGGCATGAAGCTTCCCTCATAGTCATTGAATTCTGTGGTTGTCAGATCAGTGGCGGGAATGACAGTATGCGTCAAAGCGTCGGGAGCATAACCCCACTTCACCTCGAAACGCTCAGGATAGTTGTCGCTGTATGCAGCAGCAGACACGACAACATTATAGTTTTTACCGGCTGTGATGTTCACGGCAGGCGTAGTGAGCCAGTCGTCGGCATCGTTGGAGGAGTTATAGGAATAAGCAGCCCATCTGCCGAGAACTTCACCAGTTATGTAATCTGTTGAAGAAAGTACCCTCCAAGTGGAGCCGTCCTCATTGGCATCGACAACCGTGAACAGGTCGAACGTGCTCTCGTTGGCGAAGTCAGCAGTATAGGGTACTTCCAGCGGATTGCCGATGGCCATCTTGTTTGAATAGCCTTCGCTACTTGCGAAGCCTTCGTTGCCGGCAATGACAGAATAGTAGATGGGTGTCATCTCGTCAATAGTCAGCTCCTCGCTGAACTCAGTTTCGTAAAGAACCTCGGATGCACCGTCGATATGACCATTCATGTACCTGACAACGATGTAGCCAACATTGCCAATGAAGCCATTGTGGACACCAGTGGTGACAGCATCCCACGTAACGGTAGCTACGCCGTCAGCATAGGTGAAAACGACGTTCTGAGGAGCTGAGGGCTCGTCCAGGCCGAACCACTGCTTAATCTTGTTCGACTTGGGGCTCATGCCAGCGTCGTTCTTCGTGGTGACAAAGATGGTCTGCATGCCAGCAGGCACGGTCACCTCGACGCTCACTTCCTCACCAGCGGCGGTGACGCCTTCCTTCACGACTTCGCCAGCCACGTTCACATAGAAGTTCAGGCTGCCGCCCAGTTCCTCACCTGAATAGGTGCTGCTGGGAGCGGTGAAGGTGATGGTGCCGGTCAGAGCATCGTCGACAAACTCACCAGCCAGGTCGTTGACAGCTGCGGGAGCTTCGTCCACGGCGGCAGGAGCCAGGACGACGGCGTCGGCCAGCTCAATAGCGCCTAGGTCGGCGACGAGGGAAGCCTCGGCTGTCTCCAGGTCAATGGTATAGAGAGCAGACGTGCCAGCCTCGAAGCAGGGGAAATAATAGAAGGTGTTGGTCTTCGGGTCGATTTCACCTGTGCAGAGATAATAGGTAGGTACGCCTGTCGAGCCAACCAGCTCAGCTTCGCCGGTGGCCAGGTCAATCTTGTAGAGGTCGCCATTGGTGTCAATGCCATAGCCCACGAAGTCGCTGGTGATACCGAAGGCCATCAGCGCGTTGCCCTCCCATGTGGCAATCGTGGAGCGTGTAAGATTCTCATAGTCTACTGCGCCAAACTCGAAGGCTGCGCCATCAGCATCATAGAACACGCCATAGACGGTTCCGTCGGGAGCAGTGGCAGAGTCGTAAGTGCCCATGAGGCTAAAGTCGGAAAGGTCAACCATGTCGTAGGCATAGTCGTCCTCCGTGTACACCATGTGTAGCTCGGGGAAAAAGAATGCACCTAAGAAGCTCTGCAGCTCATGACCGTAGTAGATACCATCGGATAAACCACCGCCGTTACCGCCATTGAAATAGGTGCTCTCCACCAGATAATCGGGATTGGTGGGGTCGTTGGTATTGAACTGGTCAATACGATAAGCATCAGCATCAGGATAATAGATGGTGTTAGCCATAATGTCAGCACCGGCAGCTGAGACCAGCGACTGCCCATTGGCTATCTGCTGTACCTTCACGGTCTTGCGGGGCCCGATGGAGGCTACAGACGCGTTGGTTACGGCACCTTTGATGCCTTTGTACACCTTATGCTCCTTCATGTTCTTAGCAACGAAGGGATAAGCTTTTTCAAACTCCTGAGACAGAGAACGGGGCTCGCCAACGGCTTTCTTTACATAAGTCATGGCCTTAACCTCTTCTCTCGTGAACTTCAGTTGAGCCTGAACAGGTAATGCCAGCAGCATGGCTGCGGCAATCACGAAAAGAGATGTAATCTTTCTTTTACCCATGGTTTTTTAATAATTTGTTAAACTTAAGTTATTTATTAGTACTTTTTATGCAATATAACGTTACAGCCTGCAAAGTTATAGTTTTTTTTTAAAACTTGCAAGAAAAAAGCGCAATTTGTTTGAAAACTAAATGTTTTTTCTTTAAAGAATGTGTCAAAGAACACATTTTATTCGTATCTTTGCACAGAAAAAAGACGAATCGGATATGAACCACCCACTGGAAAACTTCCACTTCTGCCCGGTCTGTGGCAGCAGCTTCTTTATTATTAATAATGTAAAGAGCAGAAGATGCCACAACTGCGGCTTCACCTACTATGCCAACCCGTCGGGTGCCACGGCGGCATTCATCATCCGCGACGGACGGCTGCTGGTGGCCCGGCGCGGCAAGGAGCCGGCACGGGGCACGCTCGATCTGCCGGGCGGTTTCATCGACATGGATGAGACGGCCGAGGAGGGCATGGCCCGCGAAATACGCGAGGAGACGGGACTGGAGGCGCTGCGCATGGATTATCTGTTCAGCCTGCCCAACCTCTATGAGTACAGCGGCATGACCATCCACACGCTCGACCTCTTCTTCCGGGTGGAGGTGGCAGCCGACAAAACAGCTCAGGCCGACGATGATGCCGCCGACCTGATGTGGATCCCTTTGGAGGAGTTGCGCCCTGAGGAGTTCGGGCTAGGTAGCATCCGCAGGGCCGTGACTCGATTCCTGGAACGGATGCTACCCTAATACCTCCACATGGCGCTCCCCTCCCCTTAAAGGGAAAGGCTACGGGTAAGCGACCGCAGGTCGGGCGCTCGACCTCAGGTCGCTTGCTACCAAAGGGACGCAAGAATGCGCCATGCGGAAAAGTCAATTCAGGTCAACTGCTATATTGTTGCCCAAAAATACGTGTTCACGCAAGGGAATAGCCCCGGAGTGGACTGCTAGCTGCGTACTTCCCAGATGTCGTTGGTCTCCAGCAGCTCGGTGAAGTTGTGGTACTTCTTCTGGGCTGACACCTCTTCTATCTGGGCGTAGACTGCATCGTTGTAGGTGGGCGCCTCGACGTCGCGGATGACGCCAAGAGCGATGGGGAATCCCTCCTCGGGAGTCATCATGGCGAGCTTCAGCTGCAGGGTGTTGTCCTCGCAGTGGGCGTCGTGCACGAGGATGTCGTCCAGCGTGTAGCCGTCCTTGCCTATCTCCACCATCTTCAGGCCGAAGCCCTGCTGCACGAGGCCGTACTCATTGTTCTCGCCGAAGACGAGCTTCTCGCCGTGGCGCACGTAGATGGCGTTCTTGCGGCGTCCCTCGTTGTTGTAGACAATGTCGTGGCAGTGGTCGTTGAAGATGACGCAGTTCTGCAGCACCTCAGTCACCGAGGCACCTTTGTGCTCGTAGGCGGCCTTCAGCACCTCCACGCTGCCCTTGGCATCGGTGGCCACGCAGCGGGCGAAGAAATGGCCTCGGGCTCCGAAGCACAGCTCGGCGGGACGGAACGGGTCTTCCACCGTGCCGTAGGGGCTGGACTTCGAGACGAAGCCACGGGGTGAGGTGGGGGAGTACTGCCCCTTCGTCAGACCGTAGATGCGGTTGTTGAGCAGGATCATGTTCAGGTCGATGTTCCTGCGGTTGGCATGGATGAAGTGGTTGCCGCCGATGGCCAGTCCGTCGCCGTCGCCGCTCACCTGCCATACGGTGAGTTTAGGGTTGGCGATTTTAGCGCCGGTGGCGATGGCTGCGGCACGACCGTGGATGGTGTTCATGCCGTAGGTGGCCATGTAGTGGGGCAGACGGCTGCTGCAGCCAATACCGCTGATGACGGCCACGTTCTCGGGAGCCACGCCAATCTCGGCCATGGCCTTATGCAGGGAGGCCAAGAAGAAGTGGTCACCACACCCCGGACACCACCTGGGCTGCCCTTTCTTGAAATCTTGTGCTGTATATGTACTCATAATACCTTTTTTATTATTGCAACGTCTTTTTTTTGTACAACGAATTTAGGCGGATTACACGAATTGGAACGAATTCTATTTTTATTTCACGAATTATTCTTATATTTCATGAATTTTCATATTTCACGAATTCTATCCAACGGGGAATCGTTTATAGACTAACGAGGATTCACCGAAATTGATTAGGAGCGAAAGTTTGAATCCCGCCACTTTTGCATAATTAATAGCTTGTGAATAATGAATATCATCAAGTTCTTTCACTGCTTTTAGCTCAACGATTATTTTATCGTAACAAATGAAATCAGGAACGTATGTACCATCAAGAGTGATGCCTTTGTAGGATGCGTGCATGGTTATCTCTCTCTTAAACGGAATACCACGCTCACGGAACTCGATAGCAAGGGCATCCTGATAGACCTTTTCTGTGAAACCTGGCCCCAAGATGCTATGCACCTTCATAGCCGCTCCAATAATGGCAAAACTTTCTTGTGCGTACCTCATTTCAGAATGTTGTGAAACCATAAATTCGTTCAATTCGTAAAAATCTATTCGTGACAATTCGTGAAATTCGTTTCAATTCGTTGTTTTAAAATCACATTAGCGTTTTAAAGTAATCTACCAGTTCCTCTACCACAAAAGGTTGTCCCTTCACCTGGTTGAACTGATAGGGTGTGAAGTGGTCGACTTTCATGCGGAGGTAGGCAGCCAGCTGGCCCATGTTCTGTTCGGCCACCACCACCTTCTTGTAGCGTGAGAGCACCTCGGCGGTATTGGCAGGCAGCGGGTTGAGGTATTTGAAGTGCGCCTGTGCCACTTTGTGGCCTGCGGCGCGCAGCTCGTCCATGGCGGCGCGCAGATGGCCGTAGGTGGAGCCGAAGCCCACGATGAGCAGGTCGGCATCGGCGACGTCGCCGTCCACTTCGAGGTCGGGCACCTGTATGTTGGCAATCTTCTGCTGGCGCAGGCGTGTCATCAGGTCGTGGTTTTCGGGGTTGGTGGAGATGGCGCCGGTGTTGGAGTCTTTCTCCAGTCCGCCGAGGATATGAGTGAAGCCCTCGCGACCGGGTACAGCCCAGTAGCGGGTGCCGTTCTCGGCGCGCATGTAGGGTGTCCACTTTCCCTTCAGCTCCTCAGGAACATAGGGGGGATTGATGGGGTCAAGCTTGTTGATGTCGGGCAGCTTGAAGGCGCCGGAGCCGTT
Organism: Prevotella sp.; assembly: GCA_024697405.1. Classification (GTDB taxonomy): domain Bacteria; phylum Bacteroidota; class Bacteroidia; order Bacteroidales; family Bacteroidaceae; genus Prevotella. The sequence goes on from JAILFU010000138.1 coordinate 10,604, forward strand.
GGCCACAAAGGCGTCGGTCAGCAGCACGACGGGCGTCATGTGCTCCAGGGCAATCTTACTGGCCTGGTAGGCGGCGTCGAAGCAGTCGGTGGGGCTGGTGGCAGCCATCACCGGCATGGGGCTCTCGCCGTTGCGGCCGAAGAGCACTTGCAGCAGGTCGGTCTGTTCCGACTTGGTGGGCAGGCCGGTAGCGGGGCCGCCGCGCTGCACGTCGAGCACGACGAGTGGCAGCTCCATGATGACGGCCAGGTTCATGGCCTCGCTCTTCAGGCAGATGCCGGGGCCGGAAGTGCTTGTCACGCCCAGCGCACCGGCGAAGGAGGCGCCGAGGGCTGAGGCACAGCCGCTGATCTCGTCCTCGCACTGCACGGTGATGACACCGCACGACTTGTGCTTCGACAGCTCGTGAAGCACGTCGGTGGCGGGGGTGATGGGGTAGGAGCCCAGGTAGAGCTTCAGCCCGGCCTTCTCGGCGGCGGCAATGAAGCCATAGGCTGTGGCCTTGTTGCCGGTGATGTCCATATAGCGGCCGGGCTCCTTATGTTTCGACTCCACGCGGTAGACGTTGACCGTCGAGGAGTGGGTGTTGTGGCCATAGTCGAAGCCGGCCTGGATGACCTTGATGTTGGCCTCGGCAATGGCGGGTTTCTTGGCGAACTTCTCGCGCAGGAAATTGGCCACCAGGCTGAGGTCGCGGTCGAAGAGCCAGCAGACAAGTCCGAGTGCGAACATGTTTCGGCATTTCATCATGGCTTTCATGTCCATGCCCGAATCGGCCAGGGCACTCTTCACCATCGTCGTCAGCGGACACTGGATGACGCGGTCGGGGTCTATGCCCATCTCGCCGAGGTAGTCGGCGGTCTTGAACTGGGCCTTCTCCAGGTCTTTCGGTCCGAAGGGGTCGGTGTCGATGATGATGGTGGCACCCGGCTTGGCATAGCGGTACTGTGTCTTCAGGGCGGCGGCGTTCATGGCTACCAAGACATCGCATTTGTCGCCGGGGGTGTAGACCTTCCCGGAGCCTATGTGCACCTGGAATCCCGACACGCCGGTCAGCGAGCCTTGCGGGGCGCGGATGTCGGCGGGATAGTCGGGGAATGTGGATATGCCGTTGCCAACGGTGGCACTGACCGTAGAGAAAATGTTACCGGCCAGCTGCATGCCGTCGCCGGAGTCACCGGAGAAACGCACAACGACCTGGTCTAGTTCTTTCACTTCCAATTGTTCAGCCATAGTTTATCTGTTTTGTCAATAATAGTCCTTATACGAAATACTTGATTCTCACTTGATGATTTTCTTCCCGTTCCTGATGTAGAGGCCCTTGCGCAGTGCGTCTACCCGCTGGCCCTGCAGGTTATAGGCGGGAGCCTCTGCCTGGTCGGCATGGATGTCGCTGATGGCATTGGGGATGGGCTTCGCCTTCACGGTGAGCTTGCCGCTCTTGAAGGTCATCACGTAGCTCTCCGGCTCGGCACTTACCGTCACCTCGTAGACGCCGGCAGGGGAATTCTCGTCGGCATCGGTGACAAACTGCGGCTCCTCCAGCCAGACGGGGTCTCCTTCATGGTCGAGGAGTCCCTTGAATGCAAGCTGGAACTCCGGATTCGGCTCTCCCTCCATTCGCTCTGCGTCGAGGACGGTAGCCTCTGTGCCTTCCACCTTCCGTACGATGATATATCCGTCGATGAAGTTCACCATCTCTGGGTTCTTCACCGTTCCGGGCAGCAGACGGATGGTGTAGCGGCCGGCTGGCGACCATTGTGTGGCCTCGCAGACCAGCACCGGCTCGCCCTCTATGTCGTCGCCCGACACATTATAATATATCTTGGGGTTCTCCTCGCCATAGTAGCGGATGGCATTGCGCACCTTCACGCTGGTTCCCACCTGCATCACGTTCTTCTCGCCGAAGTCGCTCCACTGTGCCGACTGCAGGTATTTGGTCTTCATGCCGCTCTTTACATAGAGCGTCGCACGTCCGAAGGGCAGGTCACGGAACACGCCGCCTCCCTGCAGCTTGGGCACCTTCTTCGACAGGATGCGCAGCTCCAGCAGGCCTGTGCAGCCGCTGAAGGCCTCGCGGCCTATCGTGGTGACCGTCTCCGGCAGGCGCAGGCGGCGCAGCGATGAGCAGTCCTTGAAGATGCTGTCGGGCACGAGGTTGTTCTCCAGTTGGGTCTTCGAGATGTCCAGTATGCGCAGGCGGCCTTCGGTGGGTTCGCCGTTGGCGTCCCATCCTGCCAGATAGCGCAGGTAGCGCAGGTCGTCGCCGTTCAACGGCCCCTCTACGGTGAGGGTGCCAATCCGGCTGTTCTCAATGGTGTCGGTAAGCTCGATGGTCTGTTGCAGCTGTCCGGCCTCGGCCACAATCACCTCTTCCTTGCGCAGCACCGAGTGGTTGTTGCTCTTGATACCGATGATCATGTCCTGGCCCATGTTGAAGTTATAGCCTGCCGGGTTGAGCTGGCTGATGAAGAACATGCCGTCCTCTTCACCGGCCCATCCCCAGTTCACCGACACCTGGCCCTCGGCGTTGTAGCCGTCGAAGACGAAGGCATGGCCGCCGCTGAACCAGCTGCTTCCGCCGTAGTACAAGGGGCCGTTTTCCGACAGCTCCTGGTAGATGATGTTCATCCATTCCGGCTCACCATAGTTGTCGCGCTCCAGGCACTCAGCATCCTCAAATCCGAAGTAGTCGCGCAAGCCCTGTGCGGCATCGGGCGAATAGGCGCCACTGCCCTCGTTGGGACCGCCATACTGCATGTCGGCAGCCACGCCGCAGTCGCGCATCAGCAGTGCCACGGCATCGGCCTGCTCCTGGGAGTACTCTCCCGGGGCATAGATGTCGAGCATGTTGAGCCAGTCGTAGTAGTCATCCTCGAAGACGGCATGTACGGCCTCGCCACTGGTGTGGTTATAGGGGTAGTAGATGGTGCGCTCGCCCTGTCCGTGAGGTGGTGTCTTGTGGTAGTTCAGCACCTGGGCCATGGCCGTTGCCACGCAGCCCGTGAGGCACTTCACCGACCCGCTGAACGTGGGACACATATTATTATAAGGCTCTGCCTGATACCATTTCGAAGTGACCATCGACGGCACCTCATCGGGATAGTACAGCGGGTCGGGCGTGGTGACCTGCATCGGCGAGTTGCTCTGCACCATCTGGCGCGCTGCCTCGGCCGTGGCCAGAAGCCACCACTCGAAATTAGGGTTCTTGCCGCCGGAATAGCGGGCGGCCGACACCCCCAGCACGGCAGGCATCAGGTCGTCGGCGGCGATGACAGCGAATCCGCCGTCCTCCGTACCTATCACCTGCACTTGCTCAGTACTTCTTAGCACCTTCAAAGGAACGTTCGACGGTGCCAGATGGCGTGCCGAACGCTGCTGGTTGATGGCCTGTCGGGCGGCAGCCTCCATCTGAGCTTTCGTGCGAGGAGCAGCCACCGCTGCCAATGCGGTAAGCATCAGCACGGCCAAGAAAACGAACACTTTTCTCATACTTCTTTATAACAATTAATTACATAATTTGAAAATTGGGTGCAAAAGTACAAATTTTCTTCCGAAAAATCATCAAATTACCAAACTTTTTATCTATCTTTGCACCAAAATCTTAAATCCTTGCAATGAAATGAAAAATATTCTGGTCATCGGCTCAACAGGACAGATAGGTTCTGAGCTGACAATGGCGTTGCGCCACAACTATGGAAACGACCACGTGGTGGCAGGTTACATCAAGGGGGCAGAGCCTCATGGCCCGCTGGCCGACAGCGGTCCCATGGCCCTGGCCGACGTCACCGACGGCGAGGGTATCGCCGCCATCGTGAAGCAATACCACATCGACACCATCTACAACTTGGCCGCCCTGCTCTCCGTGGTGGCTGAGAACAAGCCCCGCCTGGCCTGGCAGATAGGCATCGACGGGCTGTGGAACATCCTGGAGGTGGCCCGGCAGGAGCACTGTGCCGTGTTCACCCCCAGCAGCATCGGCTCCTTCGGCCTGGAGACCCCCCACGACATGACGCCGCAGGACACCATCCAGCGGCCGCGCACCATCTACGGCGTGTCGAAGGTCACCACCGAGCTGCTCAGCAACTGGTATCACTTCAAGTACGGCGTGGACACACGCTCCGTGCGCTTCCCCGGCATCATCAGCTATGTCACCCCGCCGGGCGGCGGCACCACCGACTATGCCGTCGACATCTACTACTATGCCGTGCGCGGGGAGAAGTTCACCTGTCCCATCAAGGCCGGCACACGCATGGACATGATGTACATGCCCGATGCTCTGCGCGCCGCCATCCAGCTGATGGAGGCCGACCCGTCGCGCCTCATCCACCACAACGGCTTCAATGTGGCCGCCATGAGCTTCGACCCCGACATGATTTTCCATGCCATCAAGAAGCTGCGCCCCCAGTTTGAGATGGACTACGACATCGACCCGCTGAAGCAAAGCATCGCCGACTCGTGGCCTGACATGATGGATGACTCCTGTGCCCGCCGCGAATGGGGCTGGGAGCACCACTATAATCTCACACAGATGACGGTCGACATGCTCGACAAACTGAGCAAGCGACTGCTTGGAGAGAAGAATGAAGAATGAAGAGTGAGGAATGGGGAATCTGGTAGTATCTGAACTGTTTGACATCTGCAGAGCGCTGGCACAAAGTCCGCCTGGCGCAGCGTCCACCCGGCGCCTGCACGAGGTGCTGGTGCTCACCGCTGCCGAAGGCTGCAGCAGACAGGGTGGGGCATTCGGCAACCTCTTCGCGCAGGTGGACTACCTTGGCAAGCGGCTGGGGCTGGACACCGAGCTGTGCATCAGCCTGCAGACAGCCCGCCGCCATACCAACACAGGCGCACCCATCAGTGCTGAAGACTGGCCTTACGACATCATGGCCGTGGCACGCCTCGTCGCCGCCGTCTTCAAGGCCGACGTGCCGGGCACGCTGCTGAGCCTCCTGCCGGCTCACGACAGGCCGCGCCCCAAGGGTCTGCGCATCAACATGGAATACCTGCGCTGCATTGTCAACAGCGTGAACGACATGTACGTTCTGGCCGACACCGACGACGGCCAGATAGCCATAGACTACCGCAACACCCAGGACGGCCGCGACTTCGCCTACCTGCAGAAGCTGCTCAGGCCAGGCATGCAGCTGAACCTGCTCGACAGCCACATTGAAGAAACCTCCTCCAGCCCCGCTTCCACCCCGCCGCTCCCGCACGTCATCCCCGGCATAGTAGTCGTCGAGCCAGACTTCCTCATCGACATCTCCTCCCTTGCGGCCTGCTTCACCAACTATGGCCACCACCCGCTCCTCTACACCCTCAACCGGCTGAAGGATCCCCCCAACTCGCAGGCCACCCTCCTCGGAAACTTCGCCGGCACCGCCCTCGACGACATCATCACCGCCGCCCGTCCCGCCTCCCGTTCCGCCTCCCGTCCCGTATGGAGCGGTATTACCGCTCCCCCTCCCGCTCCCCGCCCCCCTCCCGCCCCCGCTTCCCCTCTCGCCTCTTCCCTCCAGCGCTCCTTCCGCGAGCAGGCCCTGCGCTACTGCGCCTGCCCCGACTTCGACGCCGAAAAGTTCATTCTCCAGGCCGAGGAACAGATGAAAAACATCCGTGAGGCCGTGGCAGCCCTTCCTTCCCTCGCCGCTCCCTCCTCCTCTCCCCTCTTGGAGCCCTCCTTCATCTGCGAGCACCTGGGCCTTCAGGGTCGTGTCGACCTGATGACCAGCGACATGAGCCTCCTGGTGGAGCAGAAGTCGGGCCGCAACCAAAAGATTGACCGCCAGAGCCACGACAGCCACGGCCTCCAGCTGGAGAACCACTATGTGCAGCTGCTCCTCTACTACGGCGTGCTGCGCTACAACTTCGGGAAGACCGACCGTCAGGTGGACATGCGCCTGCTCTACTCCCGCTATCCCGCCAGCAAGGGCCTGCTCACGGTGAACTACTACCGCACGCTGCTGCGCGAGGCCATCGTCCTGCGCAACAAGATTGTGGCCACCGAGCTGCTCATCGCCCGCGACGGCTTCCACCGCATCCTGCCCCTGCTCACCCCCGACTTCATCTACAAAGATGTACGCCGCGACGAGCATTTCCACCGCTATGTCCTCCCAGAAATATCCCTTCTCACCTCCCACCTCTCGCTGCTCACCCCCCTGGAGCGGGCCTACTACGAGCGGATGCTCACCTTCGTCTACCGCGAACAGCTGGCCGACAAGCTGGGCAGCAGTGAGAGCCGCCTGCACCACACCTCCGGCTGCACCGCTGACCTCTGGCAGATGTCCCTTCAGGAGAAGGTAGACAAGGGGAACATCATCATGAGCTCCTCGCCGCCGTCCACCGTCAATTTCCGCCTTGGCGACATGGTCTATCTCTACAACTACGAGGGCGAACCCGACGTGCGCAAGAGCATCCTCCTCAAGGGGTCGCTGCTGGAGATGACCGCCGACACGGTGACCGTCATGCTGAACAACGCCCAGACCCCTCTCACCGTTCACTACGCATCTGGCGGTACGCGCTGGGCCATAGAGCAGGGCGGCAGCGACGTGGGTACAACCTCCTCCATCCGCTCGCTCCACCGCTTCATCACGTCCAGCCCCCGCCGCAAGGCGCTCTTGCTGGGACAGCGGCCGCCCGAGGCCGACACGTCCCTGCGCCTCTCACGCACCTACCATCCCGACTACGACGACGTGTTGCTGCGCATCCAGCAGGCACGCGACTACTTCCTCCTCGTGGGACCGCCCGGCACGGGCAAGACCAGCATGGCCTTGCGCTATATCGTAGAGGAAAACCTTTCCCGGCCTCTCTCAGAGAAGGGAGAGCACCATGCAACAGCCATTCTCCTGACCGCCTACACCAACCGTGCCGTCGATGAAATCTGTGACACCCTCACCAAAATAGCCTCCTCCCTTGGGGGGGAGGTTGGAGAGGGGCTAGCCTCCTCCCTTGGGGGGGAGGTTGGAGAGGGGCTTGCCTCCTCCCTTGGGGGGGAGGTTGGAGAGGGGCTAGCCTCCTCCTCTTGGGGGGAGGTTGGAGAGGGGCCTGGAGAGAGGCTCTTCCTCCGTCTGGGCAAGACCGCCTCGTGCGACGAGCGTTTCCGTCCTTATCTGCTGGACACAGCCCTGGCCGACACCCGCAAACTGGCCGAGGCACGCAGCCTCATCGACCGTACGCCCGTCATCGTGGCCACCACCTCCATGCTTCAGGCACAGCCGTGGCTGCTGCAAATCAAGCATTTCTCGCTGGCTGTCGTCGACGAGGCATCGCAGATTCTGGAACCCGCCATCATCGGCCTGCTGGCCAGCGACGCCATCGACCGCTTCGTGCTCATCGGCGACCACAAGCAGCTGCCAGCCGTGGTGCAACAGCCGCCCGGACAGAGCGTCGTCGCCGAGCAATGCCTGCGTGACATCGGCCTGGACGATTGCCGTCATAGCCTCTTCGAACGCCTGTTGCGCTGGGAGCGCTGGCAAGGGCGCACCCAGTTCGTCGGCACCCTCCACACCCACGGGCGCATGCATCCCGACGTGGCCCGCTTCCCCTTGCAGCATTTCTACCAGCGCGAACAGCTGCAGGCCGTCCCCCTGCCTCACCAGCAGGAGACATCACTGGCCTACGACCTGCCTGCCCGTGACCAGCTGGACGAGCTGCTGAAAACGAGAAGACTGCTGTTCCTGTCTCCTGCTGCCGAGGAGACAACCAAGGGGACAGCCGAAGATGCCGCCGAGGAGACAACCAAGCTGACAGCTGAGGATGCCGCCGAGGAGACAACCAAGCTGACAGCCGAGGATGCTGCCGAGGGAGCTTTCATCGCCGACCTCCTCGCCCGCATCTATCGCTTCACCGCCTCGCATTTCGACCCCGCGAAGACCGTCGGCGTCATCGTGCTCTACCGCCGCCAGATAGCCCTCATCCGCCAGGCCCTCGCCGCTCAATGTTCAATGTTCAACGTTCAATGTTCAACGCTCACCATCGACACAGTAGAGCGCTACCAGGGCAGCCAGCGCGATGTCATCATCTGCGATTTCTCCATCAGCCACCGCTACCAGCTCGACTTCCTGACTGCCACCACCTTCACCGACGACGACGGCCAGCTCATCGACCGCAAGCTGAACGTCGCCCTGACCCGTGCCCGCCGCCAAGTGATTGTCGTAGGCCACCCCGACCTCCTGGGCCAGGTTCCCCTATACCGCCAGCTCATGGAGGCAACACCTCAGCCATGAAAATAGGCAACAATATAGCAGTTGACCTAAATTTACTTTTCCGCATGGCGCTCCCCTCCCTTCAAGGGGAGGGGCAGGGGTGGGGTCTCTAACTACCTTTCAGCGAATCTTTCATCGGCTAATCGAACTCCGGGAAAAAGTTACAAACCCCACCCCTACCCCTCCCCTGTGTAGGGGAGGGGAAAGGCTACGGGTAGGCGACCTAGGTCGGGAATGCGGCTACCGCCTGAGACGTCCCGGGTCAACTGCTATATTATTGTCTGAAAATAGCAAGAAAAGCTTTTTGCCTGATTTCGTAGATTTTCATCCCTAAAAGAAGACGGCCGAGTCGTCGCCCCTGGAGATTTTGGATGCAAAAAAGGGTTAATTCCTTTGCGTTAACCCGCTTTTTTCGTACCTTTGCCGAAATTTTGCTGAGATATGGATAAAAGGATAGTCATCAAAGTAGGATCCAACGTGCTGACACGCCAGGACGGCAAGCTTGATGTCACCCGCATGTCGGCCATCGTCGACCAGATAGCCTGGCTGCGCCGGCAGGGCATTGAGGTCATCCTCGTCTCCTCGGGAGCTGTGGCTTGCGGCCGCCGGGAGCTGACCGTCGACCACAGCCTCGACAGCGTGGAGCAGCGGCAGCTGTTCAGTGCCGTCGGCCAGGTGAAGCTCGTGGGACTGTACTACGACCTGTTCCGTGAGTTCGGCATCCATGTCGGACAGGTGCTCACGATGAAGGAGAACTTCGAACCCGGCGAGCAGTACCGCAACCAGCGCGCCTGTATGACGGTGATGCTCGAGAACGACGTGCTGCCCATCGTCAACGAGAACGACACGGTGAGCGTCACCGAGCTGATGTTCACCGACAACGACGAGCTTAGCGGACTCATCGCGCAGATGATGCAGGCCGACACACTTATCCTGCTCAGCAACATCGACGGCATCTACGACGGCCACCCCGACGACCCCTCGTCGCGCATCATCCCCACCGTGGAACCCGGCAGCGACCTGTCGCAGTATATCAAGGAGGAGAAGAGCGCCTTCGGCCGTGGCGGCATGCATTCGAAGTACACCACCGCCAGCAAGATCTCGCAGGCCGGCATCCGCGTCATCATCGCCAACGGCGAGCGGGAGGACATCCTCATCGACCTGATAGAACATAAAGAAACAACCCCACATACAGAGTTTATACCATGCAACTGAAAGAGACATTCGAGCGTGTGAAGCGGGCCAGCAAGAGCCTGGCATTGTTGAGCGACGGGCAGCGGAGCGAAATCCTCCTGGCTGTAGCCGACGCTATAATAGCTCATAAGGAGAGCATCCTCGAGGCCAACGCCCGCGACCTGGCGAAGATGGCACGTGAGAACCCCCTCTATGACCGGCTTCAGCTGACCGACAGCCGCCTGGAGGGCATCGCCGCCGACATGCGGAACGTGGCCAGCCTGCCGACACCCCTCGGACACGTCACCAGGCAGAAGACCCTGCCCAACGGGCTGCGCCTCCACCGTGTCAGCGTGCCCTTCGGTGTCATCGGCATCATCTACGAGGCCCGGCCGAACGTCACCTTCGATGTCTTCTCGCTCTGCTTCAAAAGCGGCAGCGCCTGCGTGCTGAAAGGTGGAAAGGATGCCGACGAGAGCAACCGCGTAGCTGTGGCCATCATCCACGAAGTATTGGAAAAAGCGGAAGCCGCCTCTCACCTCTCACCGCTCACCACTCACCACTTAAAAGACGTCGTCGCCCTGCTCCCCGCCACCCATGAGGCGACGGGCGAGATGCTCAACGCCGTAGGCTATGTCGACCTCTGCATCCCCCGTGGAGGGCGTAAGCTCATCGATTTTGTGCGCGACACCGCCCGCATCCCCGTCATCGAGACGGGCGCCGGCGTGGTGAACACCTACTTCGACCAGTATGGCGACCTGGAGATGGGCCGTGCCATCATCACCAATGCCAAGACCCGCCGCGTCAGCGTCTGCAATGCCCTCGACTGCCTGATCATCCACGAGAGCCGCCTCTCCGACCTGCCTGCACTCGTAGAGCCTCTCCTCACCCACACCCCCCCCGTCACCCTCAATTGTGACGACCCCGCCTTCAACGCGTTGGCCCACCCCCAGCCCCTCCCAAAGGGAGGGGAGAATTCCTTCCCTTGGGGGACGTTAGGAGAGGCTTCCTCCCTCCTCCAGCATGCCACTGCCGAGAGCTTTGGCACGGAGTTCATGGACTACAAGCTCGCCATCAAGACCGTCTCCTCGCTCGACGAGGCGCTCGCCCATATCGACACCTACGGCAGCGGCCACAGCGAGGCCATCATCA
>JAILFU010000149.1 GCA_024697405.1 Prevotella sp.
TCCTCAACGAATCTCTTATCGTCTGTTCTTCTCGGCGGAAAAAGTTACAGACCCCACCCCTACCCCTCCCCGTAAGGGCAGGGTTCAAGAGGGGAGTGCCATCCGGCTTGCTCTCCGGCGGCATGCAGAAAAGTAATTCCTGGGTCAACTGCTAAATCATTACCAAAGAGAAACGCTTAAACTCTGCGTCTCTGCGTTCAATTTTCATCCGCACAGTTCGATTTTTTCGCCCTTTCGGGAAAAAAGTTGCTGAAAAGTTTTGTCAATTCAAAAAATGTGAGTACCTTTGCAGCCGCAAAACGAGAAAGGATGCACCCGTAGCTCAGTTGGTAGAGCACCTGACTCTTAATCAGGGTGTCCAGGGTTCGAGCCCCTGCGGGTGTACAAAAGAGAAAGATACGGTTTTACACGGTTTTCAGGATTCCCCTCCCTGCCGTTGTAAGACCGTTTGCCGTTTCTAAGATGACCTACAGAGCGTTTTGGCAAGCTTTGTCAGCAGTCTATCCCGAGGAGGAAGCCCGCTGGATAGTGCGCCTGGTGATGGAGACGAAGTACCACCTCACCCAGGCCGACCTCCTGATGGGCCGTGAGGAGCAGCTCGCCGACGGCGAGCTCCGTGCGCTGTGCCGGCGGCTGCTGTCGGGCGAGCCTGTGCAGTATGTGCTCGGCGAGACCCTGTTCTGCGGCCGTCGCTTCCTCGTCCGTCGCGGGGTGCTCATCCCCCGTCCCGAGACCGAGGAGCTGTGCCGGTGGGTGACGTCGGAGGCCGCCAGCGGCCGCTGCCCGTCGGCCGCTGCCTCCATCTCCGTCCTCGACATCGGCACGGGCAGCGGATGCATCGCCTGCACGCTGGCGGCCGCGCTGCCCCGTGCCGCCGTCACCGCATGGGACATCAGTCCGGAAGCCCTCGCCACAGCCGCCGAGAACGCCCGCCGCATCGGCGTCCGGGTGACGTTCCAGGCCGTCGACATCCTCTCCCCCGGCCTCACGCCCCCCGTCCCCTCCTTCGACCTCATCGTCAGCAACCCGCCCTACGTCTGCGAGCACGAGAAGTCGCAGATGGCCCGCCATGTCGTAGACTTCGAGCCGTCGCTGGCACTCTTCGTGCCCGATGCCGCCCCCCTGCTCTTCCATCGTGCCATCGCCCGTTTCGCCGCCCAGGCGCTGACGCCCGGCGGTCGGCTCTTCTTCGAGCTGAACGCCGCACATGCTCCTGCTGCCGCCGACATGCTGGCCGGTCTGGGCTACAGTCGTGTCACCCTCAGAGAAGACCAGTTCGGAAAACAACGATTCATCAGCGCATGCCTACCACAACCCCTATGACCCCCCAGCAGGCCTTCGCCCGTCTGTCGGCGCTCTGCGCCCGCAGCGAGCACTGCCAGCACGACGTGCTGGAGAAGATGCGCCAGTGGGGTGTAGCCGCCGAGGCGCAGCCGCAGGTGCTCGCCCGTCTCGTGGAAGGGCGCTATGTCGACGACGAGCGTTTCGCCCGTGCCTTTGTCAGCGACAAGGTGCGCTACAACAAATGGGGCCGCCGCAAGGTGGAGCAGGCCCTGCTTCAGCGTCATGTCGGCAGCGCCATCGTCGCGCGCATCCTCGACGAGGTCTCCGACAGCGAGTATGTCGCCATCCTCACGCCGCTGCTCCGTCAGAAGAGCCGCTCCGTCAGGGCCGCCAGCATCCGCGAGCGCACCATGAAGCTCACCCGCTTCGCCCTCTCGCGCGGCTTCACCATCGATATCATCAGGCAATGCCTGGAGGACGCAGCCGATGAGGACTACTTTCTGGACTAGGCTGTTCGATGTCGTCGCGCCGCGTGTGTGTGCCGTCTGCGGAGCGCGGCTGACGACCGGCGAGCGTGTGCTCTGTGCCGTCTGCCATCTCCATCTGCCGCTGACGGGCTACGAGCATTCGCCGCTCTCCAATCCTCTGGCGCGCCTCTTCTGGGGTCATTTCCCTGTGGAGCATGCCGCCGCCCTCTTCTTTTTCGAGCCTCACTCAGCCACCAGCCAGATGATCTACGACATGAAATACCGCTCCATGCCCGAGACAGCCCAGGCCCTGGGTGCCATCGCCGCCCGTCAGTTTGCAGCAGCAGGCTTCTTCACGGGCATCGACGCCGTTGTGCCCGTACCCGTCACCCGTCTCCGGAAATGGCAGCGGGGCTACAACCAAAGCATGGAGATTGCGCTCGGAATAAAAGAGGTCACAGAACTGCCGATTTATAATAATGTGTTGAAACGCATCCACTTCAAGGCAAGCCAGACCACCATGGATGCCCAGCAGAGGAAGTTTAACGTAGAAGGTGCCTTCGCGCTGACAAATCCTGGCCTCATCGCCCACAAGCACATCCTCCTTGTCGACGACATTGTGACCACTGGCTCCACGCTTATAGCCTGCGGCCGGGAGCTGGCTAAGGCTCCCGGCACGCGCATCAGCATCCTCACGCTGGGGATGACGAAGACCTAGAAAACGAGGGAGGGGGGCTATATCTCCCACCCTACTGCTGAGGCTCCTAGTACGGCAGCCGACGCTCCGTCGAGCCCGCTGACGAGGAACTGGGCCTTCCCCCGGAAGATCTTCAGGACATGCTTGTCGTAGGACTCGCGTATGGGCTTCATGATGAGCTCGCCGGCCTTGACCATGCCTCCGAAGAAGATGAATGCCTCTGGCGAGGAGAAGGCGGCGAAGTCGGCGCATGCCTCTCCGAGCATGTGGCCTGTGAACTCATAGATCTCCTTAGCCAGCTCGTCGCCCTTTCCTGCTGCGATGCTGACGTCGAGGGAGGTGATGTCCTCGGGGTTCATCTCGCGGAGGATGGAGGGCCGGGTGGTGGTGGAGAGCAGCTCGCGCGCCGTGCGTGCGACGCCTGTGGCGGAGCAGTAGGCCTCGAGGCAGCCTGTGCGCCCGCAACCGCAGCTGCGACCGTCGGCGCCGCGCACCATGGTGACATGTCCCAGCTCGCCGGCGAAGCCGTCGCAGCCGTAGAGCAGCTGTCCGTTCACGACGATGCCGCTACCGACGCCTGTGCCGAGGGTGATGACGATGAAGTTCTTCATGCCGCGCGCCACGCCATAGACCATCTCGCCGATGGCGGCGGCATTGGCGTCGTTGGTCAGTGCGACGGGGATGCCTCCGAGCCGCTGGCTGAACATCTGGGCAAGGGGTACCTTGCCGTCGTGGGCCCAGGGGAGGTTGGGTGCGAACTCGATGGTGCCCGTATAGTAGTTGCCGTTGGGGGCTCCGATGCCCATCGCCTTGATTTTCTCTATGCCTCCGACCTGCTCGATGATGGGCTGCAGGGCGTTGACCGATGCTTCGACATAGTCTTCGGCGCTCGTGAAGCCGCCGGTCTTGATGGCTGTGGTGGCCTTGATTTCTCCGCGTGAGTCTACGATTCCAAAGACTGAGTTTGTTCCGCCCAGGTCGAGTCCGATGACGTAGGGCTTTATTCCTGCTTGTTCGTTCATGTTGTTGTGATGTTTTTAGGTAAGAATCTTTCCTGCAAAGGTACACAAATAATTGAGAACGGCGCATGGAGAATGGAGATTTGTGGTGGCGATTAACTTTTTTTACCAGTTCGGGATAAAATCCTGGTGCATGATTGTTCCTGTTTCAAGATTTTTTTCGTACCTTTGCATCATGTTTCAGGTTGTACCCAATATCCTTGACTTTGTCTTCAAGGGCATGCTCATAGGCATCATCGCTTCTGCGCCGATGGGCCCGGTGGGCATCTTGTGTGTGCAGCGCACGCTGAACAAAGGCCGCTGGTATGGCTTTGTGACGGGCGTTGGCGCTGCCGTCAGCGACATGTTCTACGCGGGGATTACGCTGCTGGGCATGAGCTTCATCACGGACTTCGTGAACGACCCCACGTACCGTTTCTTCCTGCAGGTGACGGGCAGCGTGGTGCTGCTGATATTTGGTTTCTTCACCTACCGTAACGACCCGCTGAAGAAGATGCGTCAGACGGGCAAGCAGAAGGGCACGCTATGGTATAACGGGTGGACGGCATTTCTGGTGACGCTGTCGAACCCGCTGATTATCATTCTTTTCGGTGCCCTCGACGCGCAGTTTGCCTTTGCGCCGAGCAATTTGTTCGACATGAGCGTGAGCTTCCTGAGCGTGGCCGGCGGCGCGCTGCTGTGGTGGTACGGGCTGACGTGGCTCATCGACAAGATACGGGCGAAGTTCGACAACAACGGCATCCGGCTCATCAACCAGATTATAGGAGCCATCGTCATCATGGTGAGCGTGATTATCCTGCTGGGAACGGTTACTAACATCTATCGCATATTCTAATGTTTATTTCTCAAGAGTTACGCAAGACGAACATCGCGGAGTACCTGCTCTACATGTGGCAGGTGGAAGACGTGATCAGGGCGTTCGGCTGTCAGCTGTCGCGCATACGGAGGGAATACGTGGCGCAGTTTGACTACAGCGAGGAGCAGCGGGAGGAGGTCGTAGACTGGTATGGCAACCTCATACGGATGATGAACGAGGAGGGATGCCGCGAGAAGGGGCACCTGCAAATCAACCGCGTGACGCTGCAGCTGCTGACGGAGCTGCACCTCCAGCTGCTGGCGTCGCCGAAGTTTCCGTTCTACAACACGGCGTACTACAAGGTGCTGCCGTTCATCGTGGAGCTGCGGAGCCGTGGGGCCAACAAGGAGGAGGGCGAGATAGAGACCTGCCTGAACCTTCTCTACGGCGTGATGATGCTCCGCCTGCAGAAGAAGGAGGTGACTCCGAACACCCAGCATGCAGTAAAGGAGATATCGAATTTTCTGGGCATGCTCTCCGACTATTACAAGAAAGACAAAGAGGAACCCCTCTTCACCACCCCATAAGGAAGAAAGAAGATGAACATACTCATAACGGGCTGTAACGGCCAACTGGGCAACGAGATTCAGCTGCTGGAGCGGGAGCACCGGCAGCACAACTATTATAATACCGACGTGCAGGAGCTGGACATCACCGACCAGGACGCCGTGGAGGCGTTCGTGGAGGGTCACGAGATAGACGGCATCGTGAACTGTGCCGCCTATACGGCCGTGGACAAGGCGGAGAGCAACGAGGAGCTGTGCCAGCGCCTGAATGCCGAGGCACCAGCCTACCTGGCGCATGCCATAGGGCGGAGGGGAGGATGGATGATACAGATATCGACGGACTACGTCTTCGACGGCACGGGCCACACGCCCTACACGGAGGACGAGGACACCTGTCCGAACAGCGTCTACGGGAAGACGAAGCTCGTGGGCGAGCTGAACGTGCAGGCGCACTGCGAGCGCTCGATGATTGTCCGCACGGCATGGCTCTACTCCACCTTCGGCAACAACTTCGTGAAGACGATGCTGCGGCTGGGCAGGGAGCGGACGGAGCTGGGCGTCGTCGTCGACCAGACGGGCACGCCGACTTACGCCCGCGACCTGGCCCGGGCCATCTTCGCCGCCATCCGCCAAGGCATCGTCCCCGGCATCTATCATTTCAGCAACGAGGGTGTCTGCTCGTGGTATGACTTCACGAAGGCCATCCACCGCCTCGCGGGCATCACCACCTGCCACGTGCGCCCCATCCACACAGCCGAATACCCCACGCCGGCGGCCCGTCCTCACTACTCCGTGCTGGACAAGACGAAGATAAAGCAGACCTACGGCCTGGAGATTCCCTACTGGGAGGAGAGCCTGAGGGAGTGCGTGGAGCGGCTCAACGAAGCGTAGAAAAACAGAACTTGACAAGACGATGAAAAAGACTATTCTTTTGGCCATCACCCTGCTGACAGGCCTGGCAGCGGGGGCACAGGGAATCCGCGTGAACTACAAGGGCGCGAAGCCTGCGATCAGCGACTTCGCAGCGGCCTATCTCTCGCAAGAGGATGACGAGGAGATGATCAAGGGCATCAGGGAAGACTGGGAATGCCACCAGCAGGGCAAGGCGCTGAGCAACGGTGCCGCCTTTACGGTGGACGTGAAGAACGGGTTCATCAGATATGACAAGCGCTATACGGCCACGACGTACAGCTACACGGAGATGTGCTTCTGGAACTGCAAGGACAACGTCCACAAGCTGCTGGCCGTGAACCGGGGCCACATAGAGCAGGGGAAGCCCGCGACGGCACCGTTCACGGGGCTGAAGTTCTATACCTACGACAGCGGGACGAAGCGGATGGTGCAAACGTTCAGCTCGGACCTCGGCGCCCGCATCGACGTGAGGCCAGAGGTGACCTACGCGCTGCCGCAGGCCGGCAAGGACATCATGGCCACCATCCACGCTCCGCAGGGGGAAGTGCAGATACTGATGAAGTGGAACGGGAGAACGTTCGACCAGGAGCAGCCCGGGCGACCGGCAGGCAACGTGCAGACGTCGGCTCCCACGGGCAGCTTCGGCGAGACGGTGAGGTATAAGGACGACGACTACATCCGCGTCAGCACCGCCGAGCAGTTTCTCAACGCCCTTGGCTCGAACCGCAACGTGCTCGTGGCCAAAGACACGGAAATAGACCTCACGCCGGTGCTGAACGACGAAAGCCGCTTCCGCACACGCTACAAGATGTGGATGCCCGACGCCTCTAACGGCATCGGCGACGGACGGGAGGCGGTGGTCAGCGAGGAGGTGTTCGACGGACGGCAGCTGACACTCGTGAACATGAAGCAGCTGGTGATAGAGGGTGAGCAGAACGCGCGCCTCGTAGTGGAACCCCGCTACGCCTTCTGCCTGAACTTCGTGGACTGCCGGCAATGCACGGTGAGCAACCTCACCATCGGACACACGGAAGGCGGGTACTGCGAGGGCGGCGTCATCGGCGTGAAGCGCGGATGGAGAAACGTGGTCACCGACTGCGACCTCTACGGCTGCGGCACCTACGGCCTCGACCTGGAGGGGACGAACAGCTTCTCGCTCTACTCGAGCAACATCCACGACTGCACCTACGGCATCATGCAGCTGCGCGACTGCGAGGCTGTGCACAGCACGCACTGCGAATTCTTCAACAACGGCGAGTTCACGCTCATAGAGAGCCACGGATGCACAGGCACCGTGTTTGAGGACTGCCGCTTCTTCTCCAACTGGGGCGATGCGCCGCTCTTCGGCTTCGACCGTGCGTTCATCCTGCTGGGCTGCGCCGTCTACCACCCCACGGAGAACCTCGGCACGATGAACCTCTGCGAGCAGCCGTCGCAAAGCCAGCCCAACACGTTCAACCCCAACCCCACGGACCCCAACATCGCAGGACGGGAGATTGGCCCAGACGGACACCACGCTAACACAAGAGGAGAATAGAAATACTCAACTTTCTGAAGTATGAAGACGACCACAGACAGCACAGATTTAAAGGATTGTCTTTCCGTTTTAGCGGACGAGCCGCGATGCTATTTGGGATGACACAGACTCCCCGTGCGGTGCAGGTAATCAGTGAAATGAAGATGAAATCTGTGAAGCGCAGCAAAATCTGTGAAATCGGTGTAATCGGTGGTAAAATAGAACTAGCGAAACTTGAATTATATGATTTAAGGTATGGACGAACAACAAAATATCATAATATATCGTACTCCTGATGGACGTGCATCGGTGGCCCTATATGCCAAGGACGGCAAGATTTGGCTGAGCCAGCAACAGATGGCAGAACTTTTTGCCACCTCGAAGCAAGCCATCAGTTATCACATCATTAACATTCTGAAAGAGAAAGAGTTAAAAGAAAAATCAGTTGTCAAAGAACACTTGACTACTGCCGCTGACGGCAAGAACTACAACGTTGTTTTCTACTCTTTGGAGATGATCATTGCGGTAGGTTATCGTGTTCGGGGATTGCGAGGTACTCAGTTCCGGCAGTGGGCAACGGAGCATCTGACAGAATATCTTGTGAAAGGATTCACGATGGATGATGAACGACTGAAGAATCCAGATGGTCGTCCCGACTACTTCGATGAATTATTGTCTCGCATCCGTGATATTCGTGCATCAGAGAAGCGATTCTATCAAAAGGTGCGTGACCTGTTCAAGCTTAGCAGCGACTACGACAAGACAGACAAGGCT
>JAILFU010000150.1 GCA_024697405.1 Prevotella sp.
GTAGTGGTTTATGGCACGGCTCAGATTCCGCTGTTTCTGGTAGTCAATAGCATCCAAAGGGTCGCTGAAGTTACGGTTGCTGCGGGTTTTCACCTCCACGAAAACTATCCATTCGTCTTTTTGGGCAATGATGTCGATGTCACGATGAGAAGAATGCCAGTCGCGCTCCAGAACGACATAGCCCTTCTCAAGCAGATAGGCCACCGCCAGCTCCTCGCCCCATGCCCCTGTCTGTAGATGCTCAGGGCCATCGTCCCTGCGGGTACTATGTGTTTCTTTTCTCTCCATTAAATGCCGGCAATTCTTCATGGCTTCATGCATCCATCCTTTTTTGTCTTTCTGATTCTCCATCAGCCGTTCCAAAGCCATCATCATCTTCCTGGCCTCCTCCATTCTGTCCTCACTCACCCGCAATTTCAGCATGTCGACCGCTGTCCAGAACATTGCAGCCGAAGCATAAGGTCCCTTGTCGACGGCATAGATCTGCCTTGCCGCCTCGTAGGCTTCCTCTTTGCGCCCTTGGTTACGCAAGCCGAACACTTCTTCTACAGTCATCGTCGTTTTTCTGATTTAATGATTTCCGCCGCGTGCAAAGGTAATAAGAAAAGACTGTAATCCGCCAAAGGGTATGCGAAAAAATGCTAAAAGGGCAGTGTTTTTTCATGTTCCTTGGCGTCTACTCAGCTTTTTTATTGTACCTTTGCAGAAATTTTTAAAACACAAGGCATTCATGATGACAATCTTTTTTTTCAAGACCCCTGCAGGGAGCGTGATAGCCACGCAGGCTAACCACCGGCTCACCGACGACGAAGTGAAGAAACTAGACTGGCTCTACGGCGGAGCCGAGCTGCTCTGCGCAGAAACGCTGGAGGGCTGGTTCATTGGCCCGCGACGTGAGATGGTGACCCCGTGGTCTACCAACGCCGTGGAGATTACCCAGAATATGGCTATGGAGGGCATCTGCCGCATGGAGGAGTATTTCCCGGTAGAGAATGAGCAGGCCGACTATGACCCTATGCTGCAACGCATGTACAAGGGACTTGACCAGGGCATCTTTACCGTCGACATCAAGCCGGAGCCTATCAAGTATGTGGAGAACCTGGAGGAATATAACGAGCAGGAGGGACTGGCTCTGTCGCCCGAGGAGATAAGCTATCTGCACGGACTGGAGAAGCAGAACGGCCGTCCGCTGACGGACTCGGAGATTTTCGGCTTCGCGCAGATAAACTCCGAGCACTGCCGGCATAAGATCTTCGGCGGCACGTTCATCATCGACGGCAAGGAGATGGAGAGCTCGCTCTTCCAGATGATTAAGAAGACCACCCAGGAGAACCCTAACGGCATTCTCTCAGCATATAAAGATAATGTGGCCTTTGCCCAAGGCCCCGTTGTGGAGCAGTTCGCCCCGAAGGACCAGTCGACCAGCGACTGGTTCCGGGTGAAAGACATTGAGAGCGTGATCTCACTGAAAGCCGAGACCCACAATTTCCCCACCACCGTGGAACCCTTCAACGGAGCTGCCACGGGCACGGGCGGCGAGATTCGCGACCGCATGGGCGGCGGCACTGGCTCATGGCCTATTGCCGGCACAGCGGTGTACATGACGGCATATCCGAGGATGACTGAGAACGAAGAACAGAAAACTGAGCGTTTAACGTTTGCTGCCGCGCCAGAAGCCACTGCGGGAGCAGCCTCTCAATTCTCAGTTCTCAGTTCTCAACTAAAAAGGGACTGGGAGAACATCCTGCCCGTTCGAGAGTGGCTCTACCAGACTCCCGAGCAGATACTCATCAAGGCATCGAACGGCGCCTCGGACTTCGGAAACAAGTTTGGCCAGCCGCTCATCTGCGGCTCTGTGCTGACCTTCGAGCACCAGGAAGGAGAGGGCACGAAGTACGCCTACGACAAGGTCATCATGCTGGCCGGCGGCGTGGGCTACGGCACCAAGCGCGACTGTCTGAAGAAAGAGCCTCAGAAGGGCAACAAGGTGGTGGTGGTAGGTGGCGACAACTACCGCATCGGTCTGGGCGGCGGCAGCGTGTCGTCGGTAGACACGGGCCGCTACAGCAGCGGCATCGAGCTGAACGCCGTGCAGCGTGCCAACCCCGAGATGCAGAAGCGCGCCTACAACATGGTGCGTGCGCTGTGCGAGGAAGACGTGAATCCTGTGGTGTCTATACACGACCACGGCTCAGCCGGCCACCTGAACTGTCTCTCCGAGCTGGTGGAAGAATGTGGCGGAGAGATTGACATGACGAAGCTGCCCATTGGCGACCCGACACTCTCGTCGAAGGAGATTATTGCCAACGAGAGCCAGGAGCGTATGGGGCTGCTCATCGACGAGAAGCACATCGACCATGTGCGCCAGATAGCAGAGCGCGAGCGGGCGCCGCTCTATGTGGTAGGTGAGACGACGGGCGACGCACACTTCTCCTTCCGTCAGGGCGACGGGGTGAAGCCTTTCGACCTTGACGTGGCACAGATGTTCGGCCACTCGCCGAAGACGGTGATGCGCGACAATACCGTGGAGCGACACTATGAGCCGGTGGCTTATCATCTAGCGGTGAGTTCTCAACTAACCGAGTATCTGGAGCGTGTGCTGCAGCTGGAGGCTGTGGCCTGCAAGGACTGGCTGACGAACAAGGTGGACCGCTCGGTGACGGGAAAGATTGCCCGTCAGCAGTGCCAGGGCGAGCTGCAGCTGCCGCTGAGCGACTGTGGCGTGGTGGCGCTCGACTATCGCGGACGGAAAGGCATTGCCACCGCACTGGGACACGCCCCGCAGGCCGGCCTGGCCAACCCCGCTGCAGGCAGCGTGCTCTCGGTGGCTGAGGCGCTGACCAACATCGTGTGGGCTCCGCTGACAGAGGGTCTGACGTCGGTCAGCCTCTCGGCCAACTGGATGTGGCCCTGCCGCTCGCAGGAGGGTGAGGACGCACGGCTGTATCAGGCCGTGAAGGCGCTGAGCGACTTCTGCTGCAGTCTTCATATCAACGTGCCAACGGGTAAAGACTCGCTATCGCTGTCGCAGCAGTATCCCAATGGCGAGAAGATTATCTCGCCGGGAACGGTCATCGTGTCGGCAGGCGGAGAGGTGAGCGACATACGAAAGGTGGTGTCGCCCGTGATGGTGAACGACAAGCGGGCGTCGGTCTACCATGTAGACTTCTCGTTCTGCGAGCAGCGCCTGGGCGGCTCGGCCTTCGCACAGAGTCTGGGTAAGGTGGGCGACGACGTGCCCACGGTGGAAAACCCCGAATATTTCGCCGATGCCTTCAATGCCATCCAGGAGCTTATAGAGAAGGGATGGGTCATGGCCGGGCACGACATCTCGGCCGGCGGCCTCGTCACGACGTTGCTGGAGATGTGCTTCGCCAACACCAAGGGCGGCCTGCACATCAACCTGCACGACCTCTGCGCCGACGGCGACGTGGTGAAGGCACTCTTTGCCGAGAACCCGGGCGTGGTCATCGAGGTGAGCGACGAGCACAAGCTGGAATTCCGCAAGTTCATGGAGGAACGGGGTGTAGGCTTTGCAAAGATAGGCTACCCCGTGGAAGACAGCCGCACCATCGAGGTGGTATGGCCGCTAAGTGCCGACGGTGCCGAAGAAAAGGAGGCCGGACTGGTGTTTGACATCGACCATCTGCGCGACGTGTGGTACAGGACGTCCTACTTGCTCGACCGCAAGCAGAGCTTCAACGGCAAGGCCCTGGAGCGCTACGAGAACTACAAGCATCAGCCGCTGGAGATGAAGTTCCCAAAGACCTTCACCGGCAAGCTTTCACAATATGGTCTCAACCCCCGCCGTCCGGCTTGCGGCGACGACATTGCCACCAGCGCAACGCCCAAGGCCGCCATTATCCGTGAGAAGGGCACCAACGGCGAGCGGGAAATGGCCTATATGCTCTATCTGGCTGGATTTGAGGTGAAAGACGTGATGATGACCGACCTGATTACTGGACGGGAGACGCTGGACGAGGTGAACCTCATCGTCTTCTGTGGCGGATTCTCCAACAGCGACGTGCTGGGCTCGGCCAAGGGATGGGCCGGCGCCTTCCTCTTCAACCCCAAGGCCAAGGAGGCCCTCGACCGATTCTATGCCCGTGAAGACACCCTCTCGCTGGGCATCTGCAACGGCTGCCAGCTCATGGTGGAACTGGGACTGACGGAGAACGGAGAACGGGGAACGCTCGGTTCTCAGTCGAGGATGAAGACGCTGCACAACGACTCGCATAAGTTTGAGGGTGGCTTCCTCACACTCGACATTCCTCAGAACAAGAGCGTGATGTTTGGAACCCTCGGCGGGAGCAAGCTGGGCATCTGGGTGGCCCACGGCGAGGGAAAGTTCTCGCTGCCGGAAGCAGAGAGCCACTATCATGTGGTGGCGAAGTACAGCTACCACGGCTATCCTGCCAACCCCAACGGCTCGGATTACGACGTGGCCGGCATCTGCTCGGCCGACGGACGCCATCTCTGCATGATGCCACATCTGGAGCGCGCCTTCTTCCCCTGGCAGTGCGCTTGGTATCCGCAGGAGCGACGCACGGACGAGGTGACACCGTGGATAGAAGCATTCGTGAACGCCCGAAAGTGGGTGGAAGAGAAGACTGCCTTGCCGCTTGGCCCGTCCAAGAACTTAGGGGGCGCATGTGGGCAGACACCTCAAACAGCTCGTTGACAATGGATGACAACAAACCCTCACCAGCAGCCGTCTCCCTCCCTCACGGAGAAGGGAAAGGGGGAGGGCTGCTCTTTAAGACCTTCTTCAAGATTGGCCTGTTCACCCTTGGCGGCGGATATGCCATGATACCTGTCATTGAGGCAGAGGTGGTTGACAAGCACAAATGGGTGAGCAAGGAGGAGTTTCTCGACCTCATCGCCATAGCGCAGAGCTGTCCGGGGGTCTTCGCTGCCAACATCAGCATCTTCATAGGCTACAAGCTGCGGAAGGTGTGGGGAGCCATCGTCACTTGTCTGGGCACCTGTCTGCCGTCGTTCCTCATCATCCTGCTCATTGCCATGTTTTTCCACCGCTTCCAGGACAATCCTGTGGTAGCCTCTGTCTTCAGGGGCATCCGTCCCGCTGTGGTGGCGCTGATAGCCGTCCCCACGTTCAACCTCGCCAGGAGCGCCCGCATATCGTGGGCCACCTGCTGGATTCCCGTCACAAGTGCGCTGGCCATCTGGCTGCTGGGGGTGTCGCCCATCCTGATTATCCTCCTGGCGGCGCTGGGAGGCTACGTCTACGGGGTGCTCATCAAACCTACAGAATAATCGATGCAACTCATCTTTCGCAAGTTGAGTATTTACTACTTGCAAGTTGAGCTTGCGAAACTTGAATTAAGAATTAGAAATTAGAAGTTATGAAGAACAGACTGTTAAGTTTAGGCAACAATATAGCAGTTGACCTAGGAATTACTTTTCTGCATGCCGCCGGAGAGCAAGCCGGATGGCACTCCCCTCTTGAACCCTGCCCTTACGGGGAGGGGTAGGGGTGGGGTCTGTAACTTTTTCCGCCGAGAAGAACAGACGATAAGAGATTCGTTGAGGA
>JAILFU010000211.1 GCA_024697405.1 Prevotella sp.
GCGCACGCCATTTTGACAGCTACAGACTCATTGCCTAAACTTCTCCGGATGGCACTCCCCTCCCCTCAAGGGGAGGGGTAGGGGTGGGGTCTGTAACTTCCTCAGCGAATCACTTATCGTATGTTCTTCTCTCAGCGAATCACTTATCGTCTGTGTACTCTCGCGGAAAAAGTTAGAGACCCCACCCCTGCCCCTCCCCTTGATGGGAGGGGAGCGGCTGCCGCCGGAGAAGATTCCTTGGCCAACTGCTCTTTTAGAAGCCGGATGGCGCTCCCCTCCCCTTAAGGGGAGGGGAGCGGCTACCGCCGGAGAAGATCCCTGGGGTCGCCTCTCAGTAGCCGTAGGTCGGTACGACCTGCGGATAAAACGTAGGGTCTTTTCATCCGCAAGAAAACTGCTGCCTTATGAGTTAACGAACGTTAAATTCAAAGGTGCGTTTCGAATAATTTTCGTACCTTTGTAACGTGATTCAGGGGGCTATTCCGGAGAGCCAAATGAAGAACAAGAGAGAAATTAACCTTAGTAATTAACCCGTAAACTGAATTGTTATGCTGTACATTAACCTTTACAAGAACAAGAACCAGAACTCTGCTCAGTTCGGGCGTGTCTACGGACGCGTGAAGAACGCTGACCCCATCGGAGTCGCCGAGCTGGCTAAGCACATGAGCGATCACAACACTCCCTATTCTCAGGGAGTCATCAAGGGCATCCTCACCGACATGGTGGCCTGCATCAAGGAGCTGATACTGCTCGGACAGCCCGTGAAGCTGGGCGACCTCGGCATCTTCTCCGCTCAGGTGACCAGCAAGTCGAGCGCCGACGCTGCTCACTTCGAGATTGGCAAGCACATCAAGAACATTCGTCTGCTCTGCAAGGCTACTGGCGAGATTCGTCAGGCCAAGCTCACTGCCGAGGGCCTGCTGGGCTTCACCGACCTGGCTCAGAAGATTATCAGCGGCGAAGCTGTCCTCTCTAACGAGAAGGGCAAGTATCTCGCCGGAGGCGAGTAAGCCCCCTCTAATCCCCCCGAAGGGGGGAGGAAGGCCCCCCCTCTTGTCCCCCCGAAAGGGGGAGGAATCCGCGAGCAAAGCTAATCATACCTCTCAATTCTCAGTTCTCAATTCTCAGTTATAAAAAGTTTTATCATGAAGTTCTTTGACAAACTGGGCGAGAAGGCTTGGGCGCTCATCAAGCGAAAGGCCGTTGAGGTCATCGTCGCGATGCTGACCGCCGCCATCACCGCCCTCACGACTACAAGCTGCATGGGGCACGGCCCCATCAGCTTTTGAAAATGAGAAATGAAGACAATGTGAAAATGAGAAATTCTCTGCCGGACGCGCTTTTCGACGAGGAATTTCTCATTTTCTCATTTTCTCATTTTCTCATTTTCTCAATCCCTGTCGAAAGCGCGTCCGGCAGGGAATTTCTCATTTTCTCATTTTCTCATTTTCTAAATTTTTTGCACACTCCTGCGGCAAGTGTGCAAAATATACCTAGGTGTATTTTAGGTGTGTTTTAGGGTGTAAAATCGCTCGAAACCCCAGTATTTTCGGGGGAAGTAACAAAATCTACAAAATCGACAAAAAAAAACACCCTATTTGCGCCTCTGCGTTCATTGGTTGCATTTGCTACATTACTATTTCCTTCTTTTTTGCCGTTTGTCTGAAAAAAGGCCGTTCAGCTTTTGAAAATGAGAAATGAAGACAATGTGAAAATGAGAAATTCCCTGTCGAAAGCGCGTCCGGCAGGGAATTTCTCATTTTCTCATTTTCTCATTTTCTAAATTTTTTGCACACTTCTCTTGCCGTTCTGAAATAAAATGCTTACTTTTGCAGTCGAAAACAAACTAATAACACTATTTCAACATGAAACGCAGACTACTGTTTCTATCGATTGTCATTTCCCAATTATGGTTTGGAAGCGCAGCTGCGCAGACTCCCGCCTTCCCTGGCGCCGAGGGCCACGGGCGCTATATTTCTGGCGGACGCGGCGGCGAGGTGTATCACGTCACCACGCTCAGCGACTCCGGCAAGGGCTCGCTGCGCGACGCCGTGAGCAAGCCGAACCGCGTTGTGGTCTTCGACGTGGCGGGGGTGATAGCCCTCAGCTCCGACCTTACCATCAAGGACAACATCACCATTGCGGGGCAGACGGCCCCCTACCCCGGCATCACCCTCCGCTACAGGACGGTGCGCCCGGGTGCGAACAACATCATCCGCTTCATCCGCATCCGCCGGGGGCAGGAGAAA
This sequence comes from Prevotella sp., assembly GCA_024697405.1. Classification (GTDB taxonomy): domain Bacteria; phylum Bacteroidota; class Bacteroidia; order Bacteroidales; family Bacteroidaceae; genus Prevotella. The sequence continues at coordinate 2,250 of JAILFU010000211.1, forward strand.
GACATCAACGACGGTGCCGACGCCCTGTGGCAGCGCCAGAAGACAGGCATGATCCTCGACCACTGCTCGTTCTCGTGGAGCATCGACGAGGTGGCATCGTTCTACGACAACAACAACTTCACCATGCAATGGTGCACGCTGGGCGAAAGCCTGAACAACGCGGGCCACGGCAAGGGCGCCCACGGCTACGGCGGCATCTGGGGCGGCAAGCTGGCCTCCTTCCACCACAACCTCATAGCCCACGTGAACAACCGCTCGCCCCGCTTCAACGGTGCCCGCTACAACTGGACGGGCTATAAGAACAACATGCTCTACGACGAGTATCGGTGGGAGAATGCCGTCCAGGCAGAGAACGTGGACTTCCGCTGCTGCGTGGTCTACAACTGCGGCAACGGCTGCTACGGCGGCCCCGGCGGCGGCTATGTCAACATGGTCAACAACTTCTACAAGACCGGCCCCTCTGCCTCTACCAGCAGGGTGACGACGGTCTCGATAGCCAACAACACCTCTTCGAAGGACAACAAGGAGTATTGGGACATGACCAGCCGCTACTACATCAGCGGCAATCAGGTGGATGCCACCGCCAACAAGGACTGGAACGGCGTGACCTACGACACGGGCGTGCAGACCATCGGCAACGAGAAATACACGCTCGACTCGCTCCACTACTATGGCGACACGGTGACATACGTGAAGAACAGCAAGGGCGTGGACTGCGTGAGGATCAGGCTGGACAACCCCGTCGCTGCCGGCGAAGTGACCACCCACAGTGCCGCTATGGCTTACGAGAAGGTGCTCGCCTATGCTGGCGCTTCCCTGCACGTCGACGAGGTCGACGCCCGCTATTTCCAGGAGGCCAGGGACGGCACCGCCACCTATGCGGGGTCTGTCACGAAGAAGAAGGGCCGCATCGACGTGGTGGCAGATGTGAACGGCTATACCGAAGCTACGTTTGGAACAGGCAGCCGCCCGGAGGGATTTGACACCGACCAGGACGGCATGCCCGACGAGTGGGAGACGGCCAACGGGCTGAACCCCGCCGACGCCAGCGATGCCAATGCCTGCACCCTTGACACGGAGAAAGGCTGGTACTCCAATCTGGAGGTCTATCTCAGCTCCATCGTGGAAGACATCATGAAAGCGGGGAATGCCGACGCCGAATCGACGCTGGACGACTACTACCCCAGCTGCCAGAAGACGAGCGGCATAGGCAACGTGCGCACTTCGGCCATCAACAAGACGGAGTATTTCGACCTGGACGGCCGCCCTATCCAAGCCCCTCGGCAAGGACTGTGCATCCGAGTGGAGTATCTGGCCGACGGGCGGATTGTTACCTCTAAGATTACGAGATGATATGGTAAGGAGTTCTTGCTTAGGCAAGCGACCAAGGTCGAGCGGAGGAGTAAGGAGTTGGGAGTTAACAGCTGATGCGCCAGCCCAATTTCAAATAGCAAAATAATCAAATTAAATAATAAATTGTAAATTGTACATTGTCAAATTGTAAATAAACAAGATTGTCAAATAGTAAATTAAATACTGCTTATGAAAAGACATTTTCTCAGAATGAGCGCCCTGTGCTTTGTTCTACTGTGTAGTGCCATGACAAAGGCCGAAGACATCGCGGCCACTTGGGACTATGCCAACGCTGGTGTGATGGACGAGACGATGGCCCTCTCTGGCACGACAGAGCCGGGCACCGTGAAAGCCATTGAGGACAACGGCGTGCTAATGACCGTCGAGGCCAACGGCGCCTCCTTCCGCAACAACGGCAACAACATCCAGGTGCGCAAGGGTGCCGTGTTCAAGATTCCCGTGAACAGCGCCGGCGACATCGTCACGGTGAAAGGCTATCCCGGCTACTCCTACTACACCATAGGCAACGGTGGCGAGGTGACGAACACGCAGGACAATCCCGTCACCGAGTACAAGGCTTCGGCCCTCGACGCCCAGGCAGGCTTTGTGGCCATCACCTCTACCAACGACAACAACTACTTCCTCTCGCTCTCTGTCCTTCAGAAAGCACCGAAAGAGAAAGTGACGCTCACCGACGAGCCTGCCACCGCCACCTTCGCCTTCAACCTGGGCACCGAGGGGCAGAAGGCCGACTTCGGCGATGCCACAGACTATTTCATCACCAGCAAGGTGACCATTGGCAGCAACCTCTTCATCAAGGACCACGACAACAAGGGCTTCGGCCAGACACGCATAGAGCCGCTCTCCCAGCAGAACGAGCCTTCCGGCGGCACCGCTGCCGACGAGAGCAACGCCATCCGATTCCTCATCCAGCCGGGCTTCGGCTTCACCTTCACCCCCACCAAGGTGAAGCTCAACACCACCCGCTACGGCACGGACAACGGTCTGATTGACATCTCCTGGCAGAACGCCGACAAGACGACCGTCCTGCTGGAGATGGGGGTGAAACCCCATCGCGACAATGAAGCGGAACCCATCAGCAGCCTGTCATACGACATCGAGGGCGCCACGCCCGGCGAGGGCACCTGCGGGCTGCTCATCAACCTCTACCACCTGCAGGGGGGTAAGCAGATAGGCTTCTCCGACATCGTCATAGAGGGTGTCCTCAACGGCACGGAGAAGGACGTGCCCGTGCTGGCCACGCTGACCGTCAACGGACAGGAATATACAGCTGCCGAAATCTTCGACGATGCCTACGAGGCCGACTTCGAGCTGTCGAAGAAGGTGGCGATGGTCAGCGCCGAGAATCCCATTACGGCCACGCCCCTCACCGGGGAGCTGGGCACCATCACCTACGAGGGCGACTCTACACGCTGCACCGTCACCATCCCCCTGACTGGCGAGGGCACCTCCGTGAACTATGTGCTGAACGTCGTGCAGAAGCCCGACTTCACCCTCTACTACATCAGTCCTGAGGACGGGCAGACCGTCATCACCACCCAGCAGGTGGAGAAGGACTCGCCCATCGGCAGCTTCCGGGGCGACGTCATGTCGAACTATGGCGTCCCTAAGGGCTACCGCATGCGCGGCTGGTTTGAGCGCAGCGACGGAGGCCGCAAGTACACCGTGGACGACATCGTCACCAGCGACCTCAACCTCTATGGCTACTGCACGGAGATAGAGACCGTGAGCACCCACAAGAAGTACACCTTCGACCTCACCAGCCCCATCTTCTATGCCGAGGACCACGAGGCTTTCAACCCCAGGGGCGAGGGATTCTACTACCACGACGGCCAGCACGGCTGGGCCTTCCACAAGGACAACAAGATTGACCTGCTCGTAGGCCCGAAGGCTACCGTCTCCGTCACGCTCTGCCGCTACGGCAATGCCGCCGACATCGTCATCACCGACGCCGAGGGCAATGAGCTGGGCACCCTGCCCGGCATGAACACCGAGGGCACCGACGGCGAGGTCGTGGCCTTCAACTACGAGGGCCTGGGCGGCACCATCACCCTCAACTTGAATACCGAGGGCGAGATGTACCTCCACGGCGTGAAGATTGTGAACACCGCCGAGGTGAACTACGAGAGCCAGGGCAACTGGTACTTCGTGAAAGCTGGCGATGCCGGCAGCTTCATCGACGTGCTCGACGTGGTGAACGGCAAGAACGCCAGCAAGGATGCCGAGCGGGCGTTCATCTTCCTGCCCGACGGCACCTACGACCTGCGCCAGACGGTGAAGACGGCCGTCAGCGGGCACAACATCTCCATCATCGGACAGTCGATGGACAAGACCATCATCACCACCAAGCCCGACAAGAGCATCGAGGGACTGGGCAGCGCCGACATGCTGCAGAACAGCGGCTCGAACCTCTACCTGCAGGACCTCACGCTGAAGAACGCCCTCGACTACTACAACGCTGGCTCGGCCGGACGTGCTGCCGTATTGCAGGATGCCGGCACACGCACCATCGGCAAGAACGTGCGCATGCTCTCCTGTCAGGACACCTACTACAGCTCGAACAGCCGTCAGCAGGCCTACTGGGAGGACTGCGACATACACGGCACCGTGGACTTCATCTGCGGCGGCGGCGACATCCGCTTCCAGAACACCACCCTCTCGCTGGAGCCGCGTGCACGCGACGGAAAGGGCGGCCGCACCATCACCGCTCCCACCACCAACACACAGTTCGGCTACGTCTTCGACGGCTGCAAGGTGGTGGACCTGGCCGAAGGGAAGGGCAACTGGAACTTAGGGCGCACCTGGCAGAACGAGCCCGTCTGCGTGTTCCTCAACACCATGCTCGACGTCCATGCCGCTGCCACCCTCATCGCCACCCGCTGGACGGAGAAGGGCATGAACTCGAAGGACCCGAAGCTCTTCGGCGAGTACAACACGACGGACGAGGCCGGCAACAACATCACTCCCGCCAGCAACAAGATTAACTCCCACGGCGGCGTCTTCGAGACCATCCTCAGCGCTGAGCAGGCCGCTGAGTTTGCCTACGACAAGATGTTCACCGACTGGGATCCCGCCTCGTGTACCAGGCAAATCGACGCAAAGTCGGTCAACGCCCGCTACGACAGCGGCACCGTCAGCTTCGACCTCATGGACAATGGCATGCAGGGATGCGCCATCTTCAAGAATGGTGAGTTTGCAGGCATCTCCTCCGACGGTGTCTTCCCTGTCACCATCGATCCTGCCAACGACGCGCTGACCATCCGTGCCATCAACCTGATGGGCGGTCTGGGACAGGAGTGCGCCGTGACGGGCACTGCCACCCGCATCCATGCCGTCCACCCCTCACCCGCAGCCGCCGGCCAGCTGTTCAACCTGCAGGGCCAGCGTGTCGGCCAAGCCGCTCAAGGACTCTACATCCTCAACGGCAAGAAAGTGCTGGTGAAGTAGAACGGCTTTGCGCCACAGCAAACAGCAATCCCCCGCATCAGCCTCAGTGCCGGTGCGGGGGATTGTATATGAGCTGTTTGAAGGTGTCGTAGCCCGACGCTGTCCTCCCTGTAGCGGAAGACAAGCGGCAGAGAGGGGGTATCATGGAGCCAGCACGTTGTTCACCTTCTCTGTATATTCTGCAATCTTGGCTTCGACGCTACAGCGGATGTCGCGGCTGTTGGCTCCGATGCGGAAGGTGTATGTGCCAGCTTCGGTGAGCCACTGCGAGTGGGCCTCGTCGAAGGATGCCAGGTCGCGGCGGGCCAGCTGCATGGTCAGCACCTGGCTCTCGCCCGGCTGCAGCTCACGGGTCTTGGCAAAGGTCTTCAGCTCGTGGCCGGGTTTCTCCATGCTGGCAGCGGGAGCGGCGACATAGACCTGAGCCACCTCTTTTCCGCTGACCACGCCAGTATTCTTCACCGTGACAGAGAGCGTGACGGCATCGCCCTGCACCTTCACAGCTGGCTTGCTGTACTCAAACGTAGTGTACGACAACCCATAGCCGAAGGGGAATGCCACCGGCTTCTGGTAGGTGTCGAAATAGCGGTAGCCCACGTAAATGCCCTCCTCGTGGCTGGTATAGTCGTAGTTGGCCATGGGGCGGAGACGCTGCTCCCCGAACGTGTAGAAGTCGGTCAAGCCGGGGAAGTTCTTTGTCGACGGATGGTCGGTGGCCGCCACAGGCCAGGTCATGGTGAGCCGGCCGGAGGGGCACACCTTGCCCGTCAGGATGTCGGCCACGCTGTTGCCGCCCTCCTCGCCCGGCTGCCAGGCGCAGATGATGGCGTCGGGATAGCCGCTCCACGACACCGTCTCGATGACGCTGCCCGAGTTGATGACCACGACGACGGGCTTGCCGGCGGCATGGAAGGCCTGGCAGACGTCGAAGATGAGCTGGCGCTCCTCGGGGATGAGGTTGAACTCGGTCTCTATGTCGCGGTCTACACCCTCGCCGGCCTGACGGCCAATGGTGACGATGGCGGCATCGGCTTCCTTCACTTCATTGTTCACCAGGATGGGGCTGAGGCTTATCTCAGGATATTTCTGCTGGCCGAACTGCTCCATCTGGTACCACTTGGAGGGATGGCGCTCAGCCTGGAATTTCACACGAGCATATTCTATATATTTACGGTAGATGTCGGTCAGGGTCTTCGATGTCTCAATACCCGCATTCTTCAGACCTTCCACCATGTCTACGACGTAGGGCGTGTGCACGCAGCCCGAGCCGGTGCCGCCGGAGAGGAAGTCGTAGCTGTTCACACCGAAGAGGGCGACGGTCTTGATGGAACCGGGAGCAGAGAATGGGGAGTTGATGTTTGAGGATGGAGCGTTCCAGGGCAGGCATCCGTTGTTCTTCAGGAGGACAATGCCCTCGCAGGCTGTCTGGCGGGTAATCTGTGCATGCGCCTTCAGGTCGGGCTTGTTCGTGGCAGGATACTTGTGGAAGCTGGGAGTCTTGACAATATACTCCAGCATACGACGTACGTTACGGTCTACATCGCTGACACTCAGACGGCTGCTCCTCACGCCTTCAACGATTTCTTCAATCTGTGCCTGCTGTCCCGGCTCCATCAGGTCGTTTCCTGCATGCACCTCAACGATGGTGGGCAGTCCCTCGCGAATGCCTATCCAGTCGGTCATCACGATGCCCTTGTAGCCCCAGTCCTCACGCAGGATGCTGGTCAGCAGGTCGTGGTTGCCCATGGAGTACTGGCCGTTGATTTTGTTGTAGGAGGCCATGATGGTCCAGGGGTCGCTCTCGCGGACAGCAATCTCAAAGCCGCGCAGGTAGAGCTCACGGGCAGCCCGCTGGCTCACACGCTCATCGACGCTGGTGCGGTCGGTCTCCTGCGAGTTGACGGCGAAATGCTTGGCCGACACACCCACTCCCTGACTCTGCACACCACGGATATAGGCAGCAGCAATCTTGCCCGTCAGCAGCGGGTCTTCGCTGTAGTACTCGAAGTTGCGCCCGCAGAGCGGATTACGGTGCAGGTTCATGCCTGGGCCGAGGATAACGTCGCAGCGGTATTCCTTCGTCTCGTTGCCGATGGCCTCGCCCACACGTGTCACCAGCTCCTCGTTCCATGTTGATGCCAGACAGGTGCCGATGGGGAAGCCCGTGGCATAGTAGGTCTGGCTGTCACCCTCGCGTGTGGGGTCGATGCGCACCCCGGCAGGGCCGTCGGTAAGCACGGTGGCGGGAATGCCCAGCCTACGGATTTCGGGCGATGTGCCGGCAGCTCCGGCCACCAGCCGCGACTCGCCGCCTACCACGGCTCCTTCGCTGAAGAAGTTGTTGGCACCTCCCACCAGGAGCTTGGCCTTCTCCTCCAGCGTCATCGCTTTCATCACTTCGTCAATGTTGTCGGCACGCAGCTGAGGCCCCTGCCTTTGTGCCCATGCGGCCGAAGACAATACTGTTGTCATCATAGCGAAAAATAATGGTTTAAAACGCATAGTTTAACTTGTTATTGGTTGATGGATAATTGATTACTTGTGGCGGCCCAGTATCAGCGGGAAGAACATTTCCGCAAGACGTATCAGCGGGATGAAGCAGAGCATGATGAGCACAGCAGCCAGCAGGTCTTCCACCCACAGACGGCCGGGCAGCTCCACCAGTCGCCGCACGATGATGATGTGCAGGCCGATGACGAGGATGGAACCCTTCGACAACGTCAGCGGCATATTGCGGTAGGGAAGACGGCTGAGCCAGAGCGACACGACGTAGAGCATCAGAGTGCCGGCCATACCGCCCAGGATATAGAGGGCATAGTTGTGGCCGAATCCGTTGAGGTACATCCATACATAGCCGTTATACTCAGCGCAGAGCACTACCAAAGCGACGGCCACCAGCAACAGCACAGCCTCCAGCAGACGGTTATGCAGACCGCTGAAGACGGTCTTCAAAGGTTTCAGGAACACGCCTATCAGGAAGAAGGGCATGCAGACCAGCACATTGATATTGGCATTGCTAGCCTCGAAGCCAATGGCATGGAGGTATATGGCTCCGGCCGACAGCACAGCAAACAGGACGGCATAGACCCATCTCTTCTCAGGCAGTAGCTGCATGATGAGCCTCATCACGATGAGGGAATAGAAATACCAGCACGGCCCCATGCACCAGCGATGGCCCAGCAACAACCATTTGAAGAACCAGGGCCAGGAAAGATCGTAGGGAACACCCTGCGCCATGCTGCGCAGACTGGCTTCCAGGTGCATCACGACGCTCATGATGACGGTTGGCACCAGCAGCTGCCAGAAGCACTTCCGCAGGCAGGTCTTCCAGCTGTCGGACTTCTTGTACAGAAAGCCGGAGATGACGCAGAACACCTGAACGCTGAACACATATAAATAGATATGGCCAGCAGAAAAGAAGTGTCCCCATACAATCGACAATATGGCGAACGTCTTCATCCAGTCAACCCACACCAGGCGCCCTGTATCTTTTATCTCTCTCATGAACCCCTCTTGATATACTTCTACTACTTTTATTTACAACTTGACTACGCACCAGCTCATCATGCTCATGTCATTCCACTTTCAGCTCCTTCTTCATCGTAAACGAGATCATACCCACTTCCGACGGCTCGCCCAGCCGGTAGATGTACGGACGGAAGATGCCCGGCACTTCAAACGCCTGCCTATGAGCCACGCCGTCGGGCGAGGCCTGGTATTCTGCCATCATGGCGTCGTATTCTGCTCCCACCTTCCTGGCATAGCCCACAGTCATAACGACATGTACTGCCAGCAGCAGGAGCAAGCCACAGGCAGCATATGGCACGACGCTTCGCTCTTTGTCACGGAGGGCACCCAGCAGCAGCTTCAGCATGAGCAACACGGAGAACAGCTCCATGGGGAAGCCCATGCGCTGGCTATAATAGGGCAGCATGAAGAGGAAGGCAAATCCGAAGGCGACAATCATCAGCGCTATCTGGTTCTCCACCACAAACTGCTTCATACGCTTCCCTCCCAGGAAGAGCCAGCCTGCCGCCAAGGTTATGATGAGCAGATAGAGCCGCTTCGAATAGCGCAGGATGTCCAGCTTTCTCTCCAGCATCTCCTGCCACGACTCAGCCGATGCACCCGCAGCCCGGTTCCAGATGCCCGGCGAGCCGATGACGGTCAGCGTACCTATCCACATACCCACCATCAGGCACCACTGGCCGGCACTCAGCTTCTTCATGTGGGTGAGGGCATAGAAGAACAAGGCACCGGAAACAAGCAGGCTATAGCCCTCGTGGAAGCTGCCGCAGAAGATGCCCGTCAGCAGCAGCAGGCTCTTATGCAGCCAAGAGTCCCCCACACTGCCCGCCTGCTTCTGAAAAAGCAGGATGAAGGCAAGACAGGCCGTGGCACTCCAGAGATAGTTGATGGGGAAGACCACGTCGAACGACAATATCCACTGCACCGGCAGCAGCAGCCACAGACCAGCCACCACCATCGCCCCCTGAGCCCACGACCCGGCCTTGGCAAAGCGCAGACCCAGCAGCAGGAAACACACATAGACCAGCGCATTCAGCACGTTAAACATCCCCTTGCCCAGAAAACCGCAGAAGCACTGGGTGATGAAATGCACGATGAAACGTCCGTTCATCACCCTATAGTGGTGGCATTGCGAGAGAAACGCCTCGCCCATATTGTCCACACGGTTGTCCAAGTCTACAGGATGCAGCAGCTCCGGCACACGGTGGTCGAGCCACACATACTGGTACATCAGGTCATCCCACCGCAGCGGGTTGCTGGCGCACATCATGTAAAACGCAACACCAACCAGCAACAGCAGTCCTGCCATGAGCCATTTATCATGTGTTTTCATCTCCTCACTCCACATCTATCATTTATCATTTATCATTTAGGCCGCAGGCCGCATAAAATACCTTACCAGGAAAAAGTTTACCGGCACACACACCGCATACATGGGTATGGGGGCCAGCCCCTTCGGAATGCCTGTCCACACAAAGAAGTGGAGGCATACCAACTGCAGCACGTAGTTCACCAGATGGGCGAAGACAAAGCCTCCCGCCTTTCGCCGAGTAGGACGTACACCGAAAGTGAAATAGGTCGTCATGAGGAAATTGAAGACCAGGCTGACGATGTAGCCTATGGTCAGCGCAGCAGATATGCCGCACACCCTCATCAGCAGCAAATAGACTGCATACTGAATGGCGGTGGCAGCAAGACCCACCAGCACAAACCTGAACGCCTCACGAAGCCCGCCCGAGTCCATCGCCTCTCTTGTAGTCCTGAACCAGATAGGGAGGGCGCCGCTTCGTCTCGTTGAAGATACGCCCTACATACTCACCCATGATGCCCAGGCAAAGCAGCTGCACACCGCCCAGGAACAACAGCAGCGTCACCAGTGTAGGGAAGCCCTGCACAGGGTCGCCGAAGAGCAGGGTCTTCGTCAAGTAGAAAAGAAGAAAACCGAAAGCCACAAAGGCTATCACGAACCCCATGATGCTGGCCAGACGGAGCGGAGCCGTGGTGAACGACGTGATGCCCTCGATGGCCAGGTTCAGCAGCGAGCGGAACGACCAGTTGCTGGCTCCCGCCACACGGTCGCCACGGTCGAAGACTATCTCCTTCTTCCTGTAGCCTATCCAACAGAACATGCCCTTCGTGTAGCGCTCCGTCTCACGCATCTGCCGCAGCGCATCCACACACTTGCGGTCGAGCAGGCGGAAGTCACCCACATTCTGCAGCACCTCAAAACGCGTAGACTGGTCAAGAATCCTGTAGAACAGCAGCGACAGCTGCTTCCTCAGCCAGCTCTCCTTGCCCCTGCTCGCCCGTTTGGCATACACATCCTGATAGCCCTCCTCCCAGAATGCCAGCATCTGGGGAATCAGCGTTGGAGGATCCTGCAGGTCAGCATCCATGATTATCACACAGTCGCCAACCAGATGGTCGAAGCCCGCCAGCATAGCATTCTCCTTGCCGAAGTTGCGCGACAGGTCTACATACGACACCCGCTTGTCACTTTCGTGAAGACGCTCCATCACTGCCGACGTGCCATCGCGGCTGCCGTCGTTGACGAAAAGCAGCTCAAAGTCATAGCCGCCAGCGACATCAAGGACCCGGCAGGTCTCTTCATAGAAACGGGGCAGCGACAGCTCCTCGTTATAACAGGGCACCATGATGGTCACCACTTTTCTTTCTCTCTCCATCGGCTCTCGCTCAATAGTTATAGCACACGTCGTTTTCCCCTTCATCCAATAAGGGTGCTGCAAAGGTACAAAAGAGTTAAGATTTTTACGGTAAGAAGGCAGTATTTTTTTGTCCCTCTTCATCTTTTTTAAGTTAAATAAGATAAAGAGGGGCAAGAAAACTTCTGATTCCTCACTCCAAACTCCTTACTTTTTCGTACCTTTGCAGCGGTCAGTAGAGATGCCACAATGTGACGTCTCTACGCTAACGCCAAAATATCATTAGTTATATAGAAGGCATGACACCTAAAACAAGATTCCGTTTATGAGAAAGACCTTTTTCCTGACACTATTGTTGAGCTGCACGCTGACAGCAGCCCAAGCCCAGGACACATTCCGCATTCCCGTAAGGGGGGAGCACGAACAGATGCAGACGGGGCGGTTTCAGCCCACGTGGGAGTCGCTGGAGACCCACCAGACGCCGGAGTGGTTCCGGAATGCCAAGTTCGGCATTTGGGCACACTGGGGACCGCAATGCGTGGAGGGCAGCGGCGACTGGATGGCACGCTCCATGTATATGGAGGGAACTTGTGAATACCAGTGGCACCTGGAGCACTACGGACATCCCTCGGAAGTGGGATTCAAGGACATACTCCCCCTTTTCAAGGCAGAGAAGTGGGACCCGGAGGCCCTCGTAGAGCGCTACAAACGCTGCGGCGCACAGTATTTCTTCGTGCTGGGCAACCACCACGACAACTACGACCTGTGGGACTCGAAATACCAACCGTGGAACTCGAAGAACATCGGCCCCAAGCGAGACATCCTCGAAGGATGGGCACGTGCCGCCAAGAAATACGGGCTGCCGCTGGGCATCTCCTTCCACGCCGACCATGCCGGGACGTGGTACGAGCCCGCGCAGCGGTTCGACGTGAAGGGGGCGAAGGAGGGAGTCTACTACGACGGCAACCTGACCAAGGAAGACGGCAAGGGCAAATGGTGGGAAGGATACGACCCGCAGATGCTCTACCAGCAGCGCCACCCCATGAGCAAGGGGTCGTGGGACAACGGGGCCATCCACGGCCAGTGGGGATGGGGCAACGGAGCCTGCCCGCCGTCGCAGGAGTTTGTGAATAACTTCTACGACCGCACGCTCGATGCCATCAACCGCTACCAGCCTGACCTCATCTATTTCGACGTCACCGTGCTGCCATTCTATCCGCTGAGCGACTGCGGGCTGAAAATCACCACACATCTTTATAATAAGAACCCGCGCGGAGTGGTCTTTGGAAAGATTCTCAACGACGACCAGCGCAAGGCGCTGACATGGGACGTGGAGCGCGGAGCCCCCAACGAGATTATCGACGAGCCGTGGCAGACGTGCAACTGCATAGGCGGCTGGCACTATAACACGGGCATCTACGAACGCGGTCAATACAAGACTGCCGCCAACGTGGTGAAGCAGTTGGTGGACATCGTGTCGAAGAACGGTAACCTCCTGCTGAGCATCCCCCTGCGGGCCGACGGCACCTACGACGAGAAGGAGGCCAAGGTGCTGGACGACTTGGAGGCTTGGATGACGGTGAACGGCGAGAGCATCTTCGGCACTCGGCCGTGGGTGCGCTTTGGCGAGGGTCCCGTGGCCGAGGAGGACATCAAAATCAACGCTCAGGGCTTTAACGACGGGAAATTCTCGAACATGGACTGGCGCGACATACGCTTCAACCAGACGGCCAGGCATCTCTACGTCACAGCTATGGGATGGCCCGAGGACGGCAGGCTCGTCATCCGTTCGCTGGCCAAGGGCAACAAGGACTTCAAAAAGAGCATCGGCAGCGTGTGGCTGCTCGGACATGGGAAGCTGAAAGCCCGACAGACGGAAGAGGGGCTCATCGTCAGCCTGCCGAAGCCCTGCAACGCAATAGCTCCGGTGCTTAGGATAAACAAATAACAAGTTGAATAAGGAGTTGAGGAGTAAGGAGGTAAAGGAGTTCTTGCTTAGGCAAAGCGACCAAGGCAGAGCGAATACGAAACTTAAATAATATCATACTATGGCAACAAGAATAGCATTTTTCGACGCGAAGAGCTACGATCGGGAGACCTTCGACAAAGTGAACCAGAACTTCGGTTTTGACATCCAGTACTTCAAAGAGCGGCTGAGCCTGAACACCGTATCGCTGACCCAGGGGGCCGATGCTGTGTGCATATTCGTCAATGCCGAATGCGACGCAAGGGTGATTGAGCGCATGGCGGGCTACGGGGTGAAGCTGATTGCCCTCCGCTGTGCCGGTTTCAACAATGTAGACATTCAAGCCGCCAAGCAGAAGGGTATCCGTGTGGTGCGTGTGCCTGCCTATTCGCCTCACGCAGTGGCCGAGTATGCCGTCACGCTGATGCTGGCCCTGAACCGCAAGGTCTACCGCTCGGTCTATCGCACCCGTGAAGGCAACTTCAGGCTGGGCGGACTGCTGGGCTTCGACATGTATGGCAAGACGGTGGGGCTCATCGGCATGGGAAAGATAGCAAAAGAGCTGATTAAGATCCTGCGTGGCTTCGGCATGAACGTGCTGGCCTACGACCTCTACCCCGACGAGGCATTTGCCAAGGAGCATCAGGTGACGATTGTCTCGCTGGACGAGCTCTACGAGCAGTCGGACATCATCTCGCTGCACTGTCCGCTGACGGAGGACACGAAGTTCATCATCAACAGCGACTCCATCACGAAGATGAAGTTCGGCGTGATGATCATCAATACGGGCCGGGGAAAGCTCATCAAGACTGCCGACCTCATCAACGGCCTACGCTCGCATCAGGTAGGCTCGGCTGCCCTCGACGTCTATGAGGAGGAAGCCAACTATTTCTACGAGGACCGCTCTGACAAGATGATCGACGACGACAAGCTGGCCTTGCTGCTGATGATGCCCAATGTCATTGTCACCTCGCACCAGGCATTCTTCACCCGTGAAGCCGTGAATAACATCGCCGTCACCACGCTCCAGAACATTCTCGACTTCAACGACGGCAAGGAGCTGGTGAACGAAGTGAGATGACAGCAGGGAGCTAGATGCTCAGCACGACAGACCCTCTGGGAGCCAGCGTCACGCTGACGCTGTGGTCAGGCTGGAGCGTGAGGCTGCGGACGTTGCCTGACAGCAGGTCGGTGGCTTCGCAGTCGCCAGCCTTGATGCCCAGGTAGCTGAAGGCATGGGCAGGAATGCAGACGGAGACCGTGGCGGAGTGGTCGTCGAAGTTGGCTACAACGAGCAGGAGACTGTTTTTCTGCCTCTTCGAGGCACTCTTCTGGCAGGAGCGCAGGAAGGCATACTGGCGGCGAAGGTGGGAATTGACATACATGAGGTCGAAGAACGTCCCCTGGCTGACGGCCTTCTCACGGCGGGCAATGGTGAGCACCTGCCGGTAGCAGGCGGTGAGGGGGCTTTCCTCCTGTTGGGAGGGCTGAGAGAGGCTCCAGTAGTCGAAGATGGTGGTGCGGCCGTCACGTCCGCTGAACCCCTCGCTGTCCATGCCCCGCTCGCCCCACTCCTGTCCGGCATAGAGCATGAAGGGGTTCTGCCGCATGAGCACGCTGACCACGAGGGCGGGGAGGCCTTTTTCGGCCTGGCCTGCAAAGAAGTCGCTGGCCAGCCGCTGTTCGTCGTGGTTCTCCAGGAAGTAGAGCATGTGGTCGCCGATGTCGTCGGTCTGCTGCCAAGCCCAAGTGAGTGCATGGGTATCGCGCCGGTGGCAGAGCGCGTCGCGCATCGCATCGTACATGCCCACCTTGTCGTAGAGCAGGTCGAAGCCGGAGGCCAGGTATCGGCGATAGTCGCCAGGATTGTAGACCTCGCCGATGAAGACGATTCCCGGATACTGCTCCTTCACCTGAGCCGTGGCCCATGCCCAGAATTCGGCAGGCACCATTTCGGCCATGTCGCAGCGGAAGCCGTCGACGCCTTTTGCTGCCCAGAAGAGCAGGATGTGGAGCATCTTGTGCCAGGTGTCGGGGATGGGGTCGAAGTGCCCTACCCTTCCGGCATAGTAGTCGACGCCATAGTTCAGCTTCACCGTCTCGTACCAGTCGTTCTGGCCGGGCGCATTGTGGAAGCAGTCGTTTCCAGTAGCCTTGGCGGGCTGTTCTTTATAGGGCTCTTTCTCACCATGATAGAGGTCAAAGTATGGAGTAAAGCTTTGACCAGGGCAATAATAGAAATTATTCTGTGGCGAGAAGCCCTGCCCGGGGTCATCGTCCTCGCCGAGGTCTCTGACGCCGTCGGGCTTGGCAATGCTCTTGTACTGGCGCGCCACATGGTTCGGCACGAAGTCGATGATGACCTTCAGACCGGCACGGTGGGTACGGGCTACCAGCCGCTCGAACTCCTCCATGCGCTGGTCGACACGGACGGCCAGGTCGGGGTCTACATCGTAGTAGTCGGTGATGGCGTAGGGCGACCCTGCCCTGCCCTTCACCACGGCCGGATGCTGGCGGGGAATGCCGTAAAGGGAGTAGTCGGTCATGGTGGCATGGCGTATGATACCGGTGTACCACACATGGCTGACGCCCAGTTCTCGAATCTGCTTCAGCACCGTTGGCGTGAAGTCGTTCATTTTGCCGCAGCCATTCTCCTCAATGGTGCCCCACGGCTTACGCGTCTCATTTCTGTTGGTGTAGAGACGGGTGAAAATCTGATAGATGACGGTTTTTTCCATAACGGCCGCAAAGTTAACAATTTTATGCGGACAAACCAAAAATGCGAACCATTTTCTGACTGTTCCGAACAAAAAAACGATGCAGGACTTCATGGTCTCGGGGAATCGAGCAGCCATGAAGCCCCGTATCGTTAGTATTTCGTCATTATTTATAATGCATTATAAAATAATCGACTAGATTTGATCGTCGGTCTCCTCGTCCACAAGGCGGAAGGTTCCCTGGCCGGAGCCGCTGAGCAGCGTGGCACACTGCTGCATGATGATGACCGTCGTTCTGGGGTCGCTGTATATTCTCTTTTCCATAGTTCTTCTGTTTTTATAATTGAAGACAACTAAAACAACTAAGACAACGCTTTATCGTCTTACCACTTTCTTGCCGTTGACGATGTAGAGGCCCTTTGTGGGCTGCTCCACACTGCGGCCCTGCAAGTCGTAGTAGCGGTTATTGGTTATTGTTTCACGGTTATTTTCACTGATGCCTGTGGCCTCGCCCTCTGTATGCATCTTGATGACGCGGGCGTTGACAGACGGCACTACAAGGAAAGCCCTGTTGGCTTTCAGATTGTCACCAGCGAACCTGTAGAAGTTCAGACCCTCGCTGCCGTTGGCCAGCGTATAGACTGTCCCCTCGTTGGCGAAGCTGTTGGCCGCCACCTCGCGCTGCGAACCCCGCAGGTCGTTCTTTGAGAAGTCACCCGTACCGGCCGTTGTTGCGGTATAGAGCACAGGGTCCTGAATAGTAGAACGCATCAGCACAGCCTGCCCCTGCGGGATGATGTTGTCTTCCACCTCGTAAATGGTTACATCATCACCCTTCACCTTAGCCGTATACACTGTGATGTTCTCGTCGGCCACCACGTCGCGGGTGTCAGTATAGTAGGTCTGCCAGTACTGGGTGTCGCCATCAACGTCTACCGCAGTGAAGTTCTCATACTTCTTGGTGAAGTAGCCGCCGGCATTGGGGTGTGCGAAATCAACTGTAAGATTCAAATAAGAATATGGCGTGCCGTCACCCCCTTGAAGGCTGGTGCAATCACTAAACATGTCAGTACTACTATCTGTTGCCGACCAGATGTCATTAGAGTAAATAGTAGTAAGACCAGAGCAATAACCGAACATATAATACATAACTGTAACATTCTCTGTGTTGAAGTTGCTCAAATCAAGACTGGTCAGGCCAGAGCACATATAGAACATGCTTGACATATCTTTAACATTCTCTGTGTTGAAGTTGTTCAAATCAAGACTGGTCAGGCCAGAGCACATTAAGAACATGCTTGTCATATCTGTAACTTTAGCGGTGTTGAAGTTACTTATGTCGAGGCTTGTCAGGCCAGAGCACCCGCCGAACATACCGTTAATCTTTGTGACATTTGCGGTGTTAAAGTTGCTAACATCAAGGCTAGTCAAGCTAGAACAGTGACCAAACATCCACTCCATATTTGTAACATTCTCTGTGTTGAAGCTGCTCACATCGAGGCTAGTCAAGCCAGAGCATTTATAGAACATATACGACATATTAGTGACATTAGTCGTGTTTAGATACTCAAGGCCAGTGATGGATGTAATGGTGTTTCCTTCACGTCCCCCATAAAACCAATACGCTGTACTAGTAATGGAATTGCAATTGGCGAATGATGGGTGGAACACCACATTTGTGACGTTCTTTTCTTTCCATTTGGGAAAGGCTAAATACCCATATAACGATCTCACACCCATGGCGTCAGCCGGTTTGTTATTGTCGTAATAAAAGGTGAGCGTTCCCACTGTGTTACCGTCCACTTGTTCTTCGGTGTAGACGGCATAGGGTTCCGCCTCCTGTGCTGATGCTGATAGCGGGGCGAGCAGGAGGATGCTAAAAAACAGTAATAGTTTTTTCATGTTGTTTCTTCGGTGCCTCCTCGTCCCCAGATTCGGCCTTTAAAAGGTTGAAGGTTTGCTATTTGGTGGCGACATAAAAAAGATGTGGGAACTCTCACTCTTGCCCGTCCCACGAACTGAGGCCTTCGCATTGCCCTGAAAAGTTGAACGAGCAACGTTAAAGACCCCACATGGATATGATTACACTTTTCCCCCCATCGCCCAATTATTAAAAAGGTGGTAGTACGGAAGTTGCGACATCAAATCATAGGGGCATTTACCGCTGCAATGCTCATGACTTTTCATTGGAGGTTGCGAAGTTCCAGTTCGTCCTGAACAAAGCGTCGTAGTAAACGCCTTTTATTATGTCGTTGACTCTCACGGAGTGTCCGCCTGCCGGCAGGCGGTGCTTCTTTGAACTCTGAAAGTCGGTGCAAAGATACAAACAATAATCCAAACATCCAAGCGATTCGAAGTTTTTTTTAATTTTTTAATGATTTTCTGCAACAGGGTGTTCAATCTGTTGCACCCCGTATGATAAAATTCAGAGTCAGACAACCGCTGCTCGTAGGGACATATTCTTGTATTTGTCCGCGGCAGCAAAAGTAACTTCTTCCTGGTGCGGACAAATACGAGAATCTGTCCCTACGAGTGGTGTCATTCAGCCAACTGGGTTTTCGTACTGATCCCTTATTATGCGCGCGATAAAAAGGTGCTACTCGAGCTACTCTTGAGACTATCTGACTGTAAGGCAAAATGTTATCGGTAGCTACAGGCCACAAAATGGAGCTACCCTGTAGCTACATTGAGGGAATAGTGAATAGTAAATAGTGAACACTGAAACGGCGTGCGCATTTTTTCAAACGGCGTGCGCATTTTTCCAAACGGCGTGCGTATTTGCCTAAATTCTCTAGAGAATTCAACCCCAAACGGTCGGTAGCGGCAGGGTAGTGCTCTGGTAGCGCCTTTTTACGCACTGGTGCTACCGACAACTGGTTGTAAACGAGCAGATTAGAATCCAAAGTAGCACGAGTAGCTCCTTTTTCTCGCGCGTTAACGCGCACATACGCGCGCGTATGCTCTTCTTCCGGAACTTTAGTATATTTAGGTACTGGGTGATTTATTGGTATATATAGGTACAAGTAGTGCAAGGAAAAAATAGGTTTCATCCTGGGCTGTCTCTGGAAAAGTGGCTATGCGAACCATCGCATAACTACTTTTTAGAGGAGTTTGAGAGGTTTATGGAGTTAAAGGGAGTTAAAGGCTATTATTTTTCACGATAATGTCGTATCTTTGTAAGCGATTTTACAATAAACGTGTATCACTATCCAAACATTCGACTATGAATATTGAGAAAGCAATGATGACCATCGGCCTGGCAACAGCAACGATGATGCCGTTTTGTGCCTGCCAGCAGACACAGCGTGAGAACCCGCTGACAGCAGAGAGCGAAATGCCTTTCGGCGCGCCTGACTTCAGCAAGATACAGACAGCCGACTATATGCCGGCCTTTGAGGAAGCCATCCGCCAGACGCGAGAGGAGATACGGCAGATAGCCGAGAATCCCGAACCGGCCACCTTCGAGAACACCATCCTGGCATACGAGGAGAGCGGGAAGCTGCTCGACCGGGTGAGCCGTGTGTTCTTCGCCCTGACAGAAGCTGACAAGACCCCGGAAATAGGCGAGATAGAAAAGAAGGTGATGCCCATGCTGACCGACCTGAACAACGAGATGATGTTCAACAAGCAGCTCTTCGAGCGCATCCGTCAGGTCTACGACCAGCAGCACGATGCCCTGCAGGGTGAAGACCAGAAGCTGCTGGAGGAAATCTACAAGGAATTTGTGCGCAAGGGCGCCCTCCTGCCGGAGGACAAGATGGCACGCATGAAGGAGATCAACCTGCGCATCGCCGACCTGCAGCAGCAATGGGGCGACCAGCTGCAGGAGGCCACCAACGACGCCGTGGTGTGGGTGGACAGCGAGGAGCAGCTGGCCGGACTGACCGAGGCCGACATCGCCCAGTGCCGCAAGGACGCCGAGAACCTGGGCGGGAAGGCTCCTTTCGCCATCGTCATCGTCAACACCACGCAGCAGCCGCTGCTGGCCAGTCTCGACAACCGCGACCTGCGCCGTCAGGTCTATGAGGCATCCATCCACCGCTCCGACGGCACGAACAAGCACAACACCTTCCCGCTGGTCTGTGAGATTGCCAAGCTGAGGGCTGAACAGGCAAAGCTGATGGGCTATCCCTGCTATGCCGCCTACTCGCTGGAGAAGACAATGGCCAAGACACCTGAAAACGTCTACGCTTTCCTGAAGAGCCTCATCAGCCAGTACACGCCGAAGGCCGAGGCCGAGACAAAAGCCATTGAGGACTTTGCCCGCCAGACCGAAGGGCCTGCCTTCGAGCTGCAGCCCTACGACCGCTTCTACTATTCCGCCAAGATGAAGAAACAGCTGCTCGACGTCAGCGACGACGAGGTGAAACCCTATTTCAATGTGGACAGCGTGCTGCTAAACGGCGTCTTCTATGCCGCCAACCGTGTCTATGGCCTCACGTTCAAGGAGCGCACCGACATTCCTCTCTACCACCCCGACATGAGGGCATTTGAGGTCATCGACAAGGACGGCTCTACAAAGGCACTCTTCTACTGCGACTACTACCGCCGGCCCACCAAGCGCGGCGGAGCATGGATGGACGGATTCCAGAAGCAGAGCCGCCAGCGCCACCAGCTGCCCATCATCTTCAACGTGTGTAACAGCGCCAAAGCGCCTGAGGGACAACCTTCGTTGCTGACATGGGACGAGGTGACCACCATGTTCCATGAGTTCGGACATGCCCTCCACGGCATCCTCTCCGACTGCCAGTACAACCTTCTGAGCGGCACCAGCGTGGCCCGTGACTTTGTGGAGATGCCGTCGCAGTTCAACGAGTCGTTCGCCTCCATACCCGAGATATTCGACCACTACGCCCTCCATTACGAGACAGGCGAACCCATGCCTGCCGACCTGAAGGAGCGCATGCTGAAGAGCATCAACTTCCAGACGGCATACGCTCTGGGGGAGAACCTCGCCGCCACCTGCGCCGACATGGCCTGGCACATGCTTTCGCTGGACAACATTCCTGCCGTCGACCAGGCTGCCGACTTCGAGGCTGAGGCATTGCGCCAAGTGGGGCTGCTCAACACTCAGATTCCGCCACGCTACCATACCAGCTACTTCAACCACGTATGGGGTGGCGGCTACGCTGCCGGCTACTACAGCTACCTCTGGACAGAGGTGCTAGCCGTGAACATTGCCGACGTCTTCGCACAGCGCGGAGCACTCAACCCGGCCACCGGACAGGACATGCGCAACATGATTCTGAGCCGTGGCAACACCGGCGACCTCATGCAGATGTTCACCGACTTCACAGGCATGGAACAGCCAGACGCCTCCAGCCTGCTCAGAGCCAGAGGACTGATGTGAACTGATTTAACCCCCCTCTTGTCCCCCCGAAGGGGGGAGGACACAACCCCCATGCCCCCTCTTATCTCCCTGAAGGGGGGAGGAATCCAGCAGCAAAGCTAATCATACCTCTCAATTCTCAGTTCTCAATTCTCAGTTCTCAGTTCTAAAAGTTCTCAATTCTCAGTTAATAAAAACTTATTTATTATGAGTAACAGACTGTTTGCTTTATCATTTATCATTTATCATTTATCATTTAGCTCTGCACTTGCGCAGAGCGTGAAAGAGTTTAACCTGGCAGGCCCCTACCCCGTCAGCACACCATTTGCCACCGACACGGTGGGCGTGCAGGGGAAGAAATTCGATGATGCCTCGCTGCTCGACGCCGTCAGGACAGACATCCCCCCTACAGGCACCACCAGACCCGGGCTGCTGCCCTCGCTGAAGGACCAGAAGAGCGTGGGCGTGCTCAGCTTCTACCTGAACAACAGCGACTTCCTGAAGGGGAAGCTGGAGGTGAAAGGCCCTAAGCAGTATAAGCTCTACATCGACGGACAGGAGGCTGGCGCCGAGCTGAAGCTGGCTCCGGAGCACCATACCGTGGCCATCAAGTATCTGGCACAGCCCAGCGATACCGACAGCATCTGCGTCATGCTGGAGACGAACGCCACTGTCAGTCCCACCCTCGACAAGCGCCATCCCTACATGGTGCACGACCTGACCGACGGCAAGCGTGTGCGCAGCATCTCGCTCTCGCCCGACGGCGCCTATGTGTTCCTCTCCTACCAGACCACCGAGCGTGGCGGGGAAAGCCGCTGGGACTACGAGCTGCGCCGACTGTCAGGAAAACGCCCCGGAGAGCTGAACGGCGCTGCCGTCGTGGCACGCCCCTCGCAGAACATCCGTTGGATGCCTCGCACGTGTGCGTATATAGAAGAGGTGAAGGAGGGTGGCAAGCGCATGCTCTACAAAGTCAGTCCCGCCACAGGCGAACGCACGCTGTGGGCCAGCGGACTGCCGGAGGGCAGCTATGCCGTCAGCCCTACGGAGGACTACCTCATCATCACCGCCGAGGAGGAGGGACCGAAGGAAGACCGCGACGTCTTTGAAGTGCTCGAGATGGACGACCGCCAGCCCGGCTGGCGCAACCGCAGCTATCTGACGAAGTACGACCTCTCGACAGGCATCGCCCAGCGCATCACCTTCGGACCGAAGGGACAGTTCCTCGAGGACATCTCGCAAGACGGGAAGAAGCTGCTCGTGGCCACCAGCTACTCACGGCTGGCCAAGCGGCCTACGGAGGTGATGGATGTCTTCGTGATGGATGCCACGACGCTGAAAGCCGACACCCTCCTCCTCTGCGAGGGATTCCTCGGCGGCGGACAGTTCTCGCCCGACGGGAAGCAGGTGCTGATGAAAGGCACCCCCGAAGCCTTCAACCGCATCGGATGCCAGCTGCCCCAAAGCGTCACACCCAGCATGACGGAGAACGAGCTGTTCCTCGTCGACATCGTCTCGAAGAAAGTGACACCGCTGACCCGCGACTTCGACCCCTCGGTGGAGACTGTCGACTGGTCGTGGGCCGACGGACAAATCTATCTCTCGGCCGAAGACCGCGACTATGTGAACGTATTCACCCTCGACCCCAAGAGCGGGAAGACGGAGCAGCTACCCCTGGAGGGCGACTATGCCTACCGCTGGGACATGGCTGCCCATGCCCCCGTGCTGGGTTGGCTCTCGTATAAGACGATGGAGCCCGCCTCGGCCTACGTGACGAGGCTCTCCTCAAAAACCAGCCGTTCCGGGAATGGCGGGAAAACAGAACTTTCCCTCTTCGACGGACGCACGGCCCTCGGCGACGCCCAGGTGGGCACTTGCCAGGACTGGAACTTCCAGAACTCCAACGGCGACACCGTCTACGGCCGCCTCTACCTGCCAGCCGACTTCGACGCGTCGAAGAAGTACCCCATGATAGTCTACTACTATGGCGGCTGCTCGCCCGTCTCCCGCTATTTCGAGTCGCCCTACGCTCCGCAGATGTGGAACTCGCTGGGCTACGTGGCCTACATCCTCGAGCCTAGCGGCGCCACGGGTTTCGGCCAGGAGTGGGCATCGCGCCATGTGAACACCGCCGGAGGTGCTCCCCGTGCCGACGGCACTGTGCCCGGCGGCTTCCCCGCAGGCGATATCATCGAGGGCACAAAGAAAATCTGCGAGGAGCATCCGTTCATCAACAAGGAGAAAATAGGCTGCATGGGAGCCAGCTACGGCGGCTTCATGACGCAGTACCTCCAGACCGTGACCGACATCTTTGCCTGTGCCGTCAGCCATGCAGGCATCGCCAACCACACCAGCTACTGGGGCGAAGGCTACTGGGGCTACAACTACAGCGAGGTGTCGATGGCCAACAGCTACCCCTGGAGCCACCGCCAGCTCTATGTCGACCAGAGCCCGCTGTTCAATGCCGACAAGATACACACCCCCCTGCTGCTGCTCCACGGAAATGCCGATACAAACGTGCCGCTCATCGAAAGCCTGCAGATGTTCACCGCCCTGAAGCTGCTCGGACGCGAAGTGGCTCTCGTCGAGGTGGAAGGACAGAACCACCACATCCTCGACTACGGCAAGCGAGAGAAATGGCTGGCCACACAGATGGCATGGTTCGCCCGCTGGCTGAAGGACGA
Organism: Prevotella sp.; assembly: GCA_024697405.1. GTDB lineage: Bacteria > Bacteroidota > Bacteroidia > Bacteroidales > Bacteroidaceae > Prevotella. The sequence continues at coordinate 25,958 of JAILFU010000211.1, forward strand.
CCCGTCGTGGTGGGAAGCACTCTATCCCAAGAAGCACCTCTAATGTAGTACCATGTACAGACAGCATCTTTTATACAGCGAGCTGGAGGGAAAGCGCATCGCCGTGCTACTCTCAGGAGGCGTCGACTCGTCGGTGGTGGTCTACGAGCTGGTGAAGCTCGGACTGAAGCCCGACTGCTTCTACATCCGGATAGGGCCTGAAGAACACGAGGAGTGGGACTGCAACAGCGAGGAGGACATGGAAATGGCCACTGCCGTGGCGGCGAAATATGGCTGCACGCTGGAGGTGGTCGACTGCCACCGCGAATACTGGGACCAGGTGACACGCTACACCATGGAGAAGGTGCGCGCCGGACTGACCCCTAACCCCGACGTGATGTGCAACCGGCTCATCAAGTTCGGTGCCTTCCACGAGAAGTGCGGCAAGGACTACGACCTCATCGCCACAGGCCACTACGCACAGACAGAGACGGAGGAAATCGCCACGGGCCACAACGCACAGACAGAGCCAGAGCGGGAGGGAACAGGCCACTACGCACAGACAGAGACGGAGGAAATAGTAAATAGTAAATCCGTAAATCGTAAATTAAAATGGCTCTGCACCGCCCCCGACCCTGTGAAGGACCAGACCGACTTCCTGGCGCAGATAGAGGGCTGGCAGCTGGAGAAGGCCGTCTTCCCCATCGGCCACTACACCAAGGACGAGGTAAGGCAGATTGCCGAGCGCGAGCACCTGGTCAGCGCCCACCGCCGCGACTCGCAGGGCATCTGCTTCCTGGGCAAGATTGACTATAACGACTACCTGCGGCGCTATCTGGGCCAGCGGCAAGGCGACGTCGTAGAGCTGGAGACAGGGCGGAAAATCGGCGTCCATCAGGGACACTGGTTCCACACCATCGGCCAGCGCAAGGGTCTCGGCCTGGGCGGCGGCCCATGGTTCGTGGTGAAGAAAGACGTAGGGCAGAACATCCTCTTCGTCTCCCACGGCTACGACCCTGCCACAGCCTACAGCCAGCAATTCGTCGTCAGCCACTTCCACAGCCTGAACGGCGTGATGCCTCCCGCAGAGGTGGCCGTCAAAATACGCCACACACCCGAATGGCACTCCGCCACCCTCTCGCCCGTCGCGTCCAGCCCCTCCGACGCCTGTTCGCCGTCCTACCTCGTCCACGCCTCGACACCCATCCACGGCGTCGCTCCCGGCCAGTTCTGTGTCGTCTACGACGCATACCACCACCGTTGCTACGGCTCCGGAGAGATAAGCATCTGAGAAAAACAAAAAAAACGTTTTCCTTTCGCGTATCATGTCAGTAGTGATGGCTACACTCTTTGCCCTCGTCGTAGTAGGCTATGTGGCAGGCAAGACAGGCTACCTGGGCGGCGACTTCGACCGGCAGCTGTCGCGGCTGGTCATCAACATCACCTGCCCAGCGCTCATATTGTCGTCGTCGATGACGGGCGAGCTGCCCGACCGCCGGCTCATCCTGCCCCTGCTGCTCATCAGCCTGCTCACCTACGCCGTGCTGACAGGCGTAGGACTGCTTCTGCCCCGCTGGCTCACCAGGCAGCGCGACGACGAGGGAGCCATAGGCTTCGCCCTGATTTTCGGCAATGTGGGCTTCATGGGCTACCCCGTGGTGGCCTCCATCTTCGGCCATGAGGCCGTGTTCTATGCCGCCGTGCTCAACGTGGTGAACACCTTTGCCGTGTTCACCGTCGGCACCTGGCTCATCGCCGGGCGCGACGCGCTGAGCGGCGACCGCTTCCAGAAGAAAATCCTCTTTAGCACACCCATGCTCTCCGCCTACCTCACCATGGCCATCGTGGCCCTTGGCATCCGCGACATCCCCGCCGCCGTCAGCCAGCCCCTCACCATGCTGGGCAACATCACCGTGCCCGCAGCACTGCTCATCATCGGCTCGTCGATGTCGCGGCTGTCGCTGCAGACCATGCTCGGCAACAGCACGGTCTATGCCACCACAGTCTTCCGCCTGGCGCTCCTCCCCCTGGGTGTACACTGTCTGACGTCAGCACTTGGCTTCACCCCCTTTGTGGTGAACATCAACACGCTCGTCATCGCCATGCCCGTAGCCACCTACGGCACCATCCTCTGCCTGAAATACCAGCGCGACACCACTCTCATGACCGAGGTCACATTCGTCACCACCCTCCTCTCCATGGTCAGCATACCCCTGCTCTCCAAGCTGCTCGCCTTCGTATAGATTAGCCCCCGAGCCCCCTAAGTTCTTCGACGAGCCAAGCCGCCAAAGGCCGAGCGAGGGGGGGCTGAACAGACGAAATGCTGAGAGGTACCTATATATTAAATTGGCAACAATATAGCAGTTGACCTGAATTAACTTTTCCGCATGGCGCTCCCCTTCAAGGGGCTACTCTTTATACACATCTTTGCCCCCGAAAATTTGCCGGTCCCGGCCTGAAACAGGCAAAAAAAGTGAGCAGAAATTTGCGTAATCCAAATATTTTTCTTAATTTTGCAAGTGTTACCAGAATCCATTCCAGGGTGTCGGCAAAGACGCCAGAATCGGAAAACGCC
>JAILFU010000020.1 GCA_024697405.1 Prevotella sp.
CAATCGAAAGAAAATCCTTTAAATCTGTGCCATCTGTGGTCGTTTTCATATTTCAGAAAGTTTAATACTCTTATTATCGGAAACGAATTTCCGTAATAAACGTAATTGGTCCGTAATTATTATAATTTTTTTCTTAGGTGGGGGTAAAATAACCCAATAATCGAATAGTCAATCAATCGTAAATAGTACATTGTCGAATAGTGAATGAACATGGGGAACTTGAGATTCTTATTTGCCAGTGATGGCAGCATTGATTTCGTCCATCTTCTCGTCGGAAAGTTCATATTTGCCGATAACGAAAATGGCAATGACGAAGAGTGCAGCGGGAATCAGGGTGACGAGCCAGAGGATGCCCTGTTCGGCCAGCGGCGTCTGGGCCGATGCACCGGCCTTGAAGCCCACCCAGGCCAGCACCAGTCCGGGGATGACGCCGCCCAGGGCCATGCCTGCCTTCATGAAGATGCAGATGAGCGCATTGACGATGCCCGCCACCCGCCGGCCGGAGGCATACTCGCTGTAGGTGACCACTTCGGGGGTGAGGGCCCACATATAGCCGGTGGCCACCAGCACGCCTGTGCTCTTCACGAACTGCACCACGCAGAGCAGGGGGAAACAGCTCTTCAGGCTGGGCAGCGACACGAAGAGATACATCACCAGCATGGCCACGATGGCTATGCCGAGGAACAGCCGGAACATGCCGTTCTTGCCTATCCTGCGCTTGATGGCCGGCACCATGGGCAGGAAGATGAAGGCGGGAATGGTGCCTAGCCACATGAAGGTGGTGGTCATCATCGGCGTGGCACCCATGTTGTAGGTCATGAAATAGGAGTCGGCAGCATTGCTGATGCTCATCGTGGTGAAGGCGATGACGAAGAAGAGCGCCAGCACCCGCAACGGGCGGTTGCGGACCAGCTCCATCCAGAGGTCGCTCACCTTGACATTAGCCGACTCGCTTTTGTCCATCACGATGCGCTCCTTGCTGCTGAGGAAGGTGACGAAGAGCAGCACCAGGCCGGTAAGGGCAAAAATGCTCATCGTGATGAACCACGCCCCGCCGGCTTCGGGAGTGTTGTAGACGGCCTCCATCTCTCCCGTCTGCTCGTTCACTACCTTGGGGGCGAACAGGGCAACGACCAGCGGCAGGGTCTTGATGATGAGTCCGGCGGTGTTGGCCATCAGCATCCGCACGCTGGTGAGGATGGTAATCTCGTTGGTGTCGCGCGTCAGCGAGGCACTCAGAGCGCCATACGGCACGTTGATCAGCGTGAAGCACATGCTCATGCCCACGTATGTCACGTAGGCGTAGAGCAGCGAACCGCTGAAGCCGTTCCAGAAGCAGAGCATGGCAAACGCCGCCAGCGGCAGTCCGCCGATGAGTAGCCACGAGCGGTACTTGCCCCAGGGGAGATGCGACTTGTCGACGAAGGCACCCACCATCGGGTCCCACAGCACGTCGATGATTCGCACCACAAGGAACATCACGGCAACGACACCGGCGTCGAGCCCGAACACATTATTATAATAGAAAAGCAGCCAGATGCTCACCGTCTGGTAAATCAGGTTCTGGGCCAGCTCGCCAGAGTTGAAGCCGATGCGCTCGCCCCACGACAGCTTGTAATATCCATGGCGGCCATCACCTGCCGTCTGGCCTGTATGCGGAGTCGTGGCGTCGTTAAATCTAGTCATTGTGCTATCTGATGTTAATTTTGCTGCAAATATAGCGATAATTCCGGAAATATCACTATCTTTGCAGGTAGTTTTAAAAGAATTTAGGTATTGTAGGGCTAAATGGAACAGAAAATGAGAAACCTGATGACAATCTCCGTCCTGCTGACGGGCGCGCTGGCGCTGAATGCGCAGAAAGTGACAAACTACACCACCACCGAGAAGGCTCCCTGGGTGGCGGGAAAGACGGCACTCGCCACGAAGGCCGAGGGGACGGTGGTAGCCACGGTGGACGGCAGCGAGAAGGGCGTCGCCTTCCGTGCCTGGGGAACGACGTTCAATGAGCTGGACTGGGACGCCTTCAACCTGCTGGACCGCAACGACCAGGACGAGGTGATGAAGCGCCTGTTTGCTAGGGACGGCGACCTGCGGTTCACGCATGGCCGTGTGTCGATGAATGCCAACGACTATGCCCGCTCGTGGTACCAGTGCGACGACGTGGTGGGTGACCTCGGCCTGAAGTACTTCAACATCGAGCGCGACAAGCGGAACATCATCCCGCTGGCCAGAGCCGCACAGAAATACTGTCCGCAGCTGCAGCTCTTCATGAGCCCCTGGAGCCCGCCCGCCTGGATGAAGATCAACCAGGACTACTGCGTGCTGAGCAGTCAGTACAACACGCAGCCGAAGGAGAAAGACTATCTGCTCTACGAAGGCGGTCCTGTCGACCCCGACGAGATGAAACTCATGGGCGATCGCGACGGCGTGTTTCCCCGACGCCTGGCCACGCAGGACTACTTCATACAGGATCCGCGCTACCTGCAGAGCTATGCCGA
>JAILFU010000035.1 GCA_024697405.1 Prevotella sp.
TCGGTGTTCATGCGTGTCGCTATATCTGCGGGCCTTCCTCCCATCGAGGCTAAAGTAAGGAATCCGCGGCTGGCCAAGGTCATGAAGAGCGATGCGGGCACGCCCTTGCCGCTGACATCGCCGATGCAGAAATAGAGCTTGTCGTCTTTCTCGACAAAGTTGTACAGGTCGCCGCCCACTTCCTTGGCAGGCGTCATCGAGGCATACATGTCGAGGCCCTTCACGTTGGGGAACACGCTGGGCACCATCGACATCTGTATGTCACGGGCAATGCGCAGCTCGCTCTCCATGCGCTCCTTGGCGCTGGTGGTCTCTTCGAGCTGGTCGTAGGCCGTCTTCAGTTCATCGTGGGCCTTTCTCAGGCGGGCTCCCATGCGGTGGCGCACGATGATGTAGACGAGGAGGAACAGGATGGTTGCCGCCATACCAATCACTCGTCCGATGTGGCGCTGGCGCACGTATCGCTCGTTCTCGGCGGTCATCTCCAGTTCCTTCTGGTGCACAGCCGCCTCTTCACGGGCCTCGGCGCTGCGCGAGAGGGTGATGGCCGAGTCGAGCCGTTCTGTGATACTTATGCTCACAGCACGGGCCGTGTCGATTCGTCCGGCCTTCTTATTGACTTCATACTTCCTTAAGAGCAGTTTCTGTATGATCTCCAACGAATAGCTGCTGCTATATTCCTTCATCACTTCATCCATGCTTCCGAAGTTGTCGGCAGCTTCCTGCCACCGGCCTGCCAGCCGCAGATAGTCGCTGGACAGAAGCTTGCCTTCTGCCGTCTTGAAGTATTCTGTCTTGCGGAACTGCCTGTAGGCCTCGGCGGCTTCGTCCTTGCGCCCCAGTCCCTCTAAGGCCTTGGCCAGATAGACGACATAGCGGGCCCGCTGCCTTTCGGTATAGTCGGGACGCGCATCAGCCTGCTTTTCGTATCCGTCGATCAGTTGTTTCAAACGGTCAAGCCATAGTTTAGCTTTCTCATAGTCTGCAATTTCCAGATAGTCGTAACTGATATTGGTCACACCTATGATGGCGTCGCGGTAACTAACGGCATAAGGATGCCTCCTGATATTGTCGAGGTGGCTCCTGAAGGCCTCTTCCAGACTCTTGTTGGTCTCGTCTTCATTCCATCCGAAACGGCTCTGACAGCAACCTATGTAGATGAGCATATTGGTGTATTCGCTGGTGGTGTCGCACCCCAGGCTTTTCAATCGTTCTGTAGCGGGTATGGCTACTTTCAGGGCGGCTTCATATTCGCTCCATGTACTCAGCAGACCTGTCAGGCGGTTGGTAATACCGGCATACACACGCACATCCTCGTCGTCGGTAGAGTTCTCCACGGCGGCGATACCCGTCTTCCAGTACAGTTCGGCCATGCGCTTCTGTGTCATACGGTCATAGGCGTAGCCCATCCAGTAGCAGGCTTTACCCTCGGAAAAACATCCCAGCGGTTTGAAACTGTCCACCAGTTCTATGATACGTGGGTAGTCCTTGTCCAGATAGGCCGCATAGACCATATCTTCTGCTTCCCTGCGCTGCCTTTCCTGTTCTTTGGTGTTTCCTCCGCATCCAGACAGGAATAGGGTGGCGGCGATCATCATTACCAGAGTCAAAAGATGAAGTCTGTTTTTGCTCATATATTCGTTTTTGGAGATTGTCCGTGTGCAAAGATACAAAATAATTCATAATGCATAATGCATAATTCATAATTTTTATGTTTCTTTTGTTCTTTTGTCTGAAAAAATAAGTATCTTTGCACCCTAATTTAGAATAATACGGATTAAAAACGATGAAAAATAGCATTATAGTTGCTGCCGCCTTGATGGTTGCCATCAGCACGCAGGCCCAGACGAAACGCACGGACGACTTCCATGCGAAGTATCAACTGAAGGAAGTGGTGGTGATGAGCCGCCACAATATCCGTTCGCCGCTGACATCGGGTGGGGCAGCCTATATGAGGGTGACGCCTCATGAGTGGTTCAAGTGGTCATCGCCCAGCAGTCAGCTGTCGCTGCGTGGCGGCGTGCTGGAAACGGAGATGGGACAGTTCTTCCGCAAGTGGGTGGTCAGCGAGGGCCTGCTGCCCGACAACTACCGTCCTGAGGGCGAGGAGGTGCTGTTCTATGCCAATTCGCGTCAGCGCACCTTTGCCACGGCGAAGTATTTCTCGGCAGGATTCCTGCCCTTCGCCAATGTGGAAATCACCCACAAGCTGGCTGAGGACAAGATGGACCCCATGTTCACGGCTAAGTTTACGAAGATGAACGATGCCTACCGTCAGCAGGTGCTCAGTGAGATGCAGGCGCTCCACGGTGGTCCGCAGGCGTGGATGGCAGCGCAGCAGCCTACGCTCGACCTGATGGAAGAGGTGCTCGACATGGCGCATTCGCCTGCCGCTCTCGGTGGCGACACGCTGCACTTCCGTTTCGACGATATAACGTTTAAGATTGAGAAGGATGACGAACCGCGTATGACGGGCGGTTATACGCTGGCCAACAGTGTGGCCGATGCCTTGGTG
>JAILFU010000078.1 GCA_024697405.1 Prevotella sp.
TCTTTCGGTATCTGTCAAAATACAAAAAGGTGAGGAGTAATGCTAACGGGAAATGGGAGTCCGCCACGATGCTGAAGTACATCTCCGAAATCTGTAGCGTTCTCGGTATATAGGGGATAGAATAGCGGATTCTTTAATTAATGAACAATTCATGGACAATTCGTGGTAATTCGTGTGAAAAAATATTTACGGCCCATTTACGTGTCATTTACGCATATTCACGTGGCGTCGCAGACTTTTTTTTAACACGAATTACCACGAATTATTCATAAATTTTGGCAATGATATAGCAGTTGACCTCTTGTGCGGTAGCCGCTCCCCTCCCTTCAAGGGGAGGGGCAGGGGGGGGATCTTTAACTTTTTCTCGGAGAAAGAACAGTAGATAACAGATTAGCCACTGGCTCGTGGGCGGCTGCACACAGGACTACGGCTGACAGGATATTACAGACCCCACCCCTAACCCCTCCCCTCAGGGGAGCGGCTACCGCACAAATAGGTCAACTGCTATATCATTGCATAATTTTTTCTGAGTGAGTCCACTACCGCCGAAGGACAAACCGCATAGCCTTTCCCCTCCCATGTTGGCAATTGCGAGGAGGGAGCAATTGGGGGGCGAAGCCGGGGCAGGGGTGGGGTCAGTATCCTATTTGACGACCTTACGCGATGCCGCTCCCTGGCGCACAATATAGATGCCAGGCGGCAGGACGTCAAGGTCTGAGCCGCAGCTCACTCCTCCAAGGGTCCACACCGTGTAGGGCTGGCTGAAGTCGACATGCTGTGCCATGACGGAAGAAGGCGGCACGTATGTGTAGTTCAGCTTGCGGTCCATCCACCGGAGGCGCTCCTTCATGAAACGCCTTACGTTCTGTACCTCAGCGGTGTAGCTGCCCCAAGTGCGAGGGTTCATGTGCACACTCTGGTTCATGATGGGCCACCGGATGAAGTTGAGCTGCTGCGATTGCTGCAGGTCGGCTTCCATCGAATCGATATAGGCCACGATGTTCTCCTCGGTAAGCCCACCTTGCCGTGCTTCATCCCACAGTTCTACCAACTGTGCGCGGGCAGCAGCATTTCTCACGACAATATTGTCGACAAAATTCCTCATGTTTCCGGCACAGCTGCCCCCGCTTCGATAGACAAAGTCTGTCTTATTGTTCACTGGATAGGTGCGGTTGTCGTTGTCGAAGGCGATGTCGAAATCCCAGACAGGACCGGTGTAGAGGGTGTCGTTATCGCGGTGCTTATACATGAACAAGCTCCAATAGGTGTCGGTGTTGCCCGACAGCTCGCCCACCAGGAAGTGGCGCAGGAAGGTATTGGTGTCCAGATAGTCTGTCCACCGGTTTTCCATCTTGTTGAAGTGGTTTCGGATATACTGTTTCTGCTGCGAGGTGATGGAATCTTCCGACGGCGACTTGATGGTGACAGGGTTGCCCTTGTTGGAATTGAACCACGACTTTTCCTGATCGGCGTATGCGTCGACCTCGATGAGATAGCCCCCCGTCAGGGCGGTGCCGCTGTTGTCCTGAGGTGTCATTTCCTCAATGTCGACACGGTACTTATGCACCTGCACCTGGTCGCAAAGCTGGTAACCCCCCTTGTACTCGCCGTTCAGCAGCACATCGACAGCCTGGCCATAGGGGGTGTAGGGCATTCCCATGCGCCGGCTCAGCTCGAAAGCCAGCAGATTACGCATCAGTGTCTTGTCGCCATAGTTGTTGATGAGCGTCCACTTCTTGGCCTTTCCTGCAGCGCCGGGCATCAGCTGCTTCTTGTCGAACTTGATGCGGTAGGGCTTCTTGGGGAAGTTTCGCGAGTAGTTGCCGCGCTCGCGGATGGTGCCCGGTTCTGACACGAGGTGGGTACCGTCGCTGATGACGGTGAGCTGCGACACAATCTGATGCTCCTTGTCGTAGGGAATCACGCCGTTCTCGGTATGGATGCTGACGGTGGGCAGGTTGGTCAGCTGATACAGACGGGAGTCGTCGCCAGCTCCCTCGTGGCCATAGAACTCAAGCTCGGCCACATTGCAGCGGGCATCGGCAGGCCCCACATAGCGCACATAGCGGAAGCCCCGCGAACAGTTGACATCGGCATACGACATCTTTCCGATGGTGCCGTTCTGGGTGATGATGTAGAGAGGCAGCGCATCCATGAAGTCCTCGCGGTTGGCGCCCTCGAACACGCCCAGCCTGACGCGCCCGGGGCCATAGCTGTCGTTGCGCGGCGACCAGCCTACACGGGTGATGACACAGGGCTGGCCCAGGTCAAGGCCTGCCCAGGTATAGTTGCGCTCCCACGAAGCGAAAAACGTATCTAGTCGGCCGTCGAAAGCATCCTCGCAGGTATTTACCGTCGTCGTCTGCTGCCCTGTGCCGTAGTTCACGGAGGGGGATGATCCGATGACGGTTCCCACCAGCTTGGCGTCCTGTGCTGTCACCTGCAGGGTAAAGCACAAAAGCAGGCTACAGGCCATTCGACGAATTCCATACCTATTCACCGTTATTTGATGCTTCCGAAAAGACCTATTCCGCATAGTAAAATTCGTTTAATTCGTCTAATTCGTTTAATTCGTTTAATTCGTTTAATTCGATTAATTCGTTTAATTCGTCTAATTCGTCTAATTCGTTTAATTCGTTGTTGTTATAAAGAGGAACTATCAGTTGTTCCAGCGCGAACGCGTGAGGACAGAATCACGGTGGAACACGCACTCCACGACGACTTCCTGATAGGCGGAGAAATAGCCCAGCAGACCGCCAGTGAAGTTGGGGATGGGGTTGGTGCCGGTGTTGTCCATCAGCTGCATGGAGTAGAGGTAGTCGTAGGCTCGGCGGTCGATGGAGCGTACCTCCATGCGCATGCGGTCGCCTTCGCGGAGCGCGTCGCTGTCGGTGCCCTTGTCCATGTCGCGCTCGGTGGTGCAGGAGAAGAGCTGCTGCAGCTCTCCGCCGGGAGTGGCACGGTCGTCGCTGACGGCCCAGCGGTAGCCAATGCCGTTGCGGTAGAGGTGCATGAAGTAGTAGTTGTTCTCGTCGGGGTTGTCTTGCAGGTGCAGGTCGGCGAAGAGCACACGCTCCCCTACCACATCCTGCCACTTGAAGTTGAAGCTGAGCAGCTGGGGCATGCTGTAGAGGATGGAGGTCGACGTGTGGTGACGGCCGTCGACGATGACATCAACCTCGTACTCCTTTCCCACGTAGGCGAAATAGTCGAGCCGGTACTGTCCGCGCCGCTGGTGCAGGAGTGTGTCTGTCCAGTCGCTGCCTGTCATTCGGATGGTCACCGTGGCATCGTCGACGTAGGTGCCAGCCGCCGAGGCCTCCTTGACATCGCGCGTGGTGGTGAGTCGGGCGGAAATCCAGTCGGGCGTCAGCTCTACCTCGGCCACGTAAAGGGGCTCCGTAGAGTGGTAGTCGATGGAGATCTCCTTCTCGCAGGAGACAAGGAACAAAGAAAGCAGCCATGAGCAATTAATAATTAGTAATGAGTAATTAGAAATTAGTAATTGCCGTGCGGCGGAGGTATCTATCTGCTTCATTTACTATATTGACATTTTTACTATTCACAATTTAGCTCGTCTACCCAATAGTCTTTCACCAAGGGAGGGCAGGATTTCTCCCACCCCTTGGGGAGGTTAGAGAGGGGTTTAAAACTTTACACTGACCGACACCGACGGCACAATGCCGAAGAGGCTGTAGCCCACAGCCTTGGTGCGAGCGCCCTGATCGCTGTCCTCGAAGTTGATGATGAAAGGGTTATAGAGGTTATAGAGGTTATAGATGCCGAACTGCCACTCGCGGGTGATTCGGCCGCCACAGAACGACTTCGTCCAGGTGGCACTGAGGTCCAGCCGGTGGTAGGCAGGGGCACGGTAGCCGTTGCGCTCAGCATAATAATAGATGTAGTTGTCTATCATTTCGTACTTCCCGCTGGGGGCCGTGAAGGCCTGACCGCTGTTGTAGACCCACAGGGCGCCGAATGTCCAGGCGGGCGACAGACGCCAGAGGGCCACGATGTCCACATCGTGGCGGCGGTCGTTGCCTGCGGTGTACCATCGTCCGCCGTTGACACCGTCTATCTGGTTCTCCGCCCAGGAGAGGGTATAGCTGACCCAGCCCGTGAGGCGCCCGCTGTTCTTGCGCACCATCAGCTCGCCACCGTAGCAGCGCCCCTGTCCGGGGAGCACCAGGCGCTCCATCTCGATGGCACTGCCAAAGGACTTGCCGTCGCGATAGTCGAGGATGTCATCGATGGAGCGATAGTAGCCCTCCAATGAGAAATCATAGTCCTCGCGGGCCGTCATGCCGAATAGGCCAAGGCTAAACTGGTCGGAACGCTCAGGGCTGATGATGTTGCTGCTGAGGGTATAGCGGTCGAAGGGGGTTGAGGTGGTCTGTCCGCGCAAGGCGTGGATGTTCTGTGTGTTGCGGCCGTAGCCGGCCTTCAGGCTGAACTGCGGGGAGAGCTGCCACACCAAACTGAGCCGGGGGTCGAGGGTGACATGGGTGTTGACGACGTGGTAGCGGCGTGTGCGGTAGTACCACACGATGTTGCCCGTGGCGCGGTCGATGTCGTAGTAGTAGGTGCCGCCCAGCGAGGAGAAGGTCTCCAGACGCAGACCGCCTTGCACCGTGATGCCGGGCGACAGCTTGAGCTGCAGGCCTGCCCAGAGGGCGTTCTCCCACGCCCGGCGCACCTCGCGCTGGCGGTCGTCCATCACCTGCCACTCAGCAGTCTTCACGTCGACCACTTTCGACTGCATGCCCACGTCAAGAGTGTTTTTCCCCAGCAGCAGACGGAAGTCCTGACGCAGGCCCCACTGGAGGATGCGACCGGAGATGGACTGGCTCATGCCGAGCAGGTCGATGGCGTTATGGGTGTGATAGTCGGACAATAGCAGTGTGGTCTCGGCATGCGAACCACTGTGGTAATGGTGGCGCCAGTTGAGGCTGGCGGCCAGGTTTGTCCACTCCATACTGGCCATGTCCTCCAGGGCCGTGCGGTCGCGACTGCCGAAGAGGCTCAGGCGCAGGCGGTCGGCATCGCCCAGCAGCCAGTCGAAGCGGGTGTTGACATCGTAGAAATAGAGGGTGTTGCCACGGAATTTGTCGACCAGCTGCAGCGGCACGTCGGCATAGCTGCGGCGGGCGCTGACCAACAGGCCGGCACGGCTGCCCAGCGGACCTTCGGCCGATGCCTTAGCCGACAGCAGACCTATGGCCGCCCCGCCATGCCAGCGGTCGGTGGCACCGGAGCGGGTGCTGACATCGAGCACAGCCGACGAGCCACCGCCATACTGCACAGGCTGGCAGCCCTTATAGAGCGTCACGCCGGAGAGGGCATCGCCATTGAAAGCGGAGAACAGGCCGGCCAGATGGCCCACGTTGTAGACAGGCACATGATCGTAGAGGATGGCATTCTGCACCGACGTGCCGCCACGCACCTGGAAGCCGCTCGACACCTCGCTCTCCTGCTTCACGCCGGGCAGCAGCTGCACGGAACGGAGCACATCGCGCTCGCCTAGCAGCGAGGGAGCCGTCTGAAGCTCTTCCACGCTGAGACGCTCGGTGCCAATCAGCACTTGCTGTAGCCGCTGACCGGCCGACTTGCCCGACACGACCACCTCGTCCAACTCTTCCGTGCGGATAGTGTCGGGCGCTTCGGGAACCAGGGAGGCTACGGCCAAAAGCAAAGAAGCAGCAATCACGCCACAAAGGTACACAATAAAATGAGAAAACGCAAAAAAAGTTTGGCCGTTCTATTATTTTTCACTATTTTTGCACCATCATATCAAGAAAAAAGCCTTCATGGCCATTTGCTAAAGCGTACATTAAGAAAAATGCGTATGAAAAAGATTGTAGTATTGACAGGAGCAGGCATGTCGGTAGAGAGCGGACTGAAGACATTCCGCGATGCCGACGGCCTTTGGGAGGAATATCCCGTGGCACAGGTGGCCACCCACGAAGGATGGGAGGCCGACCCCGTACTGGTGACAAACTTCTATAACATGCTGCGCAAGAAGTGCTGGGGCGTGAAGCCCAACGAGGGCCACCGGCTGGTAGCCGAGCTGGAGAAGCACTACGACGTGACGGTGGTGACGCAGAATGTGGACAACCTGCACGAGCAGGCCGGTTCCACCCATGTGGTGCATCTGCACGGCGAGCTGATGAAGGTGTGCTCGAGCCGCGACGTCGATGACCCGCGCTACATCCAGCAGCTCACGCCGGAGAACTGCAAGATTACACCGGGCACTAAGGCTGGCGACGGCTCGCTGCTGCGGCCCTACATCGTGTTCTTCGGCGAGGCTGTGCCCAATATCAGCATCGCTGCCGAGGAGGCACAGCAGGCCGACATCTTCATCATCATAGGCACCAGCCTGAACGTCTATCCCGCAGCAGGACTAGTACACTACGTCAGGCCAGGAGTGCCCGTCTACCTCATCGACCCCAAGCCCGTGAGCGCCGGCGCCAACGTGAAACAGATCATGAAAGGAGCCTCCGAGGGCATGCGCGAACTGATGAAGGTGCTCGTCTAAACGTTTTTTAACGCCAAAAAGTTGGGCGTTTCAGAAAAAAGGCCTAACTTTGCAGCGTTTTAAATCCGCACATGTTACAACAAGGATTCCGACCTTGAAAACCGGTCGGGATTCTTTGCTTTTACTACGGAAAATCATAAAGAACAATTAATAGCGAAAAATCGAGAAATAACATGGCATATATGTCACAAGAGGGCTATGATAAGCTCATAGCGGAACTGAAGCGCCTGGAAGGCATAGAACGCCCAAAGGCATCGGCAGCCATCGCGGAGGCACGCGACAAAGGCGACCTGAGTGAGAACAGCGAATATGAAGCCGCCAAGGAGGCTCAAGCTCACCTGGAGTCGAAAATCAACCAACTGAAGGTGGCCATCAGCGAGGCCAAGATTGTGGACACCTCGCGCCTGAGCGCCGACAGCGTACAGATATTGTCGAAGGTGGAAATGACCAACCTGGCCAACAAGGCCCGAATGACCTACAGCATCGTCAGCGAGAGCGAGGCCGACCTGCGCCAAGGAAAAATTTCCATTAAGACGCCCATCGCCCAGGGACTGCTCAACCACAAGGTGGGCGACGAGGTGGAGGTGAAGATTCCACGCGGCACCATCAAGCTGCGCATCGAGAAAATCACCGTCGGATAACTCTCCGCTCCAGCTCTGCTGGCTTGCTACCATATAGGGACGCAAGAAAGCTCATTTCTCAATTCTCAACTATCAACTCAAGAAAATGGATATTTTCAGCAAGATTGCCGCTGGCGAGATTCCCAGCTACAAGTGTGCAGAGAACGAGGAATTCTATGCCTTCCTCGACATTAACCCCCTAGTGAAAGGTCACACACTAGTTATTCCGCGTCGTGAGGTAGACTATTTCTTCGACATGGATGACGACGAACTGGCACGCTACCAGCAGTTTGCCAAGCGCGTGGCCATCGCCATCAAAAAAGCATTCCCCTGCCGGAAGGTGGCACAAGTGGTGCTGGGACTGGAAGTTGCACACGCCCACATCCACCTCATCCCCATGCAGAGAGAGGCCGACGCCGACTTCCGCAAGGAAAAACTGAAGCTGTCTGCCGAAGAAATGCAGCAGACAGCCGATAAGATAGCAGAGTATTTCCAGGTTTAGCCCTTCTGACTTCAAGCTAAGAACCTATTCGTACTTCTCGCCGTAGCGGATACTGACCTCGTTGACATACTTACGGATGAGCGACGACGAATCGCCCTTCTTGCAAATAAGCAACACATCACCCTGTTCTGCCACGATAAAGCCCTCGAGCCCGTTGATGACACCGACGTGGCCCTTGGGCAGTTTGATGATGTTGTTCTTGCAGTTCTCCAGCACCACCTCAGAGTCGATGACGACATTATCGTCCTCCTTTCTCTGCTTGAACTCGTAGATGGAATGCCATGTGCCCAGGTCGGCCCAGCCGAAGTCGCAGCACATGACGTAAGAATTGTCCGACATCTCCAGCGCCGCCTTGTCCATCGACAGGTTCGGGTAGGCAGGGAAGTGAGCCCGCACGAATTGCATTTCCTCTTCCATGGTTGACATGTCCTTCACCTGGCTCAGTCTCGACGTGATATCCTGCATCACCTGATAGAAGAACTCGCGCAGGTAGTTGGCATTGGCCAAAAACATGCCCGTGTTCCAGTAGAACTCCCCGCTCTCCATGAACAGACGGGCAAACTCGCGCTCGGGCTTCTCAGTGAACGACCGCACCTGATAGATGTCCTTTGTACCAGTGGGTTCGCCCACCTGAATGTAGCCGTAGCCAGGCTCGGGGCGTGAAGGCTTGATGCCCATGGTCAGGATGAGGTCGTTTTCAGCCACAAAGTCCAGGCCGCGAAGCACACAGCTGCGGTATTGCTCCTCGCCCACGATAAACTGGTCGGAAGGAACGACCAGGATGCGTGCATCCTCACACTCACGATGAATACGCACACCCGCCCAGGCCACCGAGGGAGCCGTGTTACGGTTCACCGGCTCGGTCAGCACATTATCTTCAGGAAGTTCGGGCAACTGGCGGCGCGTCAGTTTATAATACCGCTGGCGCGTACATACATAAATGTTCTCTATTGGAAAGATGGCCGCCATACGGTCGAAGGTGGACTGCAGCTGGGTACGACCTGTACCAAAGAAATCAACAAACTGTTTCGGGCATTCCTTTCGGCTTGAGGGCCACAGCCTGCGCCCATGGCCACCGGCCAAAATGACACAATAATTATTCAACTGTTTTTCCATAAATATAGATTATTGCTATTTTCAAGGTGCTAAGATACGCATATTATTTGACAATACCAAGAATTTTTGATTTTTTTAGGAGAAAATGTTGGAAGTTTCCAAAAATATTAGTACCTTTGCACCCGCTTTTGGCCCAGATGGCGGAATCGGTAGACGCGCTGGTCTCAAACACCAGTGGGGCAACCCGTGCCGGTTCGACCCCGGCTCTGGGTACCAAGCAGTCCGTTTCAAGCAGCGGACTTTCGGGATGTAGCGCAGTTGGTAGCGCACTACGTTCGGGACGTAGGGGTCGGGCGTTCGAGTCGCCTCATCCCGACAATAGCCAAAAGGCAAGAGTCTAATCTTCAATGGGTTAGGCTCTTTTTCTTTCCCTCATTGTTCCGTTTTTGTTCCGTTTTATGCCGATTTTGTGGCTGAACGTGCGTTTTTCATGTTCCTACGATGCAAAGGTACAAAATAAAATCGAAACGACAAAATAATAATGGGGAGAAACGTCTTTGCGACCGCCTCCCCCCCAACTCTACGTATGGGTAATTGAATTATAGAGCCTTTAGTAATCCTCCTCCAGTTTGGCGAGGTAATCCTTAGCCTCCGTCGGTGTCATGGCTTTTACGCCTATGCTCTCTCCGTTGGTGGTCACGTCGATATGCTCACCGAAGCCCTCATTGCGTCCAAGCGTGCCGAGGATATACCGCACCATGCCTGAGTCGGGAGGTGTTATCCATCCGACCTGCCTGGTCTTTCCGTCTGGGTCTGTTGCCAAATCGGGGATGCCCCTGACAAGAATACGTGCCGAGGCCATAGCATCATCAAGGAAGCTCCCGCGTGCATCGTCAAGCACCTGCTTGTACTCTGGGTCTTGCATCCATGTGTAGATGGTGTTTCTTCGCACTTGGAAA
>JAILFU010000079.1 GCA_024697405.1 Prevotella sp.
TCTTTCGGTATCTGTCAAAATACAAAAAGGTGAGGAGTAATGCTAACGGGAAATGGGAGTCCGCCACGATGCTGAAGTACATCTCCGAAATCTGTAGCGTTCTCGGTATATAGGGGATAGAATAGCGGATTCTTTAATTAAGAACGAAATGACCCCATTAAAGAATGCCATTCGATTCTTTATTGAAGAACTGAAAAGATAAAACCAATAAATTGCGAAGTAATCGGCTTGCCGCTTGCAGAGTAAGAAACGGTATCTCCTCTTCTTCCTATTTTCTTTGTTTTGTGGTTTTGCTCCAAAATGAATTGGCCAAATATTTGAGGCACAAATATTATCAGTACAAAAAGCTGCCCTGTTACCGTAATGATAATAGGGCAGCATAAGGGATTGTCGGTCGTGGCTACAGCCTTACCTCTTTCTGTGATCCGTCGTAGCTGACCGTTTGCTGACGGCCGTCGGGCAGGACGACGGTGAACTGGCGTGTCTGCAGCATGCCGGGGTACTGGCCTTGGCGCTGGCCGACGGTCAGCGTGCGGCTGCGGTCGTTCCACTTGAAGGTAATGGTGCTGTAGACCCCTTTCTCGTAGTTATAGCTGTCGCCCTCGTCCTCGTAGAGGGTGAACTGTCCGTCGGCACCCGGGTAGACACGCAGCTCCAGGTTGTCCCAAGCCTTCTCGCCTACATACTGCATCTCCGGGCCCAGGGGCAGTATGCTGCCAGCACGGACGAACATCGGCACGCGGTCGAAGGTGGTCTCGATGGTCAGGTCCTGGCCGCCCTTGAAGCTTCGGCCTGTCCAGAAGTCATACCATGTGGCTCCCTTCGGCAGATACTTCTTGGCACTCTTCGTGGCCGTGAAGTCGACGGCTCCGGCGGAAGAGCCGTCAGTCACGTTCTGGCGGTTCCAGCCCGTCATGGCGTTGGTGCGGATAATCTTCTCCTCGGTGTACTGCGGGTCTACGATGGGGCAGGCGAGGATGCTGTGGCCGAACATGAACTCGTCGGTCATGTCCCACACCTTCCTGTCCTGGGCGAAGTCGGCAAACAGCGGGCGCATATAGCTGTCGTTGTTCGAGGTCACCTGCCAGGCCGTGCTATATAAATAAGGTATCAGGCGATAGCGCAGGCGAATCTGCTTCTCGATGGCGTCGTAGACAGGCTCGCCCTTCTGGCCGAACTGCCAAATCTCACGGGGAGCGTCGGCACCGTGGCTGCGGAACACGGGGCAGAACAGTCCGTACTGCATCCAGCGCACATACAGCTCCTGGAACTGCGGGTTGCGGGGAGCGGAGCCGCCGCCACGTGTGTTATACGAGCCGCAGAAGAAGCCGCCGATGTCGGTGTTGAAGTTGGGGTTGCCCGTCAGGGTGAAGCTCAGTCCTGCAGGCACCTGCTTGCGCAGCATGTCCCACGACGAGTTCACGTCGCCGCTCCACATGTTCGAACCGTAGTGCTGCTGTCCGGCGAAGCTGCTGCGGGTCATGATGAAGATGCGCTTGCCCCTGTCGTCCTTACGCTGCGACTGGTAGATGCCGCGAACCGTCTCCAGGGGGAACGCGTTACGCAGCGAGCGCCAGGTGCCGCCAGTGACGGGGTGAGCGTAGTCGCTCTCCTTGGGATTGAAGAAGTCGGGGTCGGTGGAGTCCATCCACCAGGCGTCGGTGCCATAGTCGTAGAGCGTCTTCAGGTATTTCCAGTAGATGTCGCGGGCCACGGGGCTGAAGGCATCGTAGACCTTCACACCCGAAGGATAATCCATGATGGGGGGCCAGACATGCGATATGCCGCTCTGAGGCCATGTCTCTATGGGCAGGAGCAGCCCCTTCTTGTCCAGCTCACGGAACTGCTGCGTCATCGGGCCGAAGCTGGCCCAGATGCTGATCATGAAGTGGGCGTGCTTCTTGTGCACGTTCTCTATCATCTGCTTGCCGTTGGAGAAGTCCTCGGCCAGGAAGTCCATCGCGTTCCACAGATAGTTGCTGCCCCAGTACTGCCAGTCCTGTATGATGCCGTCGAGCGGCACCTGCAGCGAGCGGTACTGGTCGACGATGCCCTCCGTTTCGCGGGCAGTCTTATAGCGCTCCTTCGACTGCCAGTAGCCGTAGGTCCACAAGGGGAACATCGGCACGTCGCCCGTCAGCTGGCGCATCTGGGCGATGACGCCGTCGGCGCTCCCTCCGTACATGAAGTAGTAGTCTACGCCCTGACCGGCCTCCGACTTGAACGTCATGCCCCCGTCGTTGTCCTCAAACAGGGTGGGGGAGTAGTTCTCCCAATAGAGTCCCCAGCCCTTGATGCTCTGCAGCACGTTCTGGAAGTCCTCCAGGTTCGACTGCTCCATGCGTTTCTTCTCGCCCCGTCGGTTCATCTTCCCGTTCTGTATGGTTCCCAGGCCGTAGACGGCTTCGTCCTTGTCGAGCTTAAAGGTCTGGCTCACCTGACTCTCGCCGGCCGTCTTCTTCTCCAGGCTGCAGCCATCCTCGCGCAGCAGCACCTTTCCCTTGGCTGTCGAGAAGGTGAGGCTTTGCGTCTTCGGGTCAAGTCTGACCGTCAGTTCACTACTCTTCCATAGGCCGTTGCCCGTCTGCAGTTCTACGGGTTCAGGCTTGGCCGTGACCACCAGCGACTTCGTGGGCTGGCCTTTCACAATGTGTACAATACTTGGTGTGAAGAACTCCACCTTCACCTCCTGTGCCATGCTCGTCAGCGCCACCAGCCATGCCGGGAGTGCCGTCAGCAATAAAGATGCTCTTTTCATAAAATCTAGCAGTTGTTAGTAATACAGCTGCAAAGATACAAAAGAGTTGGGAGTTAGGGGTTAGAAGTTGGGAGTTTTTTTTCCAGCAGACAATTAATTAATGTTAAACGCTGAGAATTTACCCCAGGCTCTTAACTCCAAACTCCCAACTCTTTTGTATCTTTGCGGGAAAAATCCGACACACTATGAAGCGATTATTTCTGACTACCCTCCTGTCGACAAGTTCTTTCCTCTGCCTGCTGCCGCTACCTCAGCTTCAGGCGCAGACTATTCCCGACTGGGAAAATCCGTCCGTGCTGAGCATCGGCAAACTGCCCTACCACGCCACGCTGCAGCTGCCCTCGCTGGAGAAGGAGTGCAAGGAGATCATCTCTCTCGACGGGCAGTGGCAGTTCCACTGGAGCCGCAATCCCGACGAGAGACCCGCAGATTTCTACCGCGAGGACTATGACGTCAGCCAGTGGGACAAGATTTCCGTGCCCGGCAACTGGCAGATGCAGGGCTACGGCACGCCCATCTATATCAACATCAACTACCCCTTCGTGAAAAACCGCCCCAGCGTGACCACGGAGCCGCCGAAGGACTGGACCGCCTACGAGAACCGCAATCCCGTAGGCTCGTATGTGACGTTTGTCGACGTGACGAAGGAGATGCTCTCCCAGCATCTCATCCTCCACTTCGGCGGCGTCCATTCAGCTTTCTATGTCTGGGTGAACGGCCGGCGTGTGGGCTACAGCCAGAACTCGATGTCGCCGGCAGAGTTCAACGTCACCGACTATCTCCGTGTCGGGCGCAACAGGCTCGCCGTGGAGGTCTACCGCTGGAGCGACGGCTCCTATCTGGAGGATCAGGACATGTGGCGCCTTTCGGGCATCTTCAGGCCCGTGCAGCTGTGGGTAAGGCCGCAGGTGCATATCAGCGACTACCGGGTGACGGCAGAGCCGAGCGCCGACTATACGAAGGCAGACGTCAAGGCCCGCATCGCGCTCTGCAACACAGGAAGCAAGGGAGCGAAGCGTCTGCGGACGGTGCTGAAGATCGACGGACAGGAGATTGCTGGCAACATCAAACGGCTGGCCGCCGGCGACACCCTCACCCTGACCTTGGAATACACCCTCCACCATCCTCAGCTGTGGTCGGCAGAGAAGCCCCGCCTCTATCCCTTCAGCCTGGAGCTGTTCGACAGAAGGGGCACCGTCGTCGAGCACTTCGACTACCATCTTGGCGTGAAGAAGGTGGAAGTCGTGGGCGAGGTCTTCAAGGTCAACGGCAAGAACGTGAAGCTGCGTGGCGTGAACCGTCACGACCACCATCCGCTTACCGGCCGCTATGTCGACGATGCCACCTACGAGGAGGATATCCGTCTGATGAAGCAGGCAAACATCAACTTCCTGCGTACCTCGCATTATCCCGACCGTGAATACCTCTATGAGCTTTGCGACCGCTGGGGCATCTACGTCATGGACGAGGCCAACCAGGAGACCCACGGCTACGGCTATGCCAACCACGAGATGGGCGAAGACCTGGTCTGGCAGCAGGCACACGTGGACCGTGCCGAGTCGCTCGTGAAGCGCGACTTCAACCATCCCTGCGTCATCCTCTGGAGCCTGGGCAACGAAGGCGGCGTAGGCCCGAACATCGAGGCCATGTATAATAAGGTACGCGAGCTCGACACCACCCGCCCCCCGTTCTACGACAGCGACCGCCGCTACTCTGCCATCTGGGACGACAGCTACCTCTATCCCGACGACCTGCGCAAGAACGCCCGGGCCGTCGCCGACAAGCCTTTCATGATGCGTGAGTATGCCCACGCCATGGGCAACTCCGTCGGCAACCTGCAGGAATACTGGGATGTCATCTATGCCGACAGCAGCATCTGCGGAGCAGCCATCTGGGACTGGGTAGACCAGGGGATACGTAGGAGACACGACGGAGGGGAGACCTTCCTCTACGGCGGCGACTTCGGCGACAAGCCCAACGACGGGCCGTTCTGCATCAACGGCCTCATTGCCCCTGACCGCAAGCCCCATCCTCACTACTACGAGGTGCAGCACGTCTACCAGCCCCTGCAGTTCGTCCGCGAAGCCGATGGCACCATCCGCATCATCAACCGCGACAGCTTCACCTCGCCCCATGAGTATGGCATCACCTACGACACCCTGCGCTACGGAGCAGAGACGCTGCTCAACGTCGCAGCCCGCCTGAAGGAGGACACACCCTGGGCGAAGAAAGGCTTTGCTGTAGCCCGCGAGCAGTTTGTCCTGACATCCTACAGCTTCGGCCTCGCCGATGGCTCCAGCCCCGACGGCAGCACCCCCGCACGCTTTGCCCTGCAGTCGCCGTCCACCTACGTCGCTACTGCTCCCGGCGGCTCCGTCACCATCGACGGCACCGGCGCCCTCACCTCCTGGCTTGTCGGCGGGCAGCAAATGCTGCAGGCCCCGCTGGAACCCTATTTCTGGAAACCCGAAAACGACAACCAGCACGCAGCCCGCTTTGCCCAGCGCACAACCGTCTGGAAGGAGGCTGCCGCAAAGCGCACCGTGAAGGCCGTCCGAACCGAGGGAAACAAGCTCATCGTCGAGACAGAGCTGCCCGTGGGAGCTGACCTCACCATTGCCTATACCCTCGTCAACGCCGGACGCATCAAGGTTGAAATGGACTACCAGCCAACGGCTGCCGACATCCCCCTCATGCCGAAGTTCGGCATGCGCCTGCGCCTGCCTGCTTCCTTCACAAACGTCTGCTACTACGGCCGAGGCCCTTGGGAGAACTATCCCGACCGCAAAAGCGCTGCCTTCATCGGCCAGTACGCGATGCCGCTGTCCGACTATGAGACCGACTATATCCATCCGCAGGACAACGGCAACCGCTGCGACATCCGCTGGCTGAGGATAGGCCACGAAAAGAGCAACATCCGCATCGACGGGCTACAGCCCCTCTTCATCCGAGCCTGGGACTACGGCGAAGAAGATCTGGAGGACGTGCGCCATCCCGGCGAGATAAGCCGTGGGCGCTTCGTCAATCTGAACATCGATCTCAGCGTCCACGGCGTGGGAGGTGCCGACACCTGGGGAAAGCGCACCCTGCCTCAGTACACCATCGACGGCAACCAGCCCCATCACTATGGCTTCCTGCTCTCTGCCGAAAAGTAGTCATGCTTCACATGAGCGTATTCGGTTTGGTGCTAATGATTCTAATGATTCTCCCAAGGTTTTATTAGGGTTTCCAGCGATTGAAAGCCGCGCCCTCCTAAACTCCTCAGACAAGCCGAACTTGAATTATAATAATTACGGACCAATTATATTAATTATGAAAATTGGTTTCAAAAAAAACTAAGCTTATTATTGGAAACGAATTACCGTAATTACCGTAATTGGCCCGTAATTTTTATAATTTTTATCTTGGTTGATACGCTTATTATTGGAAACGAATTACCGTAATTTGTCCGTAATTTTTAGGCATCGATATAGCAGTTGGCACTTAATCAATTATTCCGCATGGCGCTCCCCTCCCTTCAAGGGGAGGGGCAGGGGTGGGGTCTCTAACTTTTTCCGCCGAGAAGAACAAACGATAACAGACTCGTTGAAGGACATTAGAGACCCCACCCCTCCCCTCCCTTTAAGGTGAGGGGAGGGGAGCGGCTACCGCCGGAAAAGCAAATTCAGGTCAACTGCTATATCGTTACCTATAATAATCATTACGCCCATTCGCGTCCCACCCACGCCCATTCGCATAGCGCCGCAGGCCAATTCGCTTCGCGCGCGCGAGAGAGATATAATGCGCGAAAAAGCGAGCTACAGGCGCTACTTTGGCACCAAACATACTGGTAGTCATGTGGTTATCGGTAGCTTCAGCACGCTTTTTGGCGCTACTCTTGTAGCTACAGTGGTGTTAGTGGCAGAGAACAAACCTCACGACAGAAAAAAATCAGACGGTGCTGAGGAAACCCCCAGGCTAAAAAAATGTCCCACGGCTTGGGACGAAAAAATAGCGTTCGTATTTTCCCAAACGGCGGCAGTTTTTTCCCAGACGGCGTTAGTATTTTCTCTAAAAGCTGCGCTTTTTGGTCCAATCCTCTGAGAATTTGCAGGTAAAGGCCCGTAGCAGATGGTGTAGCTACAAGAGTAGCGCCCATCGGCGCCTTGTAGCTACAGATAGCGGTTTGTTTTCCAACAGGTTAGATGCCAAAGTAGCGCTTGTAGCTCCTTTTTTTCGACTATTATATCGCGCGCACGCGCGCGAAGTCACAGAACTTTGGCAACTGCTATGTCATTGCTAAAATAAAGGTAATGATATAGCAGTCGACCCAAGACATCTTCTTCGTCGGTAGCCATATTCTTGCGTCCCTTTGGTAGCAAGCGACCGGAGGTCGAGCGCCCGACCAGAGGTCGCCTACCCGTAGCCTTTCTTCTCCCTTCAAGGCAATTGCGAGGAGAAAGCAATTGGGGAGCGAAGCGACGGTGGGGCGAAGCCGGGCAGGGGTGGGGTCTGTAACTTTTTCCGCCGAGAAGAACAAACGACAAAAGATTCGCTGAAGGATATTAGAGACCCCACCCCTACCCCTCCCCTTAAGGGGAGGGGAGCGCCATGCGGAATAATTGATTAAGTGTCAATGCTATATCGTTGCCAAGATATTTTTCCTAATTTTCCTTCTATTTTCCCTAATTTGTGTTCAGACACTTCCCTAATTTGTGTTCAAGCTCTTCCCTAATTTGTGTTCAGGCACTAATTATGGAAAAGATTCATGTTCAACAGCTGTGTCATTGCCAAAGAAAACGCTTCAACGTTGCGCCTTTGCGTTCATTTTTCAACCGTACTGTTCGAAAAAGAGCGGAATTGTTTGGCGCAACGGAAAAAAGTGGCTACCTTTGCAGCCGATATTTCGAATCATCGAAGACGAACAGGGATTATAGTCCTAGAGACAAACTATCGTTTTATAGAAGTAAAATATTTTTATCGGAAATGGTACTGAACTATATCTGGATAGCGTTTTTCCTGGTGGCTTTCGTCATTGCGCTGGCGAAGCTGATATTCACGGGCGACCTGGAGGTGTTTCCCGCGATGATGGATGCCACGTTTGCGCAGTCGAAGACGGCCTTTGAGATTTCTCTGGGCCTGACGGGTGTGCTGTCGCTGTGGCTCGGCGTGATGAAGATAGGCGAGAAGGGTGGGGTGGTGAACGTGCTGGCTCGCTGGCTCAGCCCCGTCTTCACCAGGCTGTTCCCCGACGTGCCGAAGGGTCACCCTGTGACAGGCAGCATCTTCATGAACCTCTCGGCGAACATGCTGGGGCTGGACAATGCCGCCACGCCGATGGGCCTGAAGGCGATGGAGCAGCTTCAGGAGCTGAACACGAAGAAGGACACGGCCACGAACGCGATGATTATGTTCCTGGTGCTGAACACCAGCGGGCTGACGCTCATCCCCGTGTCGATACTCGTCTACCGTGCGCAGATGGGCGCGGCGCAGCCCACCGACGTGTTCATCCCCATCCTGCTGGCCACGTTCTTCTCTACGCTGGCAGGCATCATCATCACCTCGTTCTACCAGCGCATCAACCTGCTCAACCGCACGATGCTGCTCACGCTGGGCGGCATGTGCGCCGTGGTGGCTGCCGTCATCTGGGGCTTCAGCCGTCTGGACTCGGTGGTGATGAACCAGGTGAGCGTGTCGGCGGCCAACATCCTGCTGATGGCCATCATCGTGGCTTTCATCCTGGCAGGCGTCAGGAAGCGGGTGAATGTCTACGACGCCTTCATCGAGGGTGCTAAAGAGGGTTTCCAGACGGCCGTGCGCATCATCCCCTATCTGGTGGCCATCCTTGTGGGAATAGGCGTTTTCCGTGCGTCGGGGGCTATGGACTGGCTCATCGACGGCATCCGCTGGCTGGTGGCCGCCCTGGGCTTCGACACCGACTTCGTGGCCGCCCTGCCCACGGCGCTGATGAAGCCGCTCTCGGGCAGCGGTGCCCGTGGGATGATGGTCGACGCGATGACCACCTATGGTGCCGACTCCTTCGTGGGCCGGCTGAGCTGCGTGTTCCAGGGAGCCACCGACACCACGTTCTATATCCTGGCCGTCTACTTCGGCTCGGTGGGCATCCGCTACACACGGCATGCCGTCACCTGCGGCCTGCTGGCCGACCTGGCGGGAATCATTGCCGGCATCTTCATAGCGGCGATGTTCTTCGGGTAAGACTGAACAATCAGAACGTTAGAAATCAGGTAAACATTCTTTCAGAAGACACATGCCCAACCTCAAATCTCTGGCGAAAGACACGGCCATCTACGGCCTTTCGAGCATCGTTGCCCGTTTCATCAACTACCTGCTGGTGCCCATCCAGACGGCGCGGTTCGCTGCCTCCGGCGGCGAATACGGTGTGATAACCAACGTCTATGCCTACGTCTCCATCCTCATCATCCTGCTGACCTTCGGCATGGAGACCACCTTCTTCCGCTTCATGAACCGCGACGGCGAACAGCCGGAGAAGGTCTATTCCACCACCCTGCGCATGCTGGCCACCACGTCGCTCCTGTCCATCGTGCTGGTGCTCCTGCTGCTACAGCCCATTGCCAGTCTGGCGGGCTATGCCGACCACCCCGAATATGTGGGAGTGATGTATGTCACGGTGGCCATCGACGCTTTCACGTGCATCCCCTTCGCCTACCTGCGCTATCGGCACAAGCCGCTGAAGTATGCCCTGCTGAAGATAGTGAACATCGTGCTGAACATCACGCTCAACCTGCTCTACCTCATCATCTTGCCGGCACTCCGCCTGAACCCCTTCGGCATCTACGACGAGCAGTTCACGCTCGACGTGGCCTTCGTCTTCTATATCAACCTGACGTGTACCGTGGTGTCGCTCCTGCTGCTCTGGCGGGAGCTGCGGGGCTTCCGCTTCGGCTTCGACACGGCCGTCTGCCGCCGCATGCTCAGCTACACCTGGCCCCTGTTCATCATGGGCGTGGCCGGACAGCTGAACCAGGCCGCCTCGCAGATACTCTTCCCATATCTCTTCGACGGCAGCCTGCAGGAGGCCCGCGAGCAGCTGGGCATCTATGGTGCCTGCATCAAGATTGCGATGATCATGGTGATGATTACCCAGGCCTTCCGTCTGGCCTACGAGCCGCTGGTCTTCGGCCACTACAAGGACAACGACAACCGCGAGTATTACGCGAAGGCCATGAAGTTCTACCTCATCTTCACGCTGCTGGCCTTCCTGACGGTGATGGGCTACATCGACCTGCTGAAGTTCATCATCGGTGAGAGCTACTGGGAGGGACTGCGCGTGGTGCCCATCGTCATGGCGGCGGAAATCATGTTCGGCATCTTCTTCAACCTCTCGTTCTGGTATAAGCTCACCGACCGCACCATCTGGGGCGCCTACTTCTCGGGCATCGGCGCCGTGCTGCTCGTCATCGTCGACGTGCTCTTCATCCCCGGCTACAGCTATATGGCCTGTGCCTGGGCGGGGTTCGTGGCCTACGGCGTGTCGATGCTGCTCTCCTATTTCATCGGCCAGCACTACTATCCTGTGCGCTATCCCCTTGGCCAGATGGGTGTCTACACCCTGGCGGCACTGCTGCTCTTCGCTGCGATGGCCTTCGGCAGGAATGTGCTGCCCCTCTGGGCGTCGCTGGTGGTGAACAGCGTGCTCATCCTGCTCTTCGTGGCGCTCATCGTCAGGCGTGACCTGCCGCTGAGCAGCCTACCCGTCATTGGAAAGAAATTCAAATAGCCGCCCGGCCTCTGGAACTGATATAAACGACCACACACATAACTACGCTATTACGCCCATGCGCGCCAAACACCATCTGATAGCTCTTGTCTGCAGCCTGCTGACGGCATGGAATGCTGCCCGGGCGGCGGAGCACATCGTCGTCAACGAGCTGATGGCGTCGAACGCGGGCATGGTGATGAGTCCGGCCATCAACTTCGACAGCTGGATAGAGCTTTACAACCCTACGGGGCAGGCCGTGAACCTGGCGGGGATGTATCTCAGCGACGACGCCGGCAACCTGACGCTGTGGAAGATGCCTTCCAACATGGGGACTATTCCCGCCAAGGGATTCTTCGTCGTGTGGCTGGGCTCCGACGATATCCGTAAAACCCAGGCTCCCTTCAAGCTCGACTGCGACGGCGGCACCATCTGCCTGAGCGACAAGAACGGGCAGCTCATCACCAGCATGGACTATCCCGAGGCCATGAGCCGCACCGCCTACGCCCGCACCACCGACGGCGGCGAGGAATGGGGCTGGACGGCCAAGCCAACGCCCGGAGCCAGCAATGCCACGTCGGTCTTTGCCACCGAGCGGCTGCCGGCCCCCGTGGTCAACCGCAACAGCATGCTCTTCACGGGGAAACTGACGGTGAAAGTCGACATTCCCGAAGGAGCCACGCTGATGTACACTACCGACGGCAGTCTGCCTACGGCTACGGCGGCGGAGAACAGCGCAAGCCAGCGAAGCGTGTACGGCGTGCTCTCCGTGACGCAGACCACCAGCTATGTGTTTCGCCTCTTCAAGGACGGCTACCTGCCCAGCGTGCCCGTCACGCGCAGCTATATCCTGACGTCGAACCGCTTCTCCATCCCCGTGGTCAGCATCGTGGGCGACAAGAAATACTTCTCCGACCCCAAGATAGGCATCGACTGCGAGGGCGACGGCACGAACGGCAAGACTGGCAACGGCCAGGATGTGCCGCGCAACTACAACATGCCGTGGGACAGGCCGGTCAACTTCAGCTATATAGGCCCCGACGGCGAGATGGCTTTCAACCAGGACGTGAACATCAGCATCTCCGGCGGCTGGAGCCGCTCCTATTCCGTACGCTCGTTCAAGCTCAAGGGGAGCAAGGTGTTCGACGGGCAGAACCATTTCGACTTCCCGTTCTTCGCCCAGAGGCCCTACATCCGCAGCAAGACGCTGCTCCTGCGCAACGGCGGCAACGACACCTATCTGCACCACGCGCGCTTCATGGACCCCGCCCTTCACACCGTCGTCCACCGCTCAGGCATAGACCTCGACGTGCAGGCTTACGAGCCCGTCGTGGAATATGTCAATGGCAAGTGCCGAGGCATCCTGAACCTGCGTGAGGCCAACAACGACAAG
This sequence comes from Prevotella sp., assembly GCA_024697405.1. GTDB lineage: Bacteria > Bacteroidota > Bacteroidia > Bacteroidales > Bacteroidaceae > Prevotella. The sequence continues at coordinate 11,872 of JAILFU010000079.1, forward strand.
TTTGTCTACGCCAACTTCGGCTATGACGACGAGGAAATAGACATGTTCGAGAATGCCGATTTCATGCTGGGCGACAACGTCGTGTTCAACCGCATCGTAGAGCTGGGCAGCCACATCAACGACGCAGGAGCCTACGAAGAGCTGAAGCTGCTGCTCGACATCGACGAGTTCACCAACTACATGGCCGTGCAGCTGTTTCTGGCCAACGACGACTGGCCAAATAATAACGTGAAGGGCTACCGTAGCCGGCATGACGGACGCTTCCGCTTCATCCTCTTCGACCTCGACACCGCCTTCGGCCAGCTCAGCTCCACGAAGAATCCCTTCACCCGTCTGGATAACCATACCGGTACGAAGTTCGTCAGGCTGTTCCTGAATCTGCTGGGGCACAGCGAATACCGCAAGAAGTTCACCGACGCCTTCTGCCTGGTGGCGGGCAGCGTGTTCGACAAGACCCGGGTGGCCGCCATCATCGACGAGCTGGCCGACCGCATCCGCCCTGTGCTGCAGCAGGTCAGCGACTCGTACAAGCCCGACGATGTCGTGGGCTATATCAAGATGAAGCTGGAAACCCAAAGAGACGAGATGACCAGCTGCATGCAGCAGTTCAGATACATGAACCTGTCTGGCGTGAGCCGGCAGCACGTGACGCTGGCAGCCGATGTCAGCGGAGCGGCCATCTTCGTCAATGGCATGGAGGTGCCCTACGCCGCTTTCAGCGGTCCGCTCTATGCGCCCGTCACGCTGGAGGCGAAGGCGCCGGCAGGCTACACCTTCACGGGATGGCGGCAGCTGACAGGCTCTTCCGTACAGCTGCTCAAGACCAACGACACCTGGAAATACTACGACAAGGGGCAGCTGCCGGCAGACAACTGGCAGACCGCCAGCTATAACGACGGGTCGTGGGCCTCTGGACAGGCCCCTCTGGGCTATAACATGACTGGCGTGAAGACCACCATCGGCTACGGCTCCGACTCGCAGAAGAAATACTCCACCACCTATTTCCGCAAAATCTTCACCCTCAACGCCGAACCGAAGGCAGACGACAGCTTCGAGCTGGACTATCAGGTGGATGACGGATGTGTGGTCTGGGTGAACGGCAAGGAGGCCGGCCGGGTGAATATGCCTGGCGGAACCGTGGGCTACGACACGTTCTCTTCCACATACGCCGGCAGCGAGCCGCTGACGGGAACGCTCAGCCTGAGTCCGTCGCTCTTTAAGAAAGGCGTTAACCTCATTGCCGTAGAGGTGCACAACACCAGCTATACGTCGAGCGACCTGTTCTGGGCCTGCGAGTTGTTCACCTCGGCAGGCACCACCTCTTCCGACAGCTTCCTGAAGGAGCCTGTCATCGACCTGCCGGAAGGCAGCAAGATATCGCTGACGGCCTGCTTCACGCCGATGAGCGATGCCGAGCGACAGGCGCAGGGCCTCACCCCCGTGCGTATCAACGAGGTGAGTGCCGCCAACGGCATCTATGTCAACGACTATTTCAAGCGCAACGACTGGATAGAGCTTTATAACACTACCAACGAGGACATCGACGTGGAAGGGATGTACCTGAGCGACAATCCGGAGAAACCCAAGAAGTTCCAGATTACCAAGCCTCAGGCCTCCGCGCCCGGTTCGCAATGCTCCACCGTAATCCCCGCCCACGGCTACCTCATCGTATGGTGCGACAAGCTGGAGCCGCTGTCGCAGCTGCACGCCTCCTTCAAGCTGGATGCCAGCGGGGGCGACGTGCTGCTCACGGCTGCCGACGAGAGCTGGAGCGACCGCATCAGCTACCCGTCGATGAGCAGCGACGAGACCGTGGGCCGCTATCCCGACGGCCATCAGCAGGTAGTCACCATGAATGTGCCGACCATCGCAAAAGCCAACATCACGGGCAGTTACGCTACTGAGGTCATCCAGCCGGATATGACAGGCGTCAGCGATTTGGCTGCCGACGGCACGGCGGGCCTCAGCCTGCGCCATGTCGCCGGGCGCCTGGTGGTCCGCAGCACCCTGCCCGTTGCTGCCGCACGGATGGACATCTTCAGCCTCGACGGACGGATGCTCAGCGGGCAGGCCGTCGACTTGACAGGCAGCTACGCAGAGCTGTCGCTCGACGGGCTGACATCGGGCTGCTACATCGCCCGTCTTTCCGATGGCAACGGCCACACCGCCACTTGCAAGTTCATTAAGAAGTAATATAGGAAGTATCATTAAATAAATAACAGCAACATGAAAAGAATCTTTGTTTCCCTGACATCCCTACTCACACTGGTGTCCCTCCCCGCATCTGCCGACGAGGGCATGTGGACGCTCTACGACCTGCCGCAGGCCGTCTACGAGCGCATGCAGCTGGAGGGCTACCAGCTGCCTTATGACAAACTCTACAAGGCCGACGATGCCATCATGAAGGCCGTGGTCAACTTCTCCGGCTACTGCTCTGGCGTGGTCGTCAGCCCCGACGGCCTGGTGTTCACCAACCACCATTGCGGTTTCGAGTCCATCCGCAGCCATAGCACCGTGGAGCACGACTACATGCTCAACGGCTTCATTGCCAAGAGCTTCGAGGAGGAGCTGCCCAACAAGAATATGTTTGTGTCGTTCATGGTGGAGCAGAAGGATATTACCGACCAGGTGGTCACCGACCGCTTCCGCCAGATGGACAGCCACGACCAGGCCGTCTTCCTGGACAGTCTGGAGAATGCCCTCTCCAAAGAGGTGAAGGAGAAGGACAAGACGCTGCGCCTGGAGCTGAAACCCTTCTACGAGGGCAACCGCTACTATGCTACCACCTACCGCGACTTCACCGACCTGCGCCTGGTCTTCGCCATCCCCAAGTCGATGGGTAAGTTCGGCGGCGAGACCGACAACTGGATGTGGCCGCGCCAGACCTGCGACTTCAGCGTGTTCCGCATCTATGCCGACCCGGAGACCAACGGCCCGGCGGAGTATTCCGAGCGCAACGTGCCCTATCACCCCGCCTACTGGGCCAAGGTGAGCACCGACGGCTATAAGGAGGGCGACTTCTCCATGACCATGGGCTATCCGGGCAGCACCTCGCGCTATCTCAGCAGCGGTGGCATCCAGGAGCGCTACGAGCGGAACGCTGTGCGTGCCCAGGTGCGCGGCGTGAAGCAGGAAGTGATGAAGCGCCACATGGACGCCGCCGAGGCCGTGCGCATCAAATATGACTCGAAGTACGCCTCCAGCTCCAACTACTGGAAGAACTCCCTCGGCATGAACAAATGTATCGATTCCATAGGGCTTATCGGCCAGAAGCAGCAGTTTGAGCAGCAGCTACGGCAGTGGCAGCAGACCTCCGGTTATCTGAAGGAGCAGCTGAACCTCGACCGTCTGGCCGAGCTTTACAGGAACCGCATCGCCGTCAGCAAGGCAATGATGCTGTGGCAGGAGACGTTTATAGGCACCGACGAGCTGTCGACCCGCGCATTGCGCACACACAACGGCGCACAGCCCGTGGGGCACGGCAAGCGCCAGCACATCAATTTCAAGAACAACAGCGAGACCTGGGACTACGACACCGACCGCGAGATACTGGGCACGCTGCTGAAGAACTACCGCGAAAAGGTGACCGACCAGCGCTGGCTGCCCGACTTCTACCAGACCATCGACAAGAAATTTGGCGGCGACTGCCAGGCCTACGCCGACTATCTCTACAAGAAGTCTGCCCTCATCAAGAAGGGGCGCGTCTATCCCAACAAGAAGACATTCCTGAAAGACCTCGGCGTGCAGTACGGCCTCGACCTGAACATGTTGCTCCATAGCTTCCGCGATGCCCTCGACGACTATTCCGACAGCATCAGCGAACAGGAGCGCCTGCTCTGCGACGCCAAGCTGCAGATGGAGATGGACCAGCCCCACTACAGCGATGCTAACTTCACCCTGCGCCTGAGCTACGGACAGGTGAAAGAATACCGGCTGGGCGGACGGCCGTCGGGCTGGCAGACACAGGCTCCCAGCATGGTGGAGAAGATGAAGAAAGGCGATGCCATCGAGGACTACAAGGTGGAGCCTGAGATGATTGACCTGCTCAGCCAGGCAGGAAGGATGCCCCTCTGCTTCCTCACCACCAACGACATCACGGGCGGCAACTCGGGCAGCCCCATGTTCGACGGCAAGAACCGCCTCATCGGGCTGGCCTTCGACGGCAACTGGGACTCGCTCTCCAGCGACATCTTCTTCGACAGCCAGCTGGCTCGATGCATCGGCGTCGACATCCGCTACGTGCTCTTCATGATGGACAAGTGGGGGCATGCCGACCGTCTGCTGGAGGAGATAGTAAAACCATAAGGCCCATCCCCGGCCCCTCCCCAAGGGAGGGGGGAGAAGTTAGTGAAAACAGTTAATACGAAGGAATATGGAAACAGAAAAGAATGTGGTAACTAATCCCCCCTCCCTTGGGGAGGGGCTGGGGGTGGGCTTCATCCGCGCTGACTTCCCCATCCTCTCCCGCCAGGTGCACGGCCATCCGCTGGTCTATCTGGATAATGCCGCCACCACGCAGAAGCCGCTGCAGGTGCTCGACGCCATGCGTGAGGAATATCTCAACGCCAATGCCAATGTGCACCGGGGCGTGCACTACCTGAGCCAGCAGGCCACCCTGCTGCACGAGGCAGCCCGCGAGCGGGTGAGGCAGTTCCTCAACGCCCGCTCCACCAGCGAGATTGTCTTCACACGAGGCACCACAGAGGCCATCAACCTGGTGGCGCAGACATTCTGTGAGTCACAGATGCAGGAGGGTGATGAGGTGCTGGTCACCGACATGGAGCACCACTCGAACATCGTGCCCTGGCAGATGCAGGCCCTGCGGAGAGGCATCGTGGTGCGCCATCTGCCCATCACCGACGACGGCCAGCTGCGCCTTGACCTGCTCGACGAATACCTCACGCCCAGGACACGGCTGCTGAGCATGGCACATGTCAGCAATGTGCTGGGGACGGTGAATCCCGTGCAGCAGCTGGTGGCCAAAGCCCATGAGCACGGCATACCCGTGCTGGTGGATGCGGCGCAGAGCGCTCCCCACCTCCCGCTGGACGTGCAGCAGCTGGACTGCGACTTCCTGGCGCTGAGCGGTCACAAGATGTACGGCCCCACGGGCGTGGGCGTGCTCTATGGCAAGGAGCAGTGGCTCGACCGGCTGCCGCCCTATCAGGGAGGCGGCGAGATGATTGGCACCGTGAGCTGGGAGAAGACCACCTACAACGAGCTGCCTTTCAAGTTTGAGGCCGGCACGCCCGACTATGTGGCTACCCACGGACTGGCCACAGCCATCGACTATATCTGTGCGCTGGGCCTTGACCAGATACAGGCACACGAGCAGCAGCTGCTGCGCCACTGCACCGCCCAGCTGCAGCAGATTCCGGGCCTGCGCATCGTGGGGCAGGCTCCGGAGAAGGATGCCGTGGTGAGCTTTGTCGTCGACGGCATCCACCCGCTGGACCTGGGTACGCTGCTCGACCAGCTGGGAGTGGCCGTGCGCACTGGTCACCACTGTGCAGAGCCGCTGCTGCAACGGCTGGGGCTGACCAGCACCGTGCGGGCATCATTCGCATTGTACAACACGCTCGAAGAGGTGGATGCGCTAGCTGCCGCCCTGCGCCGTGTCATCCCGATGCTGTCGTAGTCAGAAGTAAATAGAAATGCTACAGAGTCATTATTATCAAGGGCTTGTGGAAGCAGGCTGCGACGAGGCCGGACGTGGCTGCCTGGCCGGGCCGGTCTTCGCTGCTGCCGTCGTGCTGCCCGATGACTACTGCCACCCGCTGCTGAACGACTCGAAGCAGCTCAGCGACCGGCAGCGGCGACAGCTGCGCGAAGTCATCGAACGTGAGGCAACAGCATGGGCTGTGGGCGTCTGCTCGCCCCAGGAGATAGACAAAATCAATATCCTCAACGCCAGCATATTGGCCATGCACCGAGCGCTCGATGCATTGACAGCGGGCGGGCACGGACTGGAAGAAGCAGCGGACAGCGACGGACAGGAAACGACAGACGACAGCCGACAAGGGGCGACGGTGGTGCAGGCAGTCATCGTTGACGGCAACCGGTTCAAGCCGTGGCGCGGCCTGCCCTATACCACTATTGTGAAGGGCGACGGCAAGATGACGGCCATCGCTGCCGCCTCCATACTGGCCAAGACCTACCGTGATGACTATATGATACGGCTGGCCAAGGACTATCCCCAATACGGGTGGGAGCAGAACAAAG
>JAILFU010000147.1 GCA_024697405.1 Prevotella sp.
CGGGCAGGGAAATGGAAGGTTTTGGTTTCCAGCCACTTGTCAGTACCGGGAGCACATGCTGTCAACTGAGCGGCCATGGTCTTCGCATCGCGCATATAATAGATGTAGCGCATGGTGAGCGACGGCTCCTCCAAGTCACCTTGTAAGTGATTGCTTTCGTTCTCATACGTGAAGTCACTGTAACGCGACACGTCGGCAGCCACCGTGAATGCTTTTCCATCGGAATTGGTGAAATAGAAATTACGCTGCACGTTACGCTTATAAGAACTCTGTTCGATACCTGTCCAGTCGAGCTTCTGACCAGTGACCATGCCATTCTTGTAGAGGAAATACTGCACGTCGCCGTCATCGCGGGAGTCAACACTGACGTGGCTCTTCAGTCCCTCAAGGTCTGTACCGTCGGGATACAACTCATTATTACAAGTCGTGTCGTTATAGTGATACCACCGCTGATAGTAGACGTGGTCGTTGCTGGCGTTCAGGATGGTGGGCAGCGGCACGGTGATGGTCTGTCCTTGCTTTACGTAGTGGGTAATCTCGAAGTGATTCACCTTCTGAGTCTTCGAGTCGTTGTTCCACCAGTAGGAATCGGCATCAGTGGTCAGACCCTGCCTGTCAAGTTCCAATCCTTGATATTGGGTTGTATAGTCCTTCAGGTAAGACATCCTGTGGGTAATCATGTAGTCAACAGGTATCTCCTTGGGAACAGGGTTGACGTAGTACCACGTCAAGGCGAAGTCCGTCCAGAATTTCTCATTAGTCATGGTCTCTGCTCCATCCGGGTTATTGGGTTCAGTCACTCCCGTACCATTGGGCTTGAGGTATCTCCCGTTAGGATCTTTCAGACGGAAATGCTTGTAGTCATCCACCATCTCTAACTGCCACAAATCGTAATCCGACTCATTAGTTGGGAAAGGAGTAGTAAATCCACCACTATGATTAATCATCCGGTCTTCACCATTTACACTCCACTTCACCAACACCTGATAAAACTCATCCTTGTTGGGCACGGGCACTTCCACGGGCAGGAAGCCGGCATACCAGTAATCATCGGGATTACCACTTCTTTGCGTGACAGGATTGCCATCGGTGTTGGCACATGACAGGAAGAGACTGTTGTCTCCTAAAGCTGGTGTCATGACCTTAATGGCTGTGACGACGCCCGAAGGGCTGTTCCACCCGGCCTTGATGGCATGCAGGTGAACGTAGGACAGGTCGGAGATGTCCACCTCCGCCTGGCCGTAGTTGCTGATGGTGGCAGTTTTCTCTACCAGTGGGCCACCGTCGCCCTGACGGTTCAGGAGCACACGTAGCTGCACGCCCTGCGTGCCCTCGAATACTATCTTCTTGCTGCCTGTCAGGTTGGCATAAGTACGGTAGTACACATTGACGTCACCGGCAATCGTTTCACCGGCATTTACTGTATTACCAACATTAAAGGCAACCGTCGCAGCTCCAGTAGCAGTGGCATCTGCCCCATCGCCATTCCAGATGTAGAATGAGCCCGATGAAGACAGTGACGACGCTACGAAGTTGGGCTTCATCAGCTTAATCGACGAGATTGTTCCCGAACCGCTATAAACCTTAATAGAGTTCAGGTGAGCGAAAGCCAGCTCTGACAGGCTTAGCTCGCCCTTGCCGTTATCACCAATCGTGCAATGCCAGTCAAGCAAAGGACCGCCGTCTGCATCGCTTCCATTGGGATAGTCACGATTCATCAGCACACGCAGCGTCAGTCCGGGCGTACCCTCAAACACTATCTTCGAATAGCCGGTCATGTCGGCATAGAGCAAATAACGAACATGCCATCCGTCACCAATCACCGTAGCATTAGAGGTACTCACCTCAACGTTATTGCCAACATTATAGGTCAGCGTGGGAACTGCTTGTGATGTCTGTGAAGCATTGGCACCCCAACCGTCCCAATAATGGAACATACTGGTGGTAAGTTCATCAGCAACGAATCTGTTGACGTTTTGTATGCGTGTATAGCGGTTAGCGCCAGGGCTTTCAAGAGAAAACTTGCCGTAGTCAGTATTCTTGGTTCCTAACACACTGTTACTGTTACCATCATAGTTCAGGTATTCCTCGCCACCATACTTCTTAATATAGAACTCACCATTAGCGCCTGCACTCTCCAGCGTCCAGAGACCATCTTGATGATAGGCGGCCGCTGTTGGCAGCTGCCAAGCATCGTAATACCACAATATTGACTGTCTGGATGAAACAGCAGACTGATTGTCGTTTGTGCCAGAGTTGGTCAGATAGTGATGTTGGGTAAAACCCGCCGATCCACCACGAGAGTTAGTGTTTCTATCCACCACATTGCCATTTTTGTAAATAGGCTCCTGCCAATAAATGATATGAGCCACGTTATCCTTCAGTTTGCCTACGCGCAGATTGCAACGCGCATTACTTTTTGAATTATTCCATATTTCGCACCATGGCCCATCATTACTATTTCCAGCCATTGCATTGTTGGTATCTGTCGTGGTTCCTATATAATAGCCTCCGCCAGAGTGATTATCGAACGTGAACGTGGAGGCTGTATTTTCATTGTTTGTTCCTTTATAGGTTCCATTATCCAGATAGGCAAAAATGCCATTAAGGCTTTTCAGTTTGAACCGGTTTGCTGTTCCAGTGCTTACCAAGGTCCACTGCAGATTCTTGGCAAAGGGAATATAATCTTTTGAGCGCAAAGCATTACCATTACCTTGATCCGACATATAGCTGATGTCATTGCCGAAACGGAACTGAATATAGTAATAGTTCCCGTCGCCTATGACATCTCCAGGGTTCTCAAAAATGAATGCATTGGGCATGGCTGCCAGCTGCTCTGCCGTCTGCGCCTGGGCGTTGGTTTCTGAAAGCAGGAAGGCTCCGAACAGCATGACTGTGCGGAGCAGGGTGGAAGTATGTCTGAAAAGCTGTTTCATGGTCTTCGCTTTTATCTTGTTGATGTCGTTACTCATAATTGTCAGTTTTTTACCTGCAAATTGTAATAAAAGCCTACATCCTACACTAATGGCGGATAACAGGCTGATTTACAAAAGAATGAAAGGTGTATGCAGGGTAATAAATCCTGCACTAATCCTACACTAAAACCGGCTCGCGGCTCACAGTGAGAGGAAGCCTTCCAAACGGAGGCAGTATTTTTCCAAACGGAGGCAGTATTTTTCAAAAAAGTGGCAGTATTTTTCAAAACGGCGTTCGTATTTTTCAAAACGGCGTGCGTATTTTTCAAAACGGAGGCACTATTTCCGACACGGGGCAGTGTGTAGGTTCGGTGTAGGATATTACGGAACATACACACCTGCAACTCCCTGCATTCCAACTTATTAAGTGGATAAGATGTAGGAATGTAGGGTATTTGCACTTTTTTGTCCTGTGTCATCAATGTCGCATTCCTCATTTCTCCAAAATGACGTTGAACGTGAAGGTATAGACATATTGTTTATCCGGGTCGGTCTTGGGGCCCAGCCTCAGACAGACCGTGAAGGTGGTCTTGAAACACCTGTGTCCGTTTTTGGTATAGACACTGAGACCATTGTCCGGATAGTTGCCCGCTGCAAGGTTGTTGTTCAGCTCGCCGATGATGTAATTGGTGTCAGGGTCGTAGCGGAAGGGCGTAGTGACGATTTTATCAGCACCGTAAGGACTGTTGTCGCCGTCGGCGTTCTTCCAAGTGATGCTGGCCACCCAAGAAGCATCAACGTCGTCCTTGGTGTTGTCGTTTTCGTCCTTTACCACATTACCATAAGTGATTTCGGGATCGCCGAAGCCGCGCCAGGTCTTATCAGTATATTTCTTGATGAAGGGCTGCAGGGCAATCATGCCGCCAGTAGAGAAGGTGGCGGTGAGGCCATCGCTACTAAGGGTCTTGGCGGGGTAGCCAGCAATGGGTACGAAGGCCAGCGGCTCGATGCGCATCAGCCAGTCGGTCAGGACGACGGGGATGTGTATCCAGTCGTTGCGGCGAATGACGTTGAAGCCATTCTGCCCCACACTACCATCCCCATAATGTGTGGTCACACCGTGGCGTATTTCTTCGTCGTACCAGTCATCCTCATTTTCTTCTGACCCTCCTTCCTTCAGCCTCTGTACTTTGAAGCGTAGCGACAACTGGTTCCGTGTCACGGTGAAGGTGGCGTCGGTTTCATTCACATAGAAGAAGAAGGTGCCCTCGTCGGTATCATCAATGTCATTTTTGGCGGCAAGCATGACAGGATTGGTGGGTTCGAAGGTCACGACGCCCACATCGGTCCTGGCTCCGTCGGGGAGGGTGATGCCTGTACCAGCGGCCAGATTTTCCTCCGACGCCAGGTTATCCTTGCTGAAAAGGTATACTCCTCCATTAGCTACAGTGGCCTGATTGATGGGATACACCTCTACGCCCTTAATCCTGACGGGCTGCGTCGACTCGTTGGCGAAGTAGAACTGAAGCTTACCCATCACACGCCAGAGGGAGAGGGTGCCAGCGTCTACAACATTGTTGACGGTGACGGTAACCGTTTTCAGCGTGCCGTTAGCGTTATTCAGCCTGCCCGTCATGGGGATATTCTTCTCGCTGTAGCCATTGGTGAAGCTGAAGGAGGCATTGGGGTTTAGCGTTGAACCTACCGCGATGCCGTCGTCATAGGCATCGCTAGTAGTATTGACTGAGGAATGGAAGTTGGCGGTAGCGTAGACAATATAGTTGCCGGCTGCCAAGGGCTCAGAGACGATGGGCTCAAACAGGGTTAAGGTGCTGTCAGGCGCAGCTGGCGTAGATGCCACCTCCAGCTGCGACCGTGTTTTCTCAATAATCTGCACCACCTGGTTATTTGTAGCGTTGCAGATGAAGATGCGCACAGACTGCAGCTTTTCCCAGTCGTGGTCAGGATCCAGCCATGTCGTCTCGGTATTGACGGCACGGGTATGGCCCGTAGGCAGTTCAGGAGTGCGAACAACGATGCGGATGCGCCCCATGCCATCGGGCATAGGCAACTCGTTGTCGTCGGCCTTGTCGTCTGTACAAGCAACGGTCAGCAATACGGCGGCCAGCAGGGTGATATAGTGGAATAAACGCTTCACGGCTCTCAATTCTCAGTTCTCAATTCTCAGTTCTCAATTCTCAGTTCTCAGTTCTCAATTCTCAATTATATATAGATGGTGGGATTATCCACATTGCGCCAGCGCATCTCCTTGATGGACAGCTGGATGAAGCTTCCCCTTACACTGACTTTATCGATGGATATGCGGTAGATATTGTTACGCACGATGCCGTAGTTCATGGCGGGGGTGGCTGGGTCAGGGTTCGTTGGCCGAATAGCTGGGCAGAAAGCATTCTTGGCAGTATTGATATTCTCGCTGGTATAAGCCTGGTAGGCACTATTGCTCTCGCCCTGGTGGCGGATGAAGTGGTAGAACACGCAGTGCGTGCCCGTGCCTGTACCGCCGCTGTAGTAATAGCCTTCGAAGGCCAGACCAGTGGCGTAGTAGTAGAGGCTGGAAGTACCGGCGGGGTTAAGTGTATTCTCCTTGGCATAGCCCACGATGATGTTGTCGGCTGTAACATTGCCGTTGGTCACATCGAACGCATTAGTCTTTTGCCCAGCCATGGTGACGGTGAAGTCATTAGTGAAGCTGCTAACCACACTTGTAAGCGTGCTGGCAAAATAAGCGGGATGGCTAGTGGCAGACGGATTAGCAGGCTTTTGCAAACTAGTGGGGTCAAAAACCCAGTTGCCTGGTGAAGCGGAAGTAGTGGGAACTTCGTTGTGTAGATAACGGTTGGCAACATCGTTGGTGCGCTTGAACAAGTACTCCACACTGCCTGTTCCATTGTTCAGGTTGAAGGGTGTGATGCTGGTCAGCACAAAGCGGTCTAGGGTGGCTTGGCCAGTATTATTCCTCACGGTGTATTCATAGCCCGATGTGGTATAGGCAGCATTGTCGCTGCTGGTCTTGAAGCCATTGGAGTTCTTCGCCCAGAAGTCGAGGCGGGCGGCCAGCCGCTCAATGTGTATGCAGTCGAAGTAGTAGACATAGCGGTTCTTCTCGGCCTCAGTGGCAGAAGTATAGAGGGTGGGATTCGTCAGGCTGATGGTGGCGTCGCTCTCCGAGGCCATCACGAAGTTAGTGGCATTGATGCCCACGCCGCTACCGGAGTAGATGGAGGAGAGCACCCTGTCGCGCACGGTGGCAATCTTCTCTCCGGCATTGATAACAAGTCCTTCGGGGGCATTGGCCACGACGAGCACCCTATACGTCTGTCCGGCCACGAGCGTCGTCTCTTCCAGCTTCTGTTCACCGGTGGTGTAGAGCACCTCGCCGGCCTGCACGTCGTAAGGCTCGCCCTCCTTGTGGTGGTGGCCCATGGGGTAGTAAGTCTCGTCGTAAGGATGGACGGCATATTTCTTCACGCAGGCCACGGCAGTATTCGTGCTTGTGGTGTTGATGCCGGCATCGTCCTGGTAGAAGATGAGGGTGATGTTGTTCACCGTGTTCTCGCGCTCGCTGCCAGTCTCTGGGCCATCGCCATACTCGCCGCCATTGGGGTTGGCACGGGTCATGGGATTGTTGCCAGCACTCACGGAGATGGTGATGTTGATATATTGTGGGGTGGTGCTGTCGGCTGTCAGCTCGTCGTCATAGTCACCCATCACCAGCTGGCACGACCATGCCAGCAGAGGCAACAGCAGGAGGGCTGCGGCCTTGCGGATGAATTTGACTGACTGTGACAGGAACAGCATATTATTATTCGTTTAATTCGTTCAATTCGTTGTTAAGACTTCAATATGGGTAATTCGTCTAATTCGTTGTTAAGACGCTCACTCCAAGGTCTCGTTCTGGCGCCGTATGGCCCAGGGTATGATGTGCACTTCGGTGCCGAGATAGAGTTCGATGTCTTCTACACGTCCACCCTTGAGGATGAACTGCAGGCGGTAGTCGTATTCGCGGTCCAGGTATTCCTGGTAGTGGTAGTAGCGCTCCTGGTAGGTGCGCCCGCTGGAGAGTATATAGGGCAGGTTCATGCCGAAGATGATTTCGCCCTTATCCTGTTTGCGGATGAGGAGCACGGCGTTGCGTGCTTTGGCGATGTCGGCCTCGTCGAGGATGGCATACTGGTCGTCGGTGACCGATGCGTTCTTATAGACGAGGCGGTTGAACATCAGGTCGTAGTGGGCGGCACTCTCGGTTGCCACCTGGTCGGTGCCGATGAAGGAAGTGGTCCACTGCTGATAGGGGGTGTAACTCAGCGTGTCGGCTGGGTTCGAGAGGTCGTTCCGGCAGTCGAGCTGTGAGTTGTTGTCGATAATCTCCACGGTGTAGTCCTTGTCTTCCACCATGTTGTCTTCGGCCTTTTCGTTGTCGATAGAGCGGAGGGTGATGTTCAGGTGTTTCGTGTCGCGGATGAGGGCGACGGTGGCGTAGGTAGGCTCGCCGCATACCAGGCTGACGGTCTCCTGACCGTTGGAAGTGATGGTGCCATCGCGCTGCCAGCTATACTCGCACTTGGCGGGAGTGAGCGAAGCGGGGTTCACCTCCAAGGGCTGTGCCTCGGCAGGGCTGACAACGGTGGTCAGCGTATGCCACAGTGTATCGAGCGGAGCGGCATTGCTCACATAGTAATGGTTAGCCTGCAGACGGGTTGTGCTATGGTCGAGGGTGACGAAGAACTGGTTCCTCTGGTCGCCAATGTTGTTTCCCGACAGGCGGTACTTGGCACCAGTGGTCGACAGCACATCGCTCTGGAAAGCCACGGCCATGAGGCGGTAGCTATGGTCGGGGGCCAGCTCCTGCTCCGTGAAGTGGATATAGCTTCCGTAATGCGAGAGCTGACTACCTGCCAACGTTTTTGAGGCGACCATACGGTCCGACTCATCATACACGTAGAGCGTGAGGCCGCCTACATGGTCTTTAAACATGTCTGCCCGCTGAATGTTATAGTCATAGACAAAGGTGACATAGAGGCCTGTCGGACAGTCGTCCAGATCCTCCGTCATCATGTCGCAACTACTCAATGCCACGGCGCACAAGGCGGCCAGCAGGCTACGATGTAAGATGAGTCGAACGTTCATGGTCGGTGAAAATTAATGATAGTTGTCAAATTAGAAGTTTACGCTCTGATAACGCTTAACCCAAGGCAGAATGTGAATCTCTGCAGCAATGAAGTATTCACGTCCGGGGTTGTCGTCGGGCGTGCCGCCAATGCTACCAGTGCCCGATCCACTATAGTTTTCGGGAACCGGGCTGCCCAAACCTTCAACCTTCTTGATGTCAAGCACATACCAGTTGTTACGTACAATGCTCCAGCGGCCCAGCCAGGCAGCGGCACGGCTTTCACCATAGTCAACAGAATTGGGAGCAGGATGAATGCTCTGACCATCCATAGGATAGATTTTTGCATAATTATTGTATGCAGGGCTGGGAGCACTCCAAGGAGTCTCGCCGTTTGCAGGAGTCTTGTCTCCTGAGGGGAGATCAGTACCGCCAAAGTGAGCAATACGCATTGTGTAGTAGCTCACGCCATCGGCATGCAGGAAGAACTTTGTGGCGTTGGTTCGGCCATCAGTTACGTTAAGAATAGCTGCTACATCAGTTAGAGCCTTGACAGCATTCTCCATGGCTGTTTGCTTGTCTCCGAGTGCAACTTCTGCACCGCTCTTCTTAGCCTTGATATTCTTGATTGTAATCTGGTAGGTATATGCCTGCTCACCAGTTTCTGAGTTAACGCTACCCAAAGTGACCACTGCATCCAGGTCATAGGAGACCTCGTCGATTGCGTTGGCAGCGACACCTGCAGCAGCAATAATGGTACTGGTACTTTCATGATCAGCATTTTCACTAGAGAGGTCGGCAGAGATAGCGGCATTGATAGTACCGATGGCGGCATCAAACGTGCTGCTGGCGTTAGCCTTCACACGACCTGCTATAGCAGCTGCATCATCTAACTTAGTTTTGGGCTGGCCAGCCTCTACCCAGAAATCATCACCAGTGCCAATCGTTGCCTTGACACCAACATAAGTCGTATTTTGGTAAATCATGCTATTCTCGTCGATGGTGTTCTCGTAAGTGTAGAGAATGTTGGTAGCGCCATCACCAGTGTTGAAAGCAGTATAGTTGCCATCAGCCAGAGTACTGTTGATAAGACCGTCATTACCATCAAAGTTCACGTCCTCACCAAAGTAGGTGCGGAAGCCTGTGGGAGTATGCGTGCCAGTATTCCAAAAACCTGTGCGGCCCACCATGCGGTATCTTGTGTTTTGAGGTGCCTGATTGTTGGCGTAGCCCATCCAGTCAGTGTTGAACTGGCGGGTGTTATAGTAACCAGACTCATTATTGTTGACATTGCCTAAAGCCCAATTTGTAACTGCGAAAGCAACACTAGTACCATCCAAAGTGGTAACAGAGTTTTTCAGCTCAACCTTCACGGCTGCACGCTCCACATAGATACAGGTCAGAGGATTCGTATCCGTCTCAGCTTCTTCCTTTGTCTCGAAAATTGCATCTGACTGGACCTCCGACAGAGTAGTGACTATAGTGCCTGCTGCGGGAGCTGCAGTACCGCCAGCTGCGCTTGCAATGGGTACACTGGTCATCACGAGACCGTTTTCACCAATCTGACCCTGACCAGCGGCCTCAGTACCGATACCAATAGCATAGAATTTCTCACGGCTGAACTCAGCAAAAGTCTTGCCAATAGCATCTGCACCAGTACCAAGGCTGTTGCCTGTGTAATTCAGCATGACATATGCCCAAAGCTTATCCTCAGCGCCTAAGTTGGGGTTGGTAATCTGCGTTACATAGCGCTGTGAAGTCGTCGTGATTTCGCCATAGCCTTTAGCAGCTGTTCCTTCCTTATTGCCCTCAGGCACGTTGTCATCACCCTCTTCAGTGAAAGTATTGGTCGGTGTCAGAGTATACTCTCCGAAATAAGTAGCTGTAGCCTCAGTGCCACCCTTGAAAAGAATCAGCTTGGCAGATTTGACTTCAAACTCTGTTGCCAAACCGTCTACCAAATCTTCATTAGCGCGGGTAGAAGATCCTCCGTCAGGCAGGGCAATACCCACAGCCAGCCACGAGTTCTGGCCTGGAATGAGATCATAAATGGCGTTTGCTTTTTCCGCCATTTCCTCCTTGTCGGAGCAGGCACCGAGCAGTAACCCTACTGCTGCGAGTGCGAGAAAACTTAGTTTTTTCATAATGTTAATAATTTAGTTGTTAATAAATTAAGTTAATTATAATGTTGTTGTTTATATTATGTTTGTTTCTTTCGTTCTTGTTTTTAACGCGAATGTCCACGAATGGAACGCGAATTGTCGTTAATGATTTTTTCAACACGAATTACCACTAATTGTCACAAATTGTCATTAATACGTTGTCTATCTGTCTAATTGTCGAGTAGGCGTAGGGCTTCGCGGTTCTTGCTGACGTCGAGTCCTTTCTGCTGGGCGGCGTCGAGCAGGCGGCGGGCATCGTCGTAGCGCTTCTGCACGATGGCGATGACGGCGCGGGCATTGTCGGCCTCGGCAGAGCTGCCGGCACGCTCGAGCAGCGTCTCGGCCTTCAGCAGGTCGTGCTGGGAGAGGGCGACATTGGCGAGGTTGAGGTTGACGGCCTCGTCCTCAGGGTAGTAGTTGAGGGCGGTCTGCATGGCGCAGTTATACTCGTCGCTATAGGGCTGCATGGTCTGGGCCACGCGCCAGAACTCGTGCTGCGAGAGCTGGTGGGGCTTGGTGCGGTAGATATCGAGACACTCCTCGATGGTGTTGAACTGCCGGATGTTGAAGGTAATCTCGTAGTCGCTTCGGCGCAGGCCGGGATAGATATTCTTCAGCAGGTACTGGTAGTCCTTGGGGAAGCGTCCCTTGATGTTCGCCTCGGCAAGGTCGGCATTGCGCGCGATGGAGAGGCTGTCCTGCCGCATGAGGTCGTTCACCATTTCGGCTATCGTCTCCTTGTGGGGCAGCAGGTCGGTGCCCATATTGTCGATGGCCTCCTTCAGTCCTATCCAGTTCTCGGGCGTGGCCTCGGCAGGTGCAAAGGCGGATGCGGGCAGCTGGTAGTTCTGGCGCAGCCACTCGGTAAGGCTCTTGGCACGGTTGGTGGCCAGCATGTGGTTGTGGTTATAGGGCGACTCGGGGCTGGCCCATCCGTGAATCTTAATGGTATTCACGGTGATGTTCTTGTCGGCCACCATGATGTCGAGGGTGTCGGTAATCTTGCGCAGCTCGCGGCGGTTGTCCATGTAGTCGGGCTTCATCTCCCAGCGGTCTACGACGAAGGTGATGAATGCCGATCCATGCAGCTCGCGCGTGGGCTTGTCGGGGTTAGGCTCCTTGTTGGCCAGCTGTATCAGCTCCCAGGGGTCGGGGGGCAGCAGGCGGGTGATGAAGGCCTCGTCGTTATTCTTCTGGTCGCCGCATCCGCAGAGGTCGCACTCCACATAGACATCGGCTCCCCGATGCCAGGGCTGCGTGGTGACGGCATCGCTGTAGGCGTATGTCTGCGGCGTGTCGTTCTGGCGGCGGATTACTTCGCAGTTCTTCGCATACAGCTCGTCGACGCCGTCGCGCTGGAAGACGATGTCCTGCCGGCGGCCGGTGACGATGAGTGTCTTCATGCGCTGCTCCTGATTGCCATCGGCCGAGCGGATGACGGGCGTGAAGGCGCGGTAGCGGTTGGAGGGCACGTCGAGCTGGTCGAGGATGAAGTCCATGGAGAGCAGGGTCGTGGTGGCAGTGTTGGCCACGTCGACGTTCACCACAGAGACCTGCGTGTCGGCACCGGTCTTCTCGCCGGTGAGACGGATGGCCTGCTGGGCACGGACGACAGAGATGCCTGCAAAGAAGATGATGGCTGATAAGAGTATAAATCTTTTCATCACGCGAATAGTATTAATAGCGCACGTATACATTATTATATTAGAACATGTAGAGGAGCGAGAGGGCGGCCTTCGTGGGACCGACGTAAATCTTATGGCCGTCGTCCACCTTCTTGCCGCAGACGCCGCAGTTGAACTTGTCGTAGTCGATGTAGGCGGCACCTACGCCGAGGGCGGCTTCGAAGTTCCAGTGACGGGAGAGCACCCACTGATAGCCGAAGCTGACACCGCCGCCGGCATACCAGCCCTCAAAACGGTGGTCGCGCAGGTCCTTCCACCAGCCGAGCGGCATCTTGATGTTCGCAGCGTTGTATTCGCCTCCAAAGGCATGGACGCCGATGAAGGTGCCGTTGAAACGGTGACAGAACCAGTAGCGCCACTCAGGGTTGACCACCCAGTGCTTGAGGTACTTCTGGTCAGCGCCGTGGCCGAAAGACCAAGGGTGAAGGCCATAGAAAAGTTGTAAGGAATGCTTCTTCCCTACCCCCATCTCCATGCCGATGTTCGGCGTGGCGGTAGCGTCGTAGAGCAGATTGGTTTTCAGTGCCAATTGCTGCGCACTTGTGAACATTGAATGGGTGAAAAGGAGGATTGTCACCACAAACACCCATTTAAAAAAATGTTTCATACAACCAGGGTTAGTATTATTTTTGATTTCGGGTTGCAAAATTAGTGAAAAAAAAAGAGTCCAGCAAATAAAATTAACGATTAATAACAAAATGGAACGAATAATGAAACAATTTTCGCAAAATCGCAAAAAAAGGTAAATAGGGTCTCAAGAGGCTCTTTTATGCCAAAATATTTAGTTTATGTGAGGCCAGAGACCTGTCGGGAGGCTGAAAAAGGCAATATATTTTTTTTCATTTTAGGGCTAATATGCGCAGAAAGTGAATTTTGGGGAGACTAAAATAGGGCGCAGACGTGCATTTGCAATATATTATGGTTCAGAATGTTAGACAAAATCTAAAATGGTTTCAGACAAAATCTAAAATGAAAAATGAAATAACAGAGAAACAAAATGGCACGTTTCTTACAAACGACTGGCGATGTCTGCGACGTTACGTAAATATGCGTAAATGACACGCGAATGATCCGGGAATTGATTTTCACATATAATGGCCAGAAAAATACACATGAATTCTCAAAGCATAGGAATAAATGGGCAATTACATGGGAATTATATGTTAAAAAATCATAGCGTAGCATTAATGTATATTTGCGTGTCATTTACGCATATTCACGTGTCATTTACGCATATTCACGTGACGCCGTAGGCACATATAAGTTTTGTCTGCAACGCTACACAAACATGCGTAAATGTCACGCGAATGAGCCAGAAATAGGCTTATCATATATTATGGCCTTTTTTTAGAAACAAATTATCATAATTAATATAATTTGTCCGTAATTATTATAATTCAAGTTCTGAATGTCTGGAGTTTACGGAAATTCGTTTCCAATAATGTAAGAGTATTAACTAAGATAAAAATGCTGCATGTCTAAGGAGTTTACGGTAATTCGTTTCCAATAATAGGAGTGAGTAGCTACCCTATCGGCCTGCTATAGTTAAAAAAACGTAAAGGGAAGCGAAAACTTTCGGGGAAAGAGCTTCAACTTTCAACTTTTTCGTACCTTTGTCCCGAATTGTGAACAAACGTATCAAAATCAGTAACTAAACAAAGTTAAATGATGGACTCTCAAGAAAACATCCTCGTCAGCGAGAACGCTGCTTCGCCAGTCGAAGAAAAGGAAACAAAAGTGGAAGTAACAGCAGAAGAGCAGGTGCCCGCAGCAGCCAAGCCGGAAGCTGAAGTCCAACCGGAAGCAACAGCACAGCCGGAAGCTGAAGCCCAGCCGGAAACATCAGCCGAGCCGGAGCAGGCACCGGCAGCGGCACCTGAAGAGCCGGCCGACCAGGCCACGGAGGCACCGGAGGCTCCCGCTGAGGAGCGTAAGGTGTATACCACCAAGGCCGAGGTGCTGGAACGGGTGAAGGAAATAGCCCACAGTGAGGACTCTCCGCAGAAAGACGAGGTTGACTACCTGAAGACGGTCTTCTACAAGCTCCACATCGCAGAGCGGGAAGCCAAGTTAAAGGAATATATAGACGGCGGCGGAGACCCCGAAGCCTACCAGATTATGCCCGACGAGGCCGAGGAGATTTTCAAGGCCGAGATGGGCGTCATCAAGGAGCGCCGTCAGAAGCTGTTCCGTGAGCAGGAGGCTGAGAAGGAGGAGAACCTGAAGAGGAAGCTCGCCATCATTGAAAAGTTAAAGGGAATGGTCACCTCGCCCGAGGAGGCCAGCAAGACCTACCAGGACTTCAAGGCTCTGCAGCAGGAGTGGCGCGACATCAAGTCGGTGCCCGCAGAAAAGGCCAACGAGCTGTGGCGCAACTACCAGCTCTACGTGGAGCAGTTCTACGACCTGCTGAAGCTGAACAGCGAAGCCCGCGAGCTGGACTTCAAGAAAAACCTCGAGGCCAAGAACCGCCTCTGCGAGGCCGCCGAGAAGCTGGCCGACGAGAATGACGTCATCAGCGCCTTCCACCAGCTGCAGAAGCTGCATCAGGAATACCGCGAGATAGGCCCCGTCAGCAAGGAGCTGCGCGAGGAGGTGTGGCAGCGCTTCAAGGCTGCCTCGACAGTCATCAACAAGCGCCATCAGCAACATTTTGAAAGCCTGCGCGCACGCGAGGAGGAGAACCTGGAGAAGAAGACCGCCCTCTGCGAGCAGGTGGAGGCCATACTGGCCGAGGAGAAGAAAGGCAATGCCGACTGGGACCGCCTGACACAGAGCATCATCGCCCTGCAGAGCGAATGGAAGACCATCGGCTTCGCCCCGCAGAAGATGAACGTGAAGATTTTCGAGCGCTTCCGCGCCGCATGCGACACTTTCTTCGCCAGCAAGGCCGACCACTTCCGTGCCGTGAAGGACACCTACAAGGAGAACGCCGAGAAGAAACGTGCGCTCATAGAGAAGGCTAAGGCCCTGCAGGACAGCACAGAATGGCGGTCGACCAGCGACAAGCTCATCGCACTGCAGAAGGAGTGGAAGACCATCGGCGTGGTGCCCAAGAAACTGGGCGACCAGCTCTGGGAGGAGTTCCTCGGCGCCTGCAACAAGTTCTTCGAGGCACGCAATGCCGCAGGCGCAGGACAGCGCGGAGAGGAGCGGCAGAACCTGGAGAAGAAACGCGACGTCATCAGCCGCATGAAAGCCATTGCCGAAGAGGCCGGAGAGAACGCACAGTCGAAGATACAGGCACTCGTAGAAGAATACAACGCCATCGGCCACGTGCCCTTCAAGGAGAAGGACAAGCTCTACGAGGAATACCACAGCGTGCTGGACAAGCTGTATAAGGATTTGAATATCAGCGTGGCACGCCGCCGGCTGAACAAGTTCAAGGACAGCCTGAAGCAGGTGGCCGAACGCGGAGAGGCAGCACTCGACAACGAGCGTGCACGCCTGATGCGCCAGTATGAACAGCTGAAGCAGGAAGCCCAGACCTACGAGAACAACCTCGGATTCCTCAGCGCCAGCTCGAAGAAGGGCAGCTCGCTCATCGACGAGATGAACCGCAAGGTGCAGAAGCTGAAGGACGACATGCAGCTGGTTAGAGAGAAGATCAAGGCCATTGATGCTGAGAATGCAGCAAAGGAATAACATCCACAAACACAAAGACTTTTAAGCAATGAAAAAAATCAGGGCTGCCGTAGTGGGCTACGGCAACATTGGGCGGTATGCACTCCAGGCACTGGAGGCAGCCCCCGACTTCGAGGTGGCCGGCGTGGTGCGCCGCAACGGTGCGGAGGACAAGCCGCAGGAGCTGGCTGCCTATCCCGTAGTGAAGGACATCCGCGAGCTGAAAGATGTGGACGTGGCCATCCTGGCCACCCCCACCCGCTCGTGTGAGGAGTATGCACGGCAGATACTGCCCCTGGGCATCAATACCGTCGACTCGTTTGACATCCACACCCTCATCCGCGACTACCGCCGCAACCTGGACGAGCTGAACAAGCAGACGGGCACGGTGAGCGTCATCGCCGCCGGATGGGACCCGGGCAGCGACAGCATCGTGCGCACACTCATGCAGAGCCTGGCACCCAAGGGACTGAGCTACACCAACTTCGGTCCGGGCATGTCGATGGGCCACAGCGTCTGCGTGCGCTCGAAGGCCGGCGTGAAGAACGCCCTCTCGATGACGATACCCCTGGGCGAGGGCATCCACCGCCGCATGGTCTATGTGGAGCTGGAGGAGGGCGCCAAGCTGGAGGAGGTGACGGCCGCCATCAAGGCCGACCCCTACTTCGCCAGCGACGAGACGCACGTCTTCCAGGTGGAGAGCGTAGACGACGTGCGCGACATGGGCCACGGCGTGCATCTGGTGCGTAAGGGCGTCAGCGGACAGACACAGAACCAGCGCTTCGAGTTCAACATGAGCATCAACAACCCCGCCCTGACCGGACAGGTGCTGGTGAATGTGGCCCGCGCCTCCATGCGCCAGCAGCCCGGCTGCTACACGATGATAGAGATTCCCGTCATCGACATGCTGCCCGGCGACCGAGAGGATCTTATCGCACATTTAGTTTAAATAGGAAATGAAGAAAGTATTTTTGTCAAGTATCGTGCTGATGATGGCCCTCGTGGCCCAGGCACAAGTGAAGGTTGCCCCGAAGCTGCAGAATGGCTTCAAGGCCGTGTACACTGAAGTGAGTACGGCCAGCGTCGCCGGAACGGAAGAGACGACAACCACGGAAACAGAGTATGTGGTGAGCGACGTGACCGCCAACGGTGCCGTCATCACCGCCACCCTTGTCGACATCAAGTCGGACGAGGGGCAGAGCGACGCCATGTCGGCCCTGCTGACCATGGGCGAGAGCATCATGAAGGGCATCAGCATCAAGATGAGCACCGATGCCGACGGTCAGGTGACTGGCATCCTCAACCTGGACGAGGTGAAGAAGAAGGCCACCGAGATGGCCAGCACCATCGTGGAAGGAATGCTGAAAGAGAACCCGGAGGTTGAGCAGGTGATGTCAAAGGAGACGCTGATGGCTCAGATGACAAACAGCTTCACCGAAGAAGCACTGATGAACAGCATCAAGTCGGCCGGCGTGCTGGCACTGAACGGCAAGACCATCAACAGCGGTGCCACGGAGAATGTCGTCAACGAGCAGGGCATGAACATGAAGCGGATGTACTTCGTCACGGGCAAGAACATCATCGCTAACTCCACGCTCGACATGTCGAAGGACCAACTGAAAGCGTTCATCATCAAGCAGGTGAGTGCCGTATCGCCCGACCAGGCAGAAATGGTGAAGGACAACATTGACCTGGTGATGGGCCAGATGAAGTTCAACGCCACAACCAAGAGCACCTATGAGCTGCAGGACAACGGATGGGTGAAGAGCCTCAAGACCGAGACCAGCACCGACGTCATGGGCCAGGCCCAGAAGCGTACGTCGGTCATCACCCTGAAATAAGGGAATCAGCCCGCCACAAAGCCCTGAAGGAGCGGCTGCACACGCTGCAGCACCTTCAGGGCTTTTTGTTGTTGTAGCCACTTAGTCAGCCAAACAGATCGTCGAGGGTGAGTTCACGCTGGATACACTCTGAATGCTCATTCCTCTCTATGCCCTTGGTCGTTATCATGGTCACAATGACATTTTTGTCGGTGTTTGTTGCCTCAATGAATGTCGAGACCTTGCGTTCAATGTCATCCTCATCTTTGGCTGTCATTATGTATGGCCTGTTCCAAAACTTCATCTCACAGATGTTGATTGTCCTGTCAGCACGGTCGATGAGCATATCAATCTGTGCCGAGCGATGTTCTCCTTTGCCAAACCATGAAAAGACATTGGCTGTTATGCCAGATATGCCCAAAGCCATCTTGATCTGCTCCACATGGTTCAAACACAGCATTTCGAACGACAGTCTGCTCCATGTGCTATAGACATGGGAGTTTTGGTTTATGCTGCAATGAATTCAGACTGTTCAGAGTTGAGGAATTCCTTCAACTGCTGCTGTTCTTTCTCGCGGCCGATGAAAAGCTTATTCATAACTCCTTGATTATTTGTTAGTGATAACGGGGGCAAAGATACTTCTTTTTCCTCAAACGACCAAGAAAAATGCACGAAAACAGTCGCAGAGTAGTCGTTTTTGATACCTTAGCGACCGTTTTCGTGCATTCTCTCATAAGAGAGCCATTGTTTCTTTTGCCATTTTGTCATAGTTTTCCACTTGCTGACCGGCACAAGGTCTGTCCCTACTAGCGTGCGATGCAATTTCCTTGAATAATGAAAGGAAAAAAAGGAACAAAGATTTTGTCATGTCACGGAAAATGCTTAATTTTGCAGAGGCAAAAGAATAACTAACAAAAACTGACAACATGAAACCTTCAAAACTCCTAGCCTGCGGGCTACTTTCGTTGTTCACTTATCACTCATCACTCATCACTTCACAGGCTGCTGACATCAAGACCAACGGCCCGGTGGTCACTATCCGTCCCGACGGCGGACAGGCCAAGGTCGTACAGCTGGAAGTCATCAACGACAACATCATCCGCGTGCGGGCCACGTCGAAAGACGAGCTGCCCGTAAAGCCTGCAAGCCTGATGATTGTGCCACAGACGGCTCCCGCCAAAGGCAGCTATACCATTGAAGAAGCCAGAGAAGCCGTAATGGTGATAGCAAAGAATGTGCGTGCGGTGGTGAGCAAGGACAAGGGCGAGGTGTGGTTCTACGACGGCGAGGGCAAGCGGCGGCTGCTGAAGGAAGCGGAGAACGGCGAGGGCAAGCAGTTCTGGGACTATACAGTGCCTAACCGTGAGCTGGGCCTTAGGACGACTCCTTCCGGTTCCTCTCAGGCAGGAGTGACCGAGGAGCAGAAGCACGGCATCACTTGGCAGATGAAGTTTGAGAACCCTTCGGGGCAGCAGTCGTTCTATGGCCTGGGCCAGCACCAGAGCGAGGAGTTCAACATGCGTGGAAAGAACGAGGATCTCTTCCAGTACAACACCAAGGTGTCGATACCCTTTGTGCTTTCGACGAACAACTACGGCCTGCTGTGGGATGCCTACTCCTACTGCCGCTTCGGCAATCCCCACGACTACCTGCAGCTGAACCGTGCCTTCAAGCTCTACGACAAGCAGGGCCGCGAAGGGCACCTGACGGGCACCTACACCGACCGCAACGGGCGGAAGCTGGTGCGCGACGAGGACTCTATCTATTACGAATATGGTACGCCCGCGAAGTCGGAGATTGCCAACCGCACCGACAACGGCGGCATCAAGAACCTGCCGAAGGGCTTTCAGCTGGCTGGCGCGAACGTGGTTTACGAAGGCTACATCGAGGCTACGCAGACGGCCAACTACCAGTTCATACTCTACTATGCCGGATACATCAAGGTGTATATCGATGGTGAGGAGGTGGTGGCCGAGCGCTGGCGCACAGCCTGGAACCCCAACGCCTATAAGTTTGAGAAGGGACTGACACAGGGCAAGCGCGCCCACCTGCGCATAGAGTGGAAGCCCGACGGCGGCGAGAGCTACTGTGGCCTGCGCGTGGGTGAGCCTCGCAGTCAACAAGACCTTAATGCCCTGACCGTCTGGTGCGAGATGGCAAAGGACATGGACTACTACTTCATCGCCGGCAAGAACTTCGACGAGGTGATTTCGGGCTACCGCACGCTGACGGGCAAGGCCTCGCTCTACCCGAAGTGGGTGCTGGGCTTCTGGCAGAGCCGCGAGCGCTACAAGACGCAGGAGGAGCTGGTGTCGACGCTGGCCGAGTTCCGCAAGCGCCAGATTCCCATCGACAACATCGTGCAGGACTGGAACTACTGGCCCGAGGACGGATGGGGCAGCCACGAGTTTGAGGCTTCGCGCTATCCCAATCCGCAGCAGATGCTCAGCGACGTACACCAGATGCACGGCCGCTTCATGATCTCCGTCTGGCCGAAGTTCTATGTGAACACCGATAACTACAAGGAGCTTGACAAGAACGGCTGGATGTACACCCAGGCCGTGCGCGACGATATCCACGACTGGGTAGGCCGCGGCTATGTGGGCGGCTTCTACGACGCCTACGACAAGAACGCCCGCAAAATGTTCTGGCGGCAGATGGACGAGAAGCTCTACACCGGCCTCGCCTTTAAGGATAGCGGCGGCAAGCTCTCCAACCCCGGCTCGCAGCCCTCATCCCTCGTGGATGCCTGGTGGATGGATGCCTCCGAGCCTAATGTGCGCGACTGCACGCCGATGTGGTACCGCAAGGCACTCTGCGGCCCCACGGCTCTCGGCACTTCTACGGAATATTTCAATGCCTATTCGACCGTCAATGCCGACGCCATCTACAACGGTCAGCGCGGCGTCTGGAAGACTTTAAAGAACAAAAAATTAAAAAATGTCAGTGAGCCGAGAGTCTTCTTGCTGACGCGCAGTGGCTTCGCTGGCGAGCAGCGCTACTCCACCGCCACGTGGAGCGGCGACATCGGCACCCGCTGGGAGGACATGCGTGCCCAGATGACCGCCGGCCTGAACTACTCCATGTCGGGCATACCCTTCTGGGGCATGGATCAGGGAGGCTTCTGCGTGGAGAACCGCTACGTCGCCGCCCAGCAGCTCTTCGACCGCACAGGCCAGGAGAACGAAGACCTGAAGGAATGGCGCGAGCTGCAATGCCGCTGGAACCAGTTCGGGGCCTTCATCCCCCTCTTCCGCAGTCACGGCCAGTGGCCGCTGCGCGAGATATGGAACATTGCCCCCGACAATCACCCCGCCTACCAGTCGTTCGTCTACTACGACAAGCTGCGCTACCACCTCATGCCCTACCTCTACTCGCTGGCCGGATGGGCACACTTCCGTGACTACACGCTGATGCGTGCCCTGGTGATGGACTTCGGCGGCGACCGCGAAGTGGAGAATATCGGGAACCAGTGGATGTTCGGCCCGGCACTGATGGCCTGTCCCGTGGGCTACTACAAGGCCCGCAACCGCAGCGTCTACTTCCCCCAGCAGTGCGGATGGTATGACCTCTATACGGGGGAGAAGGTCATGGAGCCCACCTCTGGGGGCAGGCGCCTCGTCGTCGATGCCCCCTACGAGCGCATACCCGTCTTTGTGCGCGAGGGAGCCATCATCCCCTTCGGCCCGGAGATGCAGTGGAGCGACGAGAAGGCTCCCGAGCTTATCAACCTCTATATCTATGCCGGGCAGAACGGCGAGTTCCAGCTCTACGAGGACGAGGGCACCAACTACAACTACGAGCAGGGCAAGTATGCCACCATCGACATCAGCTACGACGATGCAACGAAGACAGTGACCTTCGGCCAGCGCCAGGGTCAGTTCCCCGGCATGCTCAAGGAGCGCCGCTTCAACATCGTCCTCGTCACGAAGGACGCCCCCAAGTCCCTGAACCTCGTCAATCCCGAGGGCAAGCTGGTAGAATATAACGGCAAGGCAACAAGCATTTCACTTTAACAATAACTACTAAAACAACTAAACGTATGAAAGACTTGAAGATGTACATCAACGGCCAGTTCTGCGAGAGCTCGGACGGCCAGTGGATCAATGTGTTGAACCCCTCGACGGAAGAGGTCATCTCCCGCCAGCCCGAAGGCACCATTGAGGACGTGAACCGCGCCCTCGACGCCGCCCGCGCCGCCCAGAAGGCCTGGGCGAAGACGCCCGCCATCGAGCGTGCCGGCTATCTGCTGAAGATGGCCGCCGGCATCAAGGCCCGCGAGCAGGAGTTCACCGAGATCATCATGCGCGAGCAGGGCAAGACCCGCACGTGGGCCTCGATTGAGGTGGGTGCCACCATCGCCTACTTCGAGTATATGGCCACCTTCGCCCGCCATATCGAGGGCGAGATTATCCCCAGCGACCGTCCCAACGAGACCATCCTGCTGACGAAAAAGCCCATCGGCGTCGTAGCCGGCATCCTGCCGTGGAACTTCCCCTTCTTCCTCATCGCCCGCAAGGCCGGTGCTGCGCTGATTGCCGGCTGTACCATCGTCATCAAGCCCTCACAGCTCACGCCGGAAAACTGCACGGAGTTTGCCAAGGTCGTCGACGAGACGGGTCTGCCCGCCGGCGTCATCAACATTGTCACGGGTAAGGGTAGCGTCATCGGCAACGAGATGGCCGGAAGCCCGAAGATCGACATCGTCAGCGTGACGGGCAGCGTCGCCGCCGGCGAGAGCATCATGGCCGCCGCCTCGAAGAACATCACGAAGGTCAGTCTGGAGCTGGGCGGAAAGGCTCCCGCCATCGTCATGAAGGACGCCGACCTGGAGCGTGCCGCCCAGTGGATTGTCGACAGCCGCATCGGCAACCACGGCCAGATCTGCAACAATGCCGAGCGTGTCTACGTGCAGAAGGAGGTGAAGGCCGAGTTCACGAAGATTCTCATGGAGAAGATGAAGGCCGTGAAGGTGGGCGACCCCTGCCAGGACGAGAGCGTAGACATGGGCCCGCTGGTAGAGGCACGCGCCCTGGAGAGTGTCACCGAGAAGGTGGAGCGTGCCATCAAGCAGGGTGCCAAGCTGCTCTGCGGCGGCCACCGCGTCGGCGAGAAGGGCTACTTCTACGCCGCCACCGTGCTCGACGACTGCCGTCAGGACATGGACATCATCCACGAGGAGACCTTCGGTCCGGTGATTCCGCTGATTGAGTTTGCCGACATCGACGAGGCCATCAAGTATGCCAACGACTGCGAATACGGCCTGGCCAGCAGCATCTTCACGAAGGACCTGAACATCGCCGTGAAGGCCTGCCGCGAGCTGGAGTTCGGCGAGACCTACATCAACCGTGAGCACTTCGAGGCCATTCAGGGCTTCCATGCCGGCATGAAGAAGAGCGGCATCGGCGGTGCCGACGGCAAGCACGGCGTGGACGAGTACCTCGTCACTCACGTCACCTATCTGGACACCTACGAGGACATGTGATTATTAAACATTGACTTTTGAACATTGAAAAATAAAGCCATCACAACAATAGGGCTGCTGCTCAGTTCGGCAGCGGCCCTATCACAGACTAACTATGACTACGCGGCGCTGGCGACGGAGAAGCTGAATCGCGGTGTCGTCGCTGTCAGACAGGACGACGGCCGGGTGTTCGTCAGCTGGCGAGTCCTGCGCAACGACGAGCAGCACCAGGCCTTCGATGTCTACCGCAACGGCAAACGGCTGAATAAGGAAGGCCTGAGCAGGGGCGGTACCTGGCTCATTGACGACGCACCGCCTGCCGGACAGGATGTCGTGTACAGCGTGAAGCCGCTGGTGCCGCAGGGGGGAGTGACCACCCCACCCGACGTGCCCGACGGCCAGTTTACGCTGAAGGGCGACGCACCCGTGGGCTATGTTCCGGTGCCGCTGCAGAAGCCTGCCGACGGAGTGACACCCGACGGCCGTACCTACAGCTATTCGGCCAACGATGCCTCGGTGGCCGATGTCGACGGGGACGGACAGTATGAGATTATCCTGAAATGGGACCCCTCCAACGCCCATGACAACGCACACGACGGCTACACGGGGTCCACCATCTTCGACTGCTACAAGATCTCCAGCGGAGGAACGCCTGGCAGCCAGCTACTTTGGCGTATTGACCTGGGGAAGAATATCCGCAGCGGTGCACACTATGTGCCCTACATCGTCTACGACCTCGACGGTGACGGCCGTGCCGAGCTGATGGTGAAGACGGCCGATGGCACCCGCGATGCCCTGGGCACCGTGGTCGGCGATTCCCTCGCCGACTGGCGTCACCGGGGCGCCGACGCCGACTTCGGCCGCCGCGACGAGTGGAGCCGCTACAACCGTGGCCAGCGCTCGATGACCGGCCGCATCCTCACCGGTCTGGAATATATCTCCGTGTTCGACGGACAGACGGGCCGCGTGCTCGACACCAAGCCCTACATCCCCGAACGGGGCCGGCTGAAGGACTGGGGCGACGAATATGCGAACCGCTCCGACCGCTACCTCGCCGCCGTGGGATACTTTGGAGCGAGGAGTGGTGCCGGGAGTAGAACCATCATGCCGAGTGCCGTCTTCTGCCGAGGCTACTACACCCGCAGCGTGCTGGCTGCCTGGGACTGGGACGGCAAGGAGCTGAAGCAGCGATGGGTGTTCGACACCAACCTGCCGGAGTGGGGCAGCTATGCCGGACAGGGCAACCACAACCTGCGCGTGGCCGATGTCGACGGCGACGGGCTGGATGAGATTATCTACGGTGCAATGACCGTCGACCACGACGGGCGCGGCCTCTACAACACTGGCATGGGCCACGGCGACGCCATGCACCTCGTGGCCGACCCGCAGACCAACAAACTCTATGTCTGGGACTGCCACGAGAACCGCCGCGATGGCAGTGAGCTCCACGATGCCGCCACAGGCGAGGTGGTGTTTCAGGTGAAGTCGCAGAGCGACGTAGGCCGCTGCATGGCCGCCGACATCGACCCCACAAACCCCGGCGTGGAGATGTGGAGCAGCGACAGCCACGGCATACGCACCATGAAGGGAGAGATACTGAGCCAGGTAAAGGATGCCGACAACCCGCAGCACGACAACAGCCTGCAGATGGGCCTCCGCCGGCTGAGCATCAACTTCGGCATCTGGTGGGACGGTGACCTGCTGCGTGAGCTGCTCGACCGTGCCACAGTGTCGAAATACGACTGGGAGCAAGGAACTATTGTAGACGTGCAGCGCTTCGAAGGTGCCGTATTCAACAACGGCACGAAGTCGAACCCATGCCTGCAGGCCGACGTCCTGGGCGACTGGCGCGAGGAGGTCATCGTACGCAATGCCGAGAGCACCGAGCTGCGCATCTACACCAGCACCATCCCCACGGCCCACCGCATCAACTGCCTGATGCAGGACATCCCCTACCGGCTCAGCGTGGCCTATCAGAATGTGGGCTACAACCAGCCGCCCGAGCCAGGCTTCTATCTTGGCCCCGACCGAACGGACTACCTGAGGTAAGGAAAAACATCAAGAGAGACCATCGAAAGGCGGCACAAGACATGCCGCAAGTTGTATTCTCTTGTGTTTTTTCTCTCAAAACATTTGGCTGTGTCAGGAAAAGTTTGTATTTTTGCATCGTAGAATCATTCGTATATGGCAAAATTCATCAACCCGTTCACTGACGTAGGCTTCAAAATCATTTTCGGACAGGAGTTTTCCAAGCCCCAGTTGCTTGACTTCCTGAACACGCTGCTTGCTGGTGAGCGATCCATCACCGACTTGAAGTTCCTCGACAAGGAACAGCCGGCAATACACGACGACGACCGTTCGCCCATCTACGACATCCTCTGCGAGACAGCCGCTGGCGAAAAGATTATAGTAGAGATGCAAAACAGCGAACATCCAAACTTCAGGGAGCGGATGCTCTATTATGCGTCGGAGGCTATCGTCCGCCAAGGAGAGAAGGGCGAAAACTGGAAGTACAAAATTAAGGCGGTTTACATGATTGCCTTTACCAACTTTATGCTGGCAGGCTATGCCGACAGGCTTCGAGTTGACGTGAGGATGACAGACAATGAAGGCGGGCTGTTTACAGACAAGTTACGCTTGATATGCCTGCAGATACCCTGCTTCACCAAGGAAGCAGAAGAATGTGAGAATCATTTTGAGCGTTGGATATATATACTGAAGAATATGGAGACATTGAACAGGATGCCGTGGGCTGCGCAGAACGCAGTGTTCCAGCGGCTGGCAGAAGTTGCTGAAGTGAGCAAGCTGTCGAAAGAGGACCGCTTGAAGTACGACATGGCCCTGAAACGCTACCGCGACACACTCAACACCATAACAGGTGCTGAGGAAAAAGGACGGGCAGAAGGACGGGCAGAAGGACGGGCAGAAGGACGGGCAGAAGGCAAACACGACAAGGCATTGGAAACAGCCCGCCGCATGAAAGCAGACAACATGCCCACAGAACTGATTGCGAAGTACACAGGCTTGACCATCGAGGATATAGAAAAGATTTAGTATAACCCATTAAAACCAACAACTATGACTTAGCAACAGAGCAAAGGGGAGAGACCATCGAAAGGCGGCACCAGGCATGCCGCGCTCCCAACAGGGGTGACTATCAACAAACAATTACTAACCGGAAACGGAATTGTGCGTCGTATACTCCCCGTTCGACTCTTTTTAGATACTTGAGCTTTCTGCTCTTGTTCTCCTGATTCGAAACCGCCAAACTTCGCTGTTGGGAACAAGTAGTCTGAAAGTTCACGTCCTTGGGCGTGAACTATATCAGTGCTTGTTTAACAGCATGGTTACTTGGCGGTACCAGAATCAGGAATAAGCATCGGATGGTACGCGCCCTTTTCTTATTCCTAAAACTAAACGAGAAATGAAGAAGACAATCAAGCATGGTATCATTCTGGCCCTTCTGCTTGTTTCGATGCTGCCAAATGTCTATGCAAGTACGCCTTATGCGGACTTTTACCAGGATTTAGGATATATTGAGCTCACACGAGGAGAAACTAAGGAAATTTCTTCCTGGGAAGTTCAGTATTGTTATAATGTCATGGAAGACGTATCCGCCACTTATGTGTGGGAGACAGATCCTTTTGTTAATCCCGGATTCCATGTTAAATACTCTTATAGTGATTTGTCGAAGGTTAAAATAAGAGGGTATGCTCCTTGTAGCAATGTCACACTCTATATCACCTTAAAATACCGACAATCAAATGGCCAATACTATTCGACTCAGTTCTATTATCATGTTACGGTAAAAAACGACTCATATACTAAATTAGAGAAAGAGATAGAGCTTGCCGCACCAGGCACGCTCAGCGGGCGTATCAGCTATAGTGACAAAAACAAAATCACCCACCTTACGCTCTCTGGCGAAATCAATAGCGACGATTTGCGCTTCCTTCGCGAGATGGCTGGCTGCAACGAAAACCAAGGCAACCTGCGCTATCTAGATATTCGCAACGTCAAGTTCATAATGGGAGAGTCGCCTTTCATAAATGTTCAGGGCGTTGACCGCGTAATTTATGAAACTGGTTACAATCCTCCTGCCTATGCTTTTGCCTTTTGTTATAAGCTTACAGAAATATGGTTGCCTCAAAATATGACAAGACTCAATAAATGGGCACTTCATTATGATGATTTTCTGGAGAAGGCTCATATTCCTGAAGGGGTTACACAAATATATGAGAATTTCCAGATATGCCCCAATCTAAATAGTTTAGAAATACCATGTACAGTAACCCAAATAGAAACTGATTTTAGTGGCTGCTATCGGCTTAACACTATCTATTGCTATGCGAGTACACCTCCCACCCTAAAACCGGATATTCCCAGCAATTTGAGGGAAAATGGAACACTCTACGTGCCCAAAGGCACCAAGAACGCCTATCTGGCCGCCCCGGGATGGCTGTCCATCGCCAACATCTATGACACCTTGGACCCGATTATTAAGGTAGAAAGCATTACACTCAACAAGAGCTCTCTTGACCTAGTAGTTGGAGTGGAAGAAACGCTGGTAGCCACAGTGCTACCTGATAACGCTACAGACAAGTCAGTCACATGGACATCAAGTAAAGAAGAAGTGGCAACAGTCAGTAGTTCTGGGGTGGTAACAGCCCACGCTGTTGGATGGACTTATATTTACTGCAAGGCCAATGACGGTAGTGGGAAGGGAACATCATGCTTCGTCGTTGTTCATGATCCTGTTTACCCCACATCTATTTCCATCAGTCCTGAAACGGTATCTATGAAACCCACGGACACTTATAAACTGTCTAGTTCTTACAAATATCCTGAAGGAACTCAAGATGTCCAAAAGATTTCTCCGACAAAAACATGGTACTCTAGCAACACGAATGTAGTCACCGTATCTGATGGGGAACTTACGGCTATAAATCCAGGAACAGCGACCATTACGGTAAAGAGCGAGAACGGTCTCACTGCCACTTGTGTAGTGACTGTCATTGAGCCTAGAGTTCCACTAAAAATGAACATCAAACAAGTTTCAGTTGGCAATGAACATACTTTGATATTGAAAACCAACGGTATACTTTGGGGATGCGGACTTAATGGTAGGGGACAATTAGGCGATGGTACATACACTAGCACCACCACTCCGAAGCAGTTAATGACAGATGTGTCTGCAATATCAACAGGCTTTTACCACACAATGTTTTTAAAAACCGATGGTACACTGTGGTCATGTGGATGGAACACTCATGATCAGTTGGGGGTAGCTGGAATTGGAATAGACTGTAACACCCCTGTGAAAGTGATGAGTGACGTGGCATCTGTATTTGCAGGAGGATACCATAACATCATTCTGAAGACAGACGGAACATTGTGGGGATGCGGATTTCGTTACTGGGGTCAGTTGGGTGACGGCGATAACACATCTTACTACTGTGAAACTCCAAAGCGAGTGATGACAGATGTGACAGATGTGGCTACTGTATCGGCCGGTGGATACCATACAATGATTTTGAAGTCTGACGGTTCATTATTAGCATGCGGGAATAATAGTTATGGTCAATTGTGTGACGGAACCACTGAAAACCGTAGCACCCCAGTGCCTGTGATGACAGGTGTGGCATCTGTGTCAGCAGGCTCTTACCATACAATGATTGTGAAAACCGACGGCTCATTGTGGGCATGTGGTAGGAATAACTGTGGGCAGTTGGGTGATGGAACGACCAATGACTGTAGCATCCCAAAGCAAGTGATGACAGGTGTGGCAGCTGTAGCAGCAGGCAACAATCACACTTTGATTCTTAAGACTGACGGTTCGCTTTTAGCATGTGGAGTGAATACCTATGGCCAGTTGGGAGATGGAACAACCGAAGTACGTAGCATCCCAACGCCAGTTATGGACGGAGTGGCTGTTATGGAAGCAGGTGGCTATCACACCATGTTTTTAAAGACCGACGGTTCGCTGTGGGCATGCGGACACAACAACTATGGCCAGCTGGGCGACGGAACGATCATTGACAGATACACCCCCGTACTCATTTCCGAAGCAGATCAAATCCTTGTTACCAGCATCACCCTCAACAAGACTTCCCTCTCGTTGCAAGCGGGCCAGGTGGAAAAACTGACGGCGACCGTAAAGCCGGAAAATGCCACCGACAAGAGAGTCACATGGTCGTCGGACAACGAGAGCGTGGCCACGGTCGACAGCAATGGCAAGGTGACTGCCAAGGCTGCAGGCAATGCAACAATAACTTGTAAGGCCAATGACGGCAGCGGAGTTTCGGCAGCATGCGCAGTGACTGTGACTTCCATGCCTAAACTGGTTCTCACGGCATCACCCAGCGGAGGAGAGGTGCAGGCTGGCACCATTGTTACGCTGACCGTCAAGGCCGACGGCAACACCATCAACGGGTGCGACATCTATTACACGCTCAACGGCAGCACCCCCACCACTGGCAGCCCAAAATACACCTCGGGCATCGCCATCAACAGCGACTGCACGCTCAAGGCCATCGCCTACAAGGATTTCTTTGAGACCAGCGACATGCTGACAGAGAACTATACCATCGAGAAGAGTTATATCCTCACCTATTTGGTGGACGGTCAGGTCTATAAGACCTACGAACTAAAGGCGGGCGAAACCATCACTCCCGAGCCAGAACCTACGAAGGAGGGCTACACCTTCAGCGGCTGGAGCGAGATACCTGCCACCATGCCTGCACACGACGTGACAGTGACAGGCTCTTTCACCAAGGGGAGCTACAAGCTGACCTACATGGTGAATGGAAATGTCTACAAGACCCTCAGCTACGACTACGGAGATGCCATCACACCAGAGCCAGCCCCCACAAAGGATGGCTATACCTTCTCCGGCTGGAGTGAGATACCCGCCACCATGCCTGCACACGACGTGACAGTGACAGGCACGTTTACGGCTAACAAATATAAGCTGACGTATCTGGTGGACGGCGAGGTGTACAAGGTCTATGAACTGGAATACGGAACGGTAATCACACCTGAACCTGAACCCGCAAAGGATGGCTACACCTTTAGCGGCTGGAGTTGGATACCGAACAAGATGCCGGCGGAGGACGTGACGGTGATGGGCACCTTCACACCCATCAAATACAAGCTTACGTACATGGTGGACGGCGAGGTGTACAAGGTCTATATGGTGGACTGTGGTGCCGTAATCACTCCTGAACCAGTACCCACGAAGGAGGGCTACACCTTCTCTGGCTGGAGTTGGATACCCAACAAGATGCCTGCGGAGGACGTAATGGTGAAAGGGACCTTCACCGTCAACGTATATAAGCTGACGTATATAGTGGACGGCGCAGTCTATAAGTCTTTCGAGCTGGAGTACGGAACCGTAATCACCCCCGAACCTGCACCTACTAAGGACGGTTACGAATTCTCCGGCTGGAGTGAGATACCTGCCACCATGCCTGCACACAACGTAGAGGTGAGAGGAATATTCACCTATATTGACACAGCTATTTTGAACCTGATGGCAGAGCAGGGCGAAGTACAGATTTATGCTCCTAACGGCAAGAAGCTTGACCGCCTGCAGAAGGGGCTGAACATCGTCGTGATGAAAGACGGAACGGTGAAGAAGGTTGTGGTGAAGTAGCGAAGGTGCTACTTATATAAAAGTGTACAGCGGCGGCGGAATGGATTCCGCCCGCCGCTGTACATGTTTCACTGTTCACTATTCACTATTTACTGCCCACTGCCATCTCCTCCACCAGCCAGTCTTCGGTGGTGCCGGTCTTTGAAGAGAACGACACACCGAGGAGGAACCTGCGGCGCGGGTCGGCATCGTAGGCACGGGCGTAGCCTCGGTTCTTGATTTGCTGCATGGCGTCGGCAGCTGTGCCGTCGAGCTTGAACTCGAAGATATAGACCTGCTTCGGCGTTTCGATAATACAGTCGGCACGGCCCTCGCTGAGCTGCTTCTCCGTATAGACGGTGTAGCAGGAGATGAGGCGCATCAGCAGGTAGAACGTGTAGTGGAAGTAGAGCTCGCGGTCTTTCTCATCCTTCTTCGGACGCATGGAATAGGGCGTGGCGGCGAGGAAGCCGGTGAACAGGCGGCGCACCAGGTCGAGGTCGGCAGCCTCCAGGGCTTTCACCATCTTCACCAGCCACGACTTTGTGTCCTCCGTCGGCTGCAGGTAATTGCCAGCCAGCAGCGTGAGCAATCCCTCGCGCACCTCGCGGTTGGGATAGTCGAGGAGGTAAGTGTTGAATTGCCTGTCAAAAGCCTTGATGGTGAGGTAACCGCTCTGAAAGATGATAGGCAGCGGCATGGCCGTGGCGGCCTTGTAGTCGATGAACGTCTTCTCGTCGTACCACTGCCCGGTGTATTGCATCACATCCTCCGTGCATTTCGAGAGCAGACGCATCAGGTAGGAAGGGGTGCCGGTGGTGAACCAGTAGTCCTTTATTTTCAAGTCGGCAAAGACGTTGAGCAGGCTGAAGGGATTATAGACATCCTTCAGCTTCTGGCTGAAGTGGTAGCCGTCGTACATCTGCTTCAGCCATGCCTTCGTATCCTCCACACTGAGTCCCTGCTCATCGGCCAGCTCCTCGATGGGGCCAGCGAAAACGGTGTAGAGTTCCTCCTCGGTGATGCCCAGGAGCGTGTCAAAGCGGTTGCTGTAGGAGATGTCGTCAGGCTGGTTCACACCGCTGAACATGCTGACCTGCGAGAACTTGGTGATGCCTGTAAGGAAGACGAAGCGCAGGTGGGCATCGGCGGCCTTGAAGGTGGAGAAGAAGTTGCGCAGCGTGTCGCGGTTGGCCTCAAGCTGTGCCTCATCGGCGGGATTGCCCGTCTCCAGGAGGTCGAGCAGCGGTTTGTCGTACTCGTCGACGAGAACCACCGCCTGAAGGCCGGTCTTCTCGTGCACCGCCTCTACGAGGTGGGCAAAGCGCATCGGAGCGTCAAGCAAGGGTGCCGATCCGTCAGATTTCATCAGCGGCGGGATGCCATAGTCCTGTTCCCCCTTGCTGATAACGCTGAGAAGATACTCCTCAAGACCGCCGGACTTCTTTTTGTTGCCAAGATTGAAGTCGAACACGAATACAGGATGCTGCTGCCACTCCTGCGCCAGATTTGCTATCTTCAATCCCTCAAACAGGTCGCGGCGGCCCTCGAAGTAGTACTTCAGCGTGCTCACCAGCAAGCTCTTGCCGAAACGGCGCGGACGACCGAGGAAATAGATATGGCCTCGGGTGAGTTTATAGACGAGGTCGGTCTTGTCCACATAAACATAGCCGCCTTTACGAATTGTCGCGAAGTCTTGTACACCAATAGGATAGTTGAGCATAGTTGTATTCGTTTTGGGGGCGGTGATGCCCTGGAATCCAAGTGAGCTGCAAATTTAAGCAAATATTTTGAGCACGACAAATTTTTTCTTCACTTTTTTCCTATAAAAATAGGTCTGGTAACTTTTGCTGCTGCGGACAAATACGAGAATCTGTCCCTACGGGGGTGCGGACAAATACTTGAGTAAAACGATGCCGGTGTAATATTTTTGCAAAAAGATTCAGTGGTTTGAGAATTTATTTGTACCTTTGCACACAAATAATAAACGACTGTTTTTTTCATGAAAGAATTTGTCATCTCCGAAGCTAAGACAGAGACTGCCGTACTGGTGGGACTGATTACTCCGCAGCAGGGCGA
>JAILFU010000169.1 GCA_024697405.1 Prevotella sp.
TGCCGCCGCACTCGGCGATGACACGGCCGCCGTGCTCGGCATAGTCGTGGATGGCCTGACGCGCGGCCTCGTTTCTGACCAGCGCGTCGAGATGCTTCTCAGGATAGCCGCCGGGCAGGTAGAGCAGCTGGCAGTTGTCCAACCGGGGCACGTCGGTCTCCGGGTCGAAGAAGGTCACGTTGCCCAGTGCGTCGAGCGTCTCCTGATAGACGAAGGAGAAAGACTCGGCGTTGCGGGCGACGAGAAACCCACCCCCAGCCCCTGGGAGGCGGGAAAGCCCTCCCCCGGCTTCTTCCCAAGGGAGGCGGGAGAAGTCCAGGCCCAGATAGCGTGAGCCTTGTTCCAGCTCCTTGTTGCGGGGGATGCAGGCCAGGCAGTGAAGGCCCAGATCGGCGCAAACCTGCCGGAGCATGGCCTGATGGCGGGCAGAGCCTACCTTGTTGAAGATGACGCCGGCGAAACGGATGTCATTCCTGAAATGGATAAAGCCGGAGAGCAGCGCTGCCATAGAATAGGCGGCGCTCCTGGCATCGACCACGAGCACCACGGGTATGCCGAGCACGCGGGCAATCTCGGCTGACGAGCCGTGGTCGCGGTCGTAGCCGTCGAACATGCCCATCATACCCTCCACGATGCACACGTCGGCATCCGCGCCGTAGCGGGCAAAAAGCTCGCGGACATGTTCGGGCGAGGCCATGAACGTGTCGAGATTCACCGACGGCCGTCCGCACACTGCCTCGTGGAACTTTGTGTCGATGTAGTCGGGGCCGCATTTGAAAGGCTGCACCCGTCGTCCCTTGCGCACGTAAAGCTCCATTAGCTGGCGGGCAACGGTCGTCTTTCCGCTGCCGCTCATCGGTGCTGCTATCAGAAATGCTGTCTTCACGAAGTGCAAAGGTACAAAAAACTTTCCACAATTCTTTTGAAAGTTCGGAAAAATGATTATCTTTGCCGCAAATTTCTTTACTATGACCGAAGAGTATGTCATTATCGTGGCAGGCGGCAAGGGCCTGCGCATGGGCGGAGAGGTGCCCAAGCAGT
Source organism: Prevotella sp. (assembly GCA_024697405.1). Classification (GTDB taxonomy): domain Bacteria; phylum Bacteroidota; class Bacteroidia; order Bacteroidales; family Bacteroidaceae; genus Prevotella. Next base: position 1,042 of record JAILFU010000169.1, read on the forward strand.
TTCTGCCCGTGGGGGGTATGCCTGTGCTGATGCACACATTAAAGCGTTTCCGCGAATACAGCAGCGCCCTGAAGATTATTCTTGTCTTGCCAAGCGCCCAGCAGGAATACTGGCTCTCGCTCTGCAGCCAGTATCAGTTCCAGGTCGATTACCAGCTGGCCGACGGGGGAGCCACGCGCTTCCATAGCGTGCAGAACGGACTGGCCCTTGTTCCCGACACGGCGCAGGGTATTGTCGGTGTGCACGACGGTGTGCGGCCATTTGTCTCGGTCGATGTCATCCGCCGCTGCTTTGAGACGGCGCGCACGGCCAAGGCTGTCATCCCGGTGATGCCAGTGGTGGAGACCCTGCGCCATGTGCCAACGCAGCGGAACGTGCTTCGCAGCGACTATTGTCTGGTGCAGACCCCGCAGACCTTCGACATCCAGCTGCTGAAGGCCGCCAACCGTCAGCCCTACAGCGACGCTTTCACCGACGATTCCAGCGTGGTGGAGGCTTACGGGCATGAAGTGACGATGGTGGAGGGCAATCGTGAGAACATCAAGATTACCACGCCCTTTGACCTGAAGCTAGCGGAGCTTATGGTCTAGCAGAAGAGTCACGGCACGGGGTCGTAGCCGCTGCCGCCCCAGGGATGGCAGCGGAGTATTCGCCGGACGGCGAGGTAGAAGCCACGGAAGGGACCATGCTTGCGGATGGCCTCCAGCGCATACTGCGAACACGTAGGCGTAAAGCGGCAGGCAGCGGGCGTGAAGGGGGAGATGAACTGCCGGTAGAACAGGATGGGCAGCAGCAACAGCCACTTCAGCGGCCAGCAGAGGAGATGCCAGAGAGATTTCAGATAGGCCAATTTTCCGCTAAATATTCTAACTACGTGTTTTTACTCCCAAAACTTGTGTTTATTCTCTCACAGATTTGCTTGAGCAGGCTGACAACGCGATGCTCCACCTGGGCAGTGGGCAGGTGATGGTCGGAGAGCCAGACGAAAGCCAGGGCTACGGCTTGGCCCTCGGCCAGCTGCGAGGACAGCAGCTGCTTGTTTTTGCGGTAGGCTTCGCGCAGCTGCCGCTTCACGCGGTTACGGTCGACAGCGTGCTTGAAGCGGCGCTTAGGTACACTGATAAGAATTTGAGAATGGGGGTTTGAAGTTAGCTGGTAAACAATTCTAACGGGAAAGGCGGTCAGTGAATGACTCTGACCGCCTGTGAATAGTTGTTCAATCAGCTTCCTGCTGACTATCCGCTCGCTTTTGGATAATCCTTTTTCCTTCAACTCTACGCGCTCAATAATCCGTTCTCGCCTCTCAATCCTCTTCCTGCATGAGCAGGTAGTGCTGAAGGGCACCCGTCATGGAGGGATATTTCTCTGTGGGGGCCTCCAAATCGAGGCGCAGACCGGCATCCTGTGCGGCCTTGGCCGTGGCTGGTCCGAAGGTGGCAATGGCAATCTTGTCCTGCTGGAAGCCGGGGAAATTCTTGGTCAGCGACTCAATGCCCGACGGACTGAAGAACACCAGCATGTCGTAGTCGAAATTGGCAATCTCTTCCTCCGTGAAGTTGTTGCTCACCGTGCGGTACATTACACACTCCTTGTGCTGCAGCTTCTTCGAGTCGAGCAACTGCGTGAGCGAGTCGTTGTGCACGTCGCTCAGCGGGACAAGATACTTCTCCGTCTTGTGTTTCACCATCGAGGGGAGCAGGTCGTCGACGCGGCCGGTGGTTCCGAAGAACACCTTGCGCTTGCGGTATTGCACATATTTCTGAATATAAAGTGCAATCTGCTCTGTCACGCAGAAATACTTCATCTCCTCGGGGATGTTTGCACGCAGCTCCTTGGCCAGCGTGAAGAAATGGTCTATCGCATGGCGCGAGGTGAACACAATGGCTGTGTAGTCGAGAATGTTCACTTTCTGGGTACGGAATTCACGTGCCGACAGCCCCTCAACTTTAATAAAAGGACGGAACACCAATTCCACGCCAAAGCGTTCGGCAATGTCATAATAGGGCGACTTCTCGCTAGTCGGTTTTGGCTGCGAAACCAAGATCTTCTTAATCATCTCTTTGTCTTAAAAATTTATTTTCAAAAGATTGACCACTGCCAGCCAAATGCCTCCGAAGACCAGCAGCGGTGTCGCTTCGAGGGCACAAAAGTACAAAATATTTTGTAAAAAACGCCGCTTTTGACGGAAAAAGATGCTCCAGCACTTGAAAAATGTCAGCATTTTGTTCAAAATGAGAATAAAAATAAAACTAATGACAGCTTTTTCCATGCTCAGATTAAAAAAGACCTGCAGGAAGACCAGTGGCAGCAGGAGGGTGGCAGAGAGGGAGGTGATGAACAAGTAGGCATGGTTCCATTGTAATCTTTTTTTACCACCGAAGAAGACGCTGTTGACGAAGGTATAGACCAGCCACTTCAACAGGAAATATGCTGCGAAGCAGCCGAAGAAAATGGCGACTATCAGGTGCTGGCTCTCGAAGATGAAGTCGCGGGTGATGTGTTCTGTGGTGTAGACATAGAAGGAGATGGCCAGCAGCAGGCAGCCGACAGGCATCATGACGAGGTGGAAGGCGGGGTAGGATGAGGGGATGTCGTCGCCGTCCTTGCGGGAAGGCTGGAAAAAGGTCTTTGCCTGCTGGGTAATGGCATACATGGAGCGCGACAAGGCAATGATGAAGACCATGAGGCACATCAGCAGGGTGAAGGCGAAGAGGTTGTCGTTGCGCACAGAGAAAGGCAACGGCGTGCCCGGCTCACCGTCGTTCACCAGGATGGGATAGTCGAACGCCCTGTCGCCCAGCTTCCATCCATTCGCTTCCGCCAGACTGTCGTTACAGGCCAAATGCCCGTC
>JAILFU010000198.1 GCA_024697405.1 Prevotella sp.
TTGCAGGCATTCACGCTCCATATTGAGGAAACGCTTGAAACTTGGAAACCATTGGTATGCTTTATCAAGAATCCGCTTTAGGTTACTAACCTCCTGCTGGTGCTGCTCATTGATACGATTGAGTTCCCTTGCGTGGTTGTCTTTCAACTTCTGCATATCGGTGTGGAGTCTTTCAATCTGGTCATTCAAATCTTCAATCTCTCTATGCAGTTGGGCGTTCTCTTTCTCCAGTCGGCTCACCTTATTGCCGCCAAGAAGAGAATTCGGTACTTTGCGAATTTTCCTCGTTTTGCGCTCAAATGCCTTTATTTATGGAGCAAACTGCGTTAATCTTCCAAAATCGTTTTGCTACGTCAGCATTATTGTGTAACTTTGCACCCATCATAGATTCAGGAAGGTTCTTTGGATGGCTAATGGCCCTGCTACTGATGGCTTCGACTGCTTATGGACAAAGCAACGCGGAGAGAGACTCCTCAGACGTGCAAACGCTCGACGGCGAGCAGCTGCAGGAGGTGAACGTATCGGCACTAGGCCATCGGCATGGAAAGACGAAGGGACTGGGCAATTCGGACTTCATCGGCAGCAGCGATTTGCTGCGGGCGGCATGCTGTAATCTGGGCGAGAGCTTCACAACGAATCCCTCTGTCGACGTGAACTATGTCGATGCGGCGACGGGTGCACAGCAGATTAAGCTGCTGGGGCTGAGCGGCACCTACGTGCAGATGCTGACAGAAAACATCCCCAATTATCGCGGTGCTGCGGCTCCCTATTCGCTGGGCTATATCCCAGGGCCGTGGATGCAGAGCATTCAGGTGTCGAAGGGTGCCTCATCGGTAAAGAACGGCTATGAGTCGATAACGGGTCAGATTAACGTGGAGTTTAAGAAGCCACAGGCCACACCTTTTGCCGACGCGAACCTCTTTTACAACACAAAGGGCAAATTAGAGGCGAACCTCGGGGCGAACCTGCATCTGAGCGACCGGTGGAGCACGGCGCTGCTGGGCCACTACGAGCTGCTTGACAAGGCGCACGACGAGAATGGCGATGGCTTTGCCGACATGCCGAAAGTGCAACAGGGTGCGCTGATGAGCCGCTGGGCATGGGTCGGCGACAACTACATCTTCCAAGCAGCGGTCAAGGGACTGAAGGAGCATCGCGAGGGCGGTCAACTCACCTCTCACCACTCTCCTATGCCCTCGAATCCTTACCTCATCGACATCACCAACGAGCGTTACGAGGCTTTCGCCAAAAACGCCTATATCTTCGACCCAGAACACGCGTCGAACATCGCGCTGATTCTCTCTGGTTCGTTGCACCACGAGAATGCCCTCTACGGCAACAAGCAGTACAACACCGACCAGCGCAACGGGTATGCCTCGCTACTCTTCGAGACCGACTTCGACGAGCACCACAGCCTTTCGACGGGCATCAGCCTGAATCATGATCGTTTCGATTTCGATGAAACGACTCCCGGTGTGTATGCTCAGTACACTTTCAAGGCCGGTGAGCAGTTCACGTTGATGGGCGGCCTGCGATGGGATCACAGCAATATCTACGGCAGCTTCACCACGCCGCGTATGCACCTGAAATATTCGCCCACCGACATCGTGACCCTGCGCGGCAGTATAGGCAAAGGCTACCGGACGAACCACGTGATGGCAGAGCACAACTACCTGCTGGCCAGCAGTCGGCAGATTATCATCGACGATGACCTCGACCAGGAGGAGGCATGGAACTATGGCGTGAGTGCAGCCCTCAGCATCCCCATCGGCGAACGCAAACTGGAACTCAGCGCGGAGTATTACTATACGACCTTCCTGCACCAGCTGCTTGTCGACATGGACAGTAACCCGCACGCCGTACACTTCACCAACCTTGTGGGCGACAGCTATTCACACACATGGCAGGCAGAGGCCACTTATCCCTTGTTCGAGGGATTCACGCTCACGGCCACCTACCGCCGTACCAACGTGAAATCTACCTACGGCGGTGTGCTGCGCGAAAAGCCGCTTACGAACAAATACAAAGGACTTGTCACTGCACAATACAAGCCAGGACTGGGCAAATGGCAGTTTGATGCTACCCTGCAATTGAATGGTGGCGGACGAATGCCCGATGGAGACTGGGACAGGCGCTATAAGGGCTTCGAGCAGCTGAACGCGCAGGTGACTCGTTTCTTCCGCCATTGGAGCATCTATGCCGGCGGAGAGAATATTACATGTCGCCGACAGAAACATCCCATCATTGCCGCCGATGCCCCTTGGGGACCAAACTTCGACGCCACAATGGTATGGGGACCCGTTCATGGCGCCATATATTATATTGGTATAAGAATGAATTGGGAAAAACTATAACTAGCAAATCAGTAAACTGTAAACAACCATCATGAAGACAAAAGTCATTTTATTTGCATTAGCACTGGCTACAGCCAGCTACGCTAAAAACATCAAAACCGTTGTGCTGACCGTCAACCCTGAGATGCACTGCGCAAACTGTGAGAAGAAGATTAAGGACAACATCCGCTTCGAGAAGGGTGTCAAGAGCATCAAGACCAACATCGAAGACAAGACTGTCACCATCGAATACGATGCTGACAAGACTACCGTTCCCACCATCATCAAGGGTTTCAAAAAGATAAAGTACGAGGCCAAGGAAGTGAAAAAAGAGAAACCGAACAAACAATGATGGAGCTTTAGCAGCTGTTTCTTAGGCAACAACATAGCAGTTGGCACAGGAATTCTTCTCCGGCGGTAGCCACATTCCCGACCTTCGGTCGCCTACCCGTAGCCTTTCCCCTCCCTTCAAGGGGAGGGGCAGGGGTGGGGTCTGTAACTATTTCCACTGAGAGTACACAGACGATGTTAAACTCGCTGAAGGAAGTTAGAGACCCCACCCCTACCCCTCCCCTTGAGGGGAGGGGAGCGCCATGCGGAATAATTGATTAAGTGCCAACTGCTATATTATTACCAAAAAATATCAGTTTACGCAGATTTTGATTTCCTTGTAACACCACAGGAGATATTTAGCCACCTGTCACCGGGTGATGTGTCACTCCCGCTCCGCCACGTAGTACTCCATGCCGCTGGACTTCCGGCGGCTGTCGAACTTGTATTCCGTACGGTTCATGAAGGCGCCGAGCTTCTCCAGCGTGCCCGGCTCCTCCTTGAATCCGCTGCCGAACGCCTGCTTCATGCGGGCGGCGATGCGCTTCAGCGAGAGCCACTGCCCCTCCTTCGCAGCGCCGTCTGAGCCGGAGGGCTGGCCCGCCAGGCCATCGTCGGGCTTGCGGTAGAGCGAGAGCAGCATCTCCCCCAGCCCACTGAGCCGCTGATACTGACGGTTGTGCTCCATCAGTGCTGCCTCCTCGTCCTTCGTCAGCCAGTAGCGCCCGCCGTCGGCTATCTCCTGCTTCAGCTGGGCGTAGAGCTGCGGATAGTCCACAGGAGTCTTGAAGTCGATGTCGGCAGCCACCTGCACGCAGATGAAGCGGCGCGAGCCGGAGGGGTCGGTGAGCGGCATCGGCTCGTTGGTAGTGCCGACGAACGAGGCATAGCGGCGATGGCTGCTGTATGCCTTGCCGTAGGGCGGCCGGTATTTCAGCTCGGCGGTCGAGACGAGGTATTTCAGCACAATCTGCTGGCGCTGTGTAATCTTGTCGAACTCGTCGAGGTTGATGAGCGCAAACGAGGTGAGGCCCAGGTTCAGGTCGGACTCGTTCTTGAAGTTGATGCGGTCGTTGTAGTACTCCCGCTGCTGTCGGGGGAGGAGGATGCGGCAGAAGCTCGACTTGCCGCAGCCCTGACGACCGATGAGCAGCGGCACGAGGGCGTTGCCCGTCAGCTGGCCCTTGCCCTGCCACATCGCCACCATCGAGCGCATCCAGATGCGGAACAGGTGGGGCCACTCCTTATATGCAGTATGTACGCGAAGGGCCAGCGGCGTCGCGCGGTCGCGCCCGTCCCAGCGGGGCAGGTGGTCGAGGAAGTCGAGTATGGGGTCATACTGCTCGAT
>JAILFU010000203.1 GCA_024697405.1 Prevotella sp.
GCTCTCTGCCATAGAGAGAAGGTATAGGTCTTTGGGGTCTCTGATATTTGATTCTGCTTCGACTGTAATATCTGTAAAAAGGCAGACATCATATATCATCTCAAAGAAATAATATCGAGTCTCAGAAGATATGAGTTTGTCGAACTTCTCGCGGGCTATCACCTTTCTGATTTCATCCAACTGCTGTTCAGAAATATACACTTCTATATCATGATGGCACAACACATCTGCAAGCGACGAAAGCCGCTTGCCAATCATGAACGAAATCCATAAGTTGGAGTCGAACAATACTTTCATAACCCCTGTCGCACAGCATTGATTTCTGCCTGAATCTCCTCGTCGGTCATCTGGGGAACCTTCGGACATGAATTGATAAATCGCTCAACTGACGTACGGCGCTTACGCATCGTCCAGCCCATACGAGAGGCTAATGTCTCTAAGAATGCTGCATCCTGAGCGGGAACAGACAATACAAGTTCTTCCATTTCCTTATCCTATAAATTACTATTTGGGTGCAAATATACAAATAATATTTTGAATGTGTATCATAAATAATGATTTTTTGTATGTCGGACGCAAATCGTCCGACATACTTTTTATCTTTGCAGTCGATATGAAGCTACAAGAGTTGTTAAGGAAATGCGACTTCGACAGGATGTTTGAGTACATCGTCAAGTTCCATCCCAAATCGGAGGGAAGCAGGTTCTCCTATCTGGTTGCATACGAACTGCTGTGCAATATGGAGGCAGAAGAGGGCAGAGAATATGACATCGTGCCTAATCCATACGCAAAGGAGTCAGAAGGGCCAGCATCGGAAATAACCGTCTGGTGCTCTGACCTGGAGGGCTGCATGGTGAATACGGTTGTACGTCGACTGTCGCTGTCAATGCGCTTCAGCAACGGGCGCAGGCTGTCAAGCTGTTGGTCGGCAACAATCAGCATCAGCCGTTTCACGCCCTCCTGATATCCTATCACCTGGAGCATGTCGGAAAGGAGGTCGGCCTTGCCGGCCATCTCTTCCGTCTGCACCGTAGTAAACGTGAACTCGCCCAGCCGGCCACGGAAGGCCTTGCCGTTCAGCTCTTCATACTTGCCGGGGGCGAAGTTCTTCAACTCCCTGGCCTGACGGTCGTGCACCAGAATGACCTGCACCTCGTGGCCGCCGTCCAGCGCCACGCATTCCGTCCATTGCGTCTTTACGCGCGCGCGAAAATAATCGCAAAAAGGGCGCTACAAGCGCTACTTTGGCAGTGAAAATACTGATTTGCAAATAGTTGCTTGTAGCTGCATCACTTTTTAGGGAGCTACTTTTGTAGCTACAGACCAGGAGAAGTGGTGAGCGGAAAATACGAACGCCGTTTGGAAAAATACTGCCGCCGTTTGGAAAAATACGAACGCCGTTTGGGGAAATACTGCCACCGTTTGGGGAAATACTAATGCTACTTGAACTGTAGCTACAATAGTAGCTCCAAAAAGAGTGGTGTAGCTACAGGCAACTGTTTGCAGCACAAAAAGATAGATGCCAAAGTAGCGCTTGTAGCGCCAAAAATGTCTCACGCGCGCGCGTATAGGAACCGTTGGACGCCCTATGTCCGTTTGCGAAGAGACAGGCGACTTGCGGGAGGGCCGGAGGAAAATTTGTGTCGTTTTATCTCTTTTAACGGCCTACATGCTGGGAGTTAAGAATTCTTTTTGTACCTTTGCACTGAAATAACTTAAAACGAAAGATATGGCAAGAGTATTGATGATTGGCGCCGGAGGCGTCGCCACGGTAGCTGCATTCAAGATTGTGCAGAATGCCGATGTATTTACGGAGTTTATGATAGCCAGCCGCCGCAAGGCAAAGTGCGACGCGCTGGTGGAGGCTATCCACAAGAAGGGTTACACCATGCCGATACAGACGGCACAGGTGGATGCCGACGACGTGGAGCAGCTGAAGGCGCTGTTCAGCAGCTACAAGCCTGAGCTGGTGGTGAACCTGGCCCTACCCTATCAGGATCTGACGATTATGGATGCCTGTCTGGCCTGCGGCTGCTCGTATCTGGACACGGCCAACTATGAGCCGAAGGACGAGGCTCACTTCGAGTACTCGTGGCAGTGGGCCTACCGCGACCGCTTCCGCGAGGCCGGTCTGACGGCCATCCTCGGCTGTGGTTTCGACCCTGGCGTGACGAGCATCTTCACGGCCTACGCCGCCAAGCACCACTTCCAGGAGATGCAGTATCTGGACATCGTCGACTGCAATGCCGGTGACCACCACAAGGCATTCGCCACGAACTTCAACCCCGAAATCAATATCCGCGAGATTACGCAGAAGGGACTCTACTGGGAGAACGGCCAGTGGGTGGAGACGGAGCCGCTGGAGATTCACAAGGACCTGACCTACCCGGAGATAGGGCCGCGCGACAGCTATCTGCTGCACCACGAGGAGATAGAGAGCCTGGTCATCAACTACCCGACGATTAAGCGTGCCCGCTTCTGGATGACCTTCGGCCAGCAGTACCTGAAGCACCTGGAGGTAATACAGAACATCGGCATGAGCCGCATCGACGAGGTGGTCTACGAGGCTCCGCTGGCAGAGAGCGAAACGAACGAAACGGTCAAGGTGAAGATTGTTCCCCTGCAGTTCCTGAAGGCCGTGCTGCCCAACCCACAGGACCTGGGCGAGAACTACGAGGGGCAGACGTCGATAGGCTGCCGCATCCGTGGCATCGGCAACGACGGGCAGGAGCACACCTACTACGTCTACAACAACTGCTCGCACCGTGCCGCCTACGAAGAGACGGGCATGCAGGGCGTAAGCTATACTACAGGCGTGCCGGCCATGATTGGCGCGATGATGTTCTGCAAGGGGCTGTGGCGCAAGCCGGGTGTCTTCAACGTCGAGGAGTTCGACCCAGATCCTTTCATGGAGCAGCTGAACAAGCAGGGACTGCCCTGGCATGAGCTGCACGACATTGATTTGGAACTGTAGCCTTCAGGTTTGGCAAACTGTTCTGCACGCTAAGCTCCACGCTTATAGCAGCGGCGAAAGCAGACGGGTGAGCGAGTCCCACAGCCGCTGGGTGATGGGAGGATGTATACGGCTGGAGACGGTCTCCAGCCGTATTGTCTTCTGCTCGTCGGCCAGATAGATGTCACGCATGCGCCGGGCCATGTCCTCGTCGTAGAAGAAGGCATTCCCCTCGAAGTTGTTCTCGAAGGAACGGAAGTCGAGGTTGGTGGAGCCGCAGGTGCAGACGCTGTCATCCGAGACCATCATCTTCGAGTGGAGGAAGCCCCCCTCGTAGAGGTAGACCTTGATGCCTGCCTCTACCGCCTCGCGCAGATAGCTGCGGCTGGCCCACTCCACGAAGAAGGCATCGTTGCGGCGCGGCACCATGACACGCACGTCGATGCCGGCAGCGGCGGCCGTCTTCATGGCGAAGAACACAGCATCGGGAGGCAGGAAATAAGGTGTCTGGAAATAGAGATATTTCTTGGCGGCCTTGATGATGCCCAGATAGCCCTGCATGATTTCGGGATAGGTGGCCACAGGGCCGCTGGTCACGGTCTGCATCAGCCCGCCCTCCTCCTCGGGCTTGGTGTAGTACTTGCTGTCGCTGAGCAGCGTGCGGTCGACGAAATACCAGTCGATGAGGAAGGCACGCTGCAGACCGTTGACGCCGCCGCCCTCTATGCGGATCATGGTGTCGCGCCACGACTGGCTAACATACCTGACGGCGATGTTCATGCCGCCGATATAGCCCACACGTCCGTCGATGACGACTATCTTCCGGTGGTTACGGTAGTTGGCCCTGCTGGTGAACTGCGGGAAGTGCACGGGCATGAAAGGCTCCGCGTCAATGCCTTCCTCACGCATGCGCTCAAAGAAGCGGCTCTTCACCTTCCAGCAGCCCACGTCGTCGTAGATGACACGCACCTCCACGCCCTGCCGCACCTTGCTGATGAGGGCATCGCTGATGAGGCGTCCCAGGGCGTCGTCCTCGAAGATATACATGTCCAGGTGGATGTGGCTTCTGGCCTGGGCAATGTCGTGTAAGAGCCGGGGGAAGAAGTCGTAGCCGCTGGTGAGTATTACTGTCTTGCTGTTGATGAACGGTAAGGAGAAGCTCTGGCGGGAGAACAGTTCGATGGTTGTCTGATAGTCGGAAGGAAGCTCCAGATGATGCTGCTCCACGAACTCCAGCATCGAACGCTTGGTGAGCATGTCCATCGACCGGCGACTGATGAAGCGCTCTTTACGGTAGTTCACGCCAAAGAAGATATAGGCGATGACGCCGAAGATGGGGATGAAATAGATGACGAGTGCCCAAGCCATGGTCTTCGCCGGCTGACGGTTGTCGAGCACGACGTGGATGATGGCGCCGATAGCTATCAGGCGCGACAACCAGTAGAGAAGGCCTAGGATACTCATTGGAGTCAGGAGTTAGGAGTTAGGAGCTATTCTATGCCGATAAGCTTATGAGTTTGCAGGGAGAGACGCCATTGGGGATGATGCTTAATGTAGTCCACGCACTGCTGGATGATGGCGGCATTGCGAGATGGGTCGCCCGTGTCACAGGGCTGGAGGTAGAGGAGGGGGGAAGGGTGAAGGGAGGAGGAGAAAGGTTGAAGGGAGGATAGTATTGCTGGTGTGTTCTCATCAAAGACGACCTTGATTTCATCTGCCATCCTCCTTTCACCACTCACCATAGACCCTTCACCACTCACTATACGCCCTTCACCGCCCTTCGGCGAGACGGTCAGCCAGTCGAGGTTCTTAGGAGCAGGGAGGATACCGTTGCTCTCCATGGCCACTTCGTAGCCGTGCTGGTGGAGCAGGTCTACGAAGGCTTCGTCCACCTGCAGCGTGGGCTCGCCACCGGTAAGGACAACGAGGGGGAGGATGTCGGCGGGGAAACCGCCGACCACAGACGCCGGGCCATGGGTGTCGGCGGGGAAACCGCCGACCACAGACGCTAAAGCGTGGAGAATCTCTTCGGCGGTCATCTCGCGGAAGGTGTCGAACGCTGTGTCACAGAAGGGACAGCGCAGGTTGCAGCCCGCGAAACGGATGAACACAGCCGCCCGCCCGGTGTTGCGCCCTTCGCCTTGTAGCGTATAGAATATGTCGTTAATGCGGTAAGTACTCATAGTGGCAGCTGATGCTTCACTCGTCGCTTATCACTCATCCGTTTCATAGCAGGCTACGTTGCCCTCGCTCTCCTGGACAACGCATTTATAGCACTGCGGTATCTGCTCGGTGCACCAGCGGGCGATGTTCTCTGCCGTAGGGTTGAAGGGCAGAACGTCGTTCAGGTTCTGGTGGTCCAGACGGCGTTTGATGCGCCGTTTCACCTCGGTGAAGTCCACCACCATGCCGTTCTGGTCCAGCTCTTTCGAGCGGCAGTAGATGGTGATGACCCAGTTGTGGCCGTGCAGCTGCGTGCACTTGCTTTCGTATCCGACTTCCAGCCTGTGGCTGGCCGAAATCTCTAATCTCTTTTGAATGTAATACATAGTTCCGTTTTAAACAACGAGGTCGCTGCCCAGCCGTTTGGCCAGGATATCGCGAAGCTCCTTGGTTTCCTTGAATGTTTTGAGCAGGCTCATGGTTTGCTCCACGTTGCTGTTGGCCAGGCGCAGCTGCTGCTTTAGGCTCTTCAGCTGCTGCTCCATGATGCTGAGGCGATAGTCCATGACGAGATGCTGCACACGCTGGCGCAGACGGGCGGTCTTATCCTGCTGGCGTTTCTCTTTTTCGTCTTCTTCGTCGTTGTCAATCTTGAAGCGCTTGCCCAGCTGATGGCGGTCGATGGCCAATCGGGTGGCCAGCCTGCTCACCTGCATGTCGCTGTGTCTGCAGAAATAGGTCTCTGCCTTGAAGTCCTTCTCGCCGCAGTGGGCCACGGCCTCCTGGAGCATCTGCTGGTAGAGCGGCTGCGAGAACTGCAGGCCGTCGGCCGACAGGTCGGCATCTATATATTGCGCCACCGTCACAGAGAGGGTGCTTCCGTCGTCGGCCTCCAAGTTGTCGAAGATGACTTCCTCGCCGTGACGGACTATCTCACGAAGAAGGAGAAGCTCAATAGACCCTCCCCCTCCCTGTAAGGGAGAAGTCACGCCCACAGCCCCTCCCTCCGAGGGAGGAGCGTATCTGGTTTCTACGTCGGGTTTTTCCGGGGAAGGAGGAGCCACTTGTTTCGTTTCAGGGAGGGTCTGGGGAGACTGCGTGCGGTAACGCTCCCGCTCCATTTCCTTTTCCTTCTCCTCCATGTTCTTCCTTACCCGTTTGTTCAGCTCGGCGATGAGTGTCTGCTCCTTCATTCCGATGCGGCGGGCCAGGTCGGTGAGATAGGTGGACCGCAGTATCTGGTCGGGGATGACGCTGATGCTCTGCACGATGCCGCCTATGCCCTCGCTACGCTTCACGGGGTCTTCCACGTTCTGCACCGTCAGCCGCGTCTTGAAGGTGATGAAGTCTGTCTGGTTCTGCTCGATGTATTTGCGAAGCTCCTCCGCAGAGTGCTTGCGGGCGAAGGAGTCGGGGTCGTCGCCGTCGGGCAACAGGAGCACCTTGATGTTCATGCCTTCGGCCAGCAGCATGTCGGTGCCGCGCATGGCGGCATGGATGCCGGCCTCGTCGCCGTCATATAATAATGTGATGTTCTGCGTGAAGCGCTGCAACATGCGGATCTGGTACACCGAGAGCGCCGTGCCGCTGTTGGCTACCACGTTTTCTATGCCGGCCTGGTGCATGGCGATGACATCGGTGTAGCCCTCCACCATGAACACGCGGTCTTCCTTGGCGATGGCCTTCTTGGCCTGATAGATACCGTAAAGCTCGCGCTCCTTGTGATAGATTTCCGAGTCGGGCGAGTTGACGTATTTCTGCGCCACACCCTTCGTACGGCTGTCGAGCACACGTCCGCCGAAGGCCACCACCTTGCCGCTGACATTCAGCCAGGGGAAGATGGCACGACCGGAATACCTGTCATAAATGCCACGCTCATTCTCTATGCAGAGACCTGTCTTTACCAGAAATTCTTTCTTATAGCCTTTTGCAATGGCATCGGAGCATAAAGCATCCCTCTTTGACAAGGCGTAGCCCAGCTGGAACTTCTCGATGATGTCGTCGCGGATGCCTCTGCTTCGGAAATACTGGAGACCGATGGCTACGCCGTCGGGGGCGTTTTTCAGTGTGTCGTGGAACCAGTCCTTTGCCCATTCGTTGACGATGAACATCGACTCGCGCTCGTTCTGTGCCTCCCGCTCCTCGTCGGTCAGCTCCTTCTCCACCACCTCAATGTTGTATTTCCTCGCCAGCCAGCGCAGGGCCTCGGGATAGGTCATCTGCTCATGCTCCATGAGGAAGCCGGCCGGCGTGCCGCCCTTTCCGCAGACGAAACAATGGCAGATGTTCTTCGAGGGCGACACCATGAACGAGGGATTGCGGTCGTCGTGGAACGGACACAGTCCCTTATAGTTCACACCGCTCTTGCGCAGTGTGACAAACTCGCCCACTACGTCCACGATGCGTGCTGCATCCAGAATTCTGTCTACTGTCGCCCTGTCAATCATAGGGAAGCACCTTATAAGACATACTAATAATGAAAAAACTATCAGGCTGACATAATGCCCCCCCTAAAGCGGCATGGTGTCAACCTGACAGCTTTCAGCTATTTAGATATTAGAAATCGTCCTCGTCGTCTGAGTCACCGATGCCACGGCTACGGGCAGGGCCAGAGCCACCACCACCATAATCCAATTCACCTACAATATTATTAACGGTATCACTGCCTG
>JAILFU010000208.1 GCA_024697405.1 Prevotella sp.
CTCACCAGGTCGCCCACCGTGGTGAACAATGCCAAGCCCTCCAGCTCGCCAAACGTCAGACTGTTCCCCTTGGCCTTCAGCGTCGGCACCTTGGCCGCCATCCGAAGTATCAGGGCCCGCAGCGCATCGCGGTACTGAACATCTGGGAACGTTACACCCGCAAGGGCATTGCAACAATTTTGTGCTATCGTTGCAACGCCCTTGTATTGGTCGCGGGTCAGTTTCAGCTTGATTTTCATGTCAAATCCTCTATTTCGATTTTCCAATCACCTTGGAAACGTGCCTTAATAATTCTTTTTGCCGTTTCTATGGCCTCTTCTCTGGAGAGGAATGCGTTTGTGAGAGAACCGACATGATAACCTCTCCATCGCCCAGGGTCTTTTTCTATTTCTTCCCTGGTGACTTCTCGCTCTACATCTATGTTCCAAATGGAACTTGCAGCATCCTTTTGTTCGCGAGTCATCTTTTTGTGTTCCTCTCCCAAATACCCCATACACCAAACGGTTCTGCCCGCTTCTTCCTTTCTGCAAATATGTACACCATCCGCTTTTATTGAGGCATAATAGTGCATTGCACCGCCACAAATAAAGCGGAAAGACGTAATTTCTATTTTGATTTTCCGATTAGGGCGTTTTTCAACAAAGTATTCAGGCCGACCAGGAATAGAAAAGTCCATCCCCGTGTTTTCAGTAAATACATCAGGATATCTCCCATGGTTCCATGAGTGCGCTAATGCCCATTCAAGTTCTGTATCCATAACCAATCATTTTTATGTTAATAATTACTTCTCGCTATTGCGGACAGGTCCGCTATGCACCATGCCGCAGCAGCAAGAACCGCCAAGCCTAACACTATCGTTATTATGGTGGCCACCAGTCCCAGCCGGTCGGCTCTCTTGTATTCCTCCACATTGGGGTCTTTCCTTGCCATTGTTCTGTGTTTTTAGTTCGTGTATTCATTCTCCCAGCGCCTCTGGTCGATATACGTCTCTGGATACGTCATTTCGATGTGCTTGCTCTCGGTGAAGCGTCGGTACCGGGGAATGCTGCCGAGTGCCAGGATCTTCTCCCCTTCGGGCAGACGGTCCCATTTCTTTTTCACGCGGTCTTTGTTTCCCACCTTGTAGCCATACAGGTTCCAGAACCGCTCGAAGCTGTAGTCCGCATTGCTTACGTCCTGCACCTTGCAGCCCGTTCTCTCCCAATGGGCAAAACCATCTACCGGAACCCCTCGAGTGTACACTATACGCACTGGCACCTCGCGCACTGTGGCCAGCTTGACGTTGGGGGTACAGCCCTCGCTCCAGGTGATACTCCGAAGCTCGTAGGTCGTGCCTTGGAGCCAATCGTACACCAGCAGCGCAGCGCTGCCTTTGAAGTTGCTCGGTTCTACACTGAACCTCGCTGTGATTTTCTCTTGTTCTTTTGCCATAACCAATCAATTTTTGTGTTTCTAAAAAAGGCCGCAGCCCGGCTCCACGCCACCATTCAGGCCGCGACCCCCAAACTAAAACAGGTTACACTTCTGCCATACTGAGTCCCACGTCGGTCCACTCCTGGCTCTCCGTACCATCCTCTGCCTTCTTGGTGGTCTTCACCTGGCAGCGGATGTACGTCTTGCCCGGTGTCGGGCGGTAGGCATCGCGGATAATCGCCATTCCTTCTTTAAAGGTTTCGTTACCGCTATCTTCGGCCATCTTGCTCAGCTTGAGTACCCGGCTTGCCTTCAGGTTGCCCTTCTGGTCGCGCGATAGTAAACTCATCACAGCGTCCACCAGTCTGCCGCTGGCTTCGTCCTTGGCAAGGCTCTGGAGGTACTCGCGCACCTTCTTGATACCGTCCTCAACCTGCATCAGGTAGTTGTCATTCATGTTGTACCCGATACGCAGACGCTGGAGGCCGTCGCTGCTGGTGAATGTGAAGCTGAACTGCTCGTCGCTATCCGGGTTGTCATCCTCGTTGATTTCACGACGCAGTTTCATAATGGTGTCGAAGTCGGCGAATATTTTGCTCTTCGCCGTTTTCAGGGTGTCGCTGCACCCCATCAGGGCACTCACCGCGTTACCCATCTCTTCATCCACCAGCTGCTGGAGCTGCTGGCGGGCTATCTTCTTTGCCTCGAGTTTCGCCCTGCGGACTTCCTCTTTCTTGAAGGCTTCATACCGGGCCTTCTCTTCCGGGGTCATTTCGACCAATGTCTTTTCTGGCATAATAATGATTGTTTAGAAGTTGATATAAATGATTACTTTCTTTTTCCAGATGGCGTATTCGTGCTCTATCCTGGCTCCACGGCTCTGCGGCCAGTCGGGTAGCATGGCGATAAAGCCACACTTGCGCAGCATCCACAAGTCTTTCAGCATACACAGCCACCACGGCCACTTCTGGTTGCACTCCTTCGCCGGGTTCACAATGTACCAGTAGTTCCAGCCCTGCTCTATAAGGTACTGCTCCGCCTTGCGGAACTTCGCCTCAAAATTCGGGTCGCCTGTAATCTTTCCCGATATGTAGATGCTCTTGTATTTCATACCCCTGCCATTATCGCGTTAATCACTCCGTCCATATCCCGTTTCCGCTTCTGGAAAGCGTAGGTCAGGCTCTTGAGCCTCTCCAGGCTCATTCGGTTGAAGTTGTCGCGACCCTTGTTGTCGCAAGCATCCATTCCTGCAGCACGGCAAGCCACACCTTTGGCGTACCATATCCGAGCCTTGTCGTCCATCACTTCCCACTTGCCCACGGTGTCCTCGCAGAAGGCACACACCGCCGCCAGCAGCCGTTTGCGCTGAACGTCGAGGTCGCGCCGTTCGCTGTCTGTCTGTTTGCTTAGGAACTCCACCAGCTTCTCCAGCTGCCATTCGTCAAGTTCCTTTGAACTTTCCACACCATAGCTGCCCAGCAGCGTCTCATATTCGTCCTGCGTCATACCGGCGGCACCGCGCAGAACATGCAGCTTCCGTATCAGCTGCCCTTTCTTACTCGTTGTCTTGGTTTCCATCGTCGTCAATGTTTTCTGTTGTTAATTCGGCTCCAACCGGGCAACGCTTCGCGCCCTCCTCCCATATCGTCAGCACTTCGCCTCCGCCATATCGGCTGTTGGCTTTCGCCCGGAACTGGCTCACCTGGATCTTCACCATAGCGTCATATTTCACTTGCTCCGCTGTGCTGCCCTTCGGCTGGTTCTTTTCGTTGGCATGGCTCACCAGGATAAAGAGCTTGGTGGGGAACTCTTCCTTCAGGGCCTTGTAGCCTTTATAGTTGATGCCAAGGTATTGAAGCGAGTCTATCACCACCACCTTCGGGCTACGCTGCTTGCGCAGCTCTCTCTTGATGTCCTCGATGTCCATTTCCACCCAGAGGCTCACCCGTGCGTTTACGGCCTCCATACAGGCCTCTTTGAACGCCCGGCGCATACTTGCCCCGTCACCCTCCTCAAGGCTCACCACGGCCACCTTTTCGCCCAATTCGGCTATGTATTTCGTCAGCATCAGCACCAGGCGCGTCTTGCCGTTATAGGATTGTCCCCATATCAGCCATACGCCCCTGTCTTCCGGCTGGCCCATGAAGCGCTCCCACTCCCCCTCGAAGGGCAGCAACCGGCGCTCCATGGTGGCCAGCTCGCGCGGACTCAGTTTGTGCTTCTTCCTCGGCATAGGTTTATTTCGTTTTTCTACTGTTGGCAAATACCAGCTGGCGCACCCTGCGAAGGTCGCCCTCGGCACTTCTGGCTATGTCCTCTATCACCGATTCGTCTGCCAGGCCGTTGGCCTCGCAAACCATCTTCACGTCGTCATAGTCGGCACGATCCAGTTCTACACACCGGCTGCCAAGACGGCTCCAGATTTCAGGGTACCCCCTGCGCTGACTCTTCAACCCCATGCGGAAGCGTTTCTCAATGTAGTCGGTACTCAGCAGCACCATCCCGCACTGGTCCTCCAGCCGGTTGTAAAGGGTGATAAAGAAACTCCACACGTTGTCGCCCAGTTTGTCGAACTCGTCGAATATCAGCAGGGGCTTCTCTTTCTTGCTCAATACCGAGCAAGCCAGGGCAAGACGTTCACGCTTGGTTAGCCCAATGGCCTTCTCGCCCATAGCGCGCAGCAGCTCTTCCACAAAGTCGTTTTTGCTCCAGAACTCGTCGCACATCAGACGGTACACATTGCGGTGGCTCGTCTCGTACTCCTTGGCGGCATAGGTCTTGCCGCTCCCGGCTGGGGCCGCCAGGCTCATCACACGGGCTTCTTCCTGCGCACCCCGCAGCAACGCATGTACCTGTAGGTACGTCGCCGTAGCCGCCGTGTTCCACTCCTTGGGGCCAAAGCCCACAGCCTTGGCAACCTTGCGCCACATTTCGTCGCTGATGTGCTCCCAGTTCCCGGCTGCCATCTGGCTCAATGTCGCCGAGCTCACACCCTTGATGCTGTTGGCCGCTTTGTTCTGGCCACCCTTCTGTTCCATGTAGGCCTTCAGAGCCTCCACGATGCCGTTTTTGTCAATTTTCTGTGTCATTTTGAATATGTTTTAGTTTGTGATTAAATGCTGATTAAAGACGGTCCCAGATGTCGGCCA
>JAILFU010000038.1 GCA_024697405.1 Prevotella sp.
AATGGCATGGTCCGTCGAAGGAAGTCACGCCTTAGCAACTATCACTGTGGCAGAAAGGAACGCTGAGAGGTATGACATGCTCATAGGAAAAGCACCAAGGTTTGCTTTTGCGGCATAATTCCAACTGCACAGGTCGGAAAAATACTGCCGCCGTTTGGAAAAATACGAACGCCGTTTCGCAGCTTGCTCTTCCCACAAACTTTGCCGCCTGTAACATTCCCCATGTTACACACGGCAAAGTCGTTATCTCAGCCTGTAGCTACTAAAGTAGCTCGCTTTCAAAGCCTATAGCTACAGACAACCTTCTGCAAACCAGCATCTTAACCACCAAAGTAGCGCTTGTAGCGCCTTTTTTCGACTCTCAATTACGCGTGTACGCGCGCGCATAGATAATGTTCTCGTCACTTCGTCACGAGCTTCCGCCCGTTGCGGATGTACATGCCCTTGGTGTTACCATTCATAGTGCGCCCGTCTAAGCGGTATCCGCCCTCATCAGCACGCAGCGTTCCTGGAACGGGGTAAGCCTCATTGTCGGCACTGATTAACTGACGCCCTTTTCCCCCTAAATTGTCCTTATGTTTTTATGTTCTTATGTCTTTATGTTTTTATGTTCTTATGTCCTTATGTCTTTATGTCTTTATGTCCAATTGTCCTTTTGTTCTTATGTCAATCACACCGTCCAGTGCTCTATGCGGCAACTGTGGGTCTTCGCCTCGCGGTCGTAGCTGATGCCGCAGAGCAGGATGTCGCCTGTGTAGTCGGCCACCTTCTCGGGGTAGTGCTTCTGATGGATTTGGTCGATGGCAGTTCCAACAGCCTTGTCGTACTTCAGCTCGACGACCACGGCGGGCTTATTCACGTTCTTGCGGGGAATCAACACTAGGTCGGCAAAACCGTCGCCCGTTTGGTACTCGCGGTGCACATGGAAGTCGTTGCGGGCGGCATAGAAGGCGAGGCTGATGACGCAGGCCATGCTGTTCTCGTCGTTATACTTG
Organism: Prevotella sp.; assembly: GCA_024697405.1. GTDB lineage: Bacteria > Bacteroidota > Bacteroidia > Bacteroidales > Bacteroidaceae > Prevotella. Next base: position 996 of record JAILFU010000038.1, read on the forward strand.
AACAGACTGACCTCCTGGCGGTGCACCCGCTCCACGCCGGCGGCTACGGCCTCGGCATCGCCGCGCAGCAGCGACTGGAGCAGGCGCTCTGAGGCTTCGATGGCCTCGATGATGGGCTTCCAGTTGTTCTTCCTCACAGCATTCTCCATTTCTATAGAGACCTCGCGGTTGGGCACATAGCACTCCTCCACGCGCCAGTCGAAAGATAGATAGCCCAAGTGGATGAGCACTGTAAGCACATCGTCGCGGCATGTCACTTCGTGCATGTCGTTGCCAAACGTTTCAGGAGTCACCTTAACCCATTGGCCTGACAGCATTTTGATAATGTCGTCGCTCAGCCCCTCGAAGTTCATCTTGATATAAGTGGCCACGGTGTCGTAGGCAGCCGTCTTGCCCCAGAAGCTGCGACAACGGCGGCGCATGAGTGCCTGCATCACCGAGTTGGGGTTGAACATCGAGTGCTCGTCGCCTATTTGGTAACCATCATACCACTTCTCCAGTTCGCTTAACTCCATATTGTGCTTTAGGGCAAGAGCCTCCACCTCACCATGCGTGAAGCCAAAATATTGTGCCATGTCACCTGGCTCCACCATGGAATACTCCATGAAGTTGTTAAGCGCCGACTGCGTCTGGTATTTCTTGATGGGCAGGATGCCGGTCATGTAGACGGCAGCGAAGACGCGGCTGGCATTCACGCCCTTGAACATGCTGCGCAGCCAGTTCACGTACTGGTCCATGACATTCGTCCCAGGGGAATACTCGCGGCAGATGGCATCCCACTCGTCGATGATCAGGATGAACTGCTTCTTCGTGGCAAGGCAGACCTTGAGCAGCACCTGAAACAGCCGGTCGTCATCGTCCACCGTCACGTCGGGATACTCCGCAAGGAGGTCCTTCCTCAGTTCACGCTGTATATAGGGGACGATGTTCGCTCTGTCCTCCTGCGTCGCATCCATGAACTCGCTCATGTCCAGGTAGATGACGGGATACTTGTTCAGGTGCTTCTCGAACGACGGGTCGGAGGCTATCTCCAGGTCGGCGAACAGCGTGCGGGAGTCGCACGACTGGTCGTAGTAGGCGCAGAGCATCTTTGCCGCCATCGACTTACCAAAGCGGCGGCAGCGCGTCACACAGCTGAAGCTACGCTCCGTAAAAAGGGTGCTGTTGACCACCGCTATCAGTCCCGACTTGTCGACGTATTCACTATTACGGGCCCTCTGGAACCCGGCATTCCCGATGTTGATGTATGTTCCCATTTTGTTTCGATTTGCGATTTCAATGCCTTCCCCTCTCCTTGAGGGAAGGGTAGGGGTGGGGCCTGTATTGTTATAACCAATGTTCGTTTTCCATTATGCGCATATGTTCGCTGCAAATATAAGCAAAAAACTCCGACCTGCCAAATTTTCCACGTGGAAAGTGGGGCGTTTAAAGAATCAGAGGCGTGCAGGCTTGCCGCAGCCATTCTGCCTCGTCGGCAGTGAGGTGGGGCGTCAGCCGTTCGCAGACCATCTGGTGGTAGTCGTTGAGCCATTGAATCTCTTCGGCGGTCATCATGCTGACGATGATGGGCCGCTTGTCGATGGGGCAGAGCGTCAGTGGCTCGAACTGCAGGAAATGGCCGAACTCTGTATCCTTGTAGGGCACGATGAGCAGCGTGTTCTCCGTGCGTGCGCCGCAGCGTCCGGGCAGGTAGATGCCCGGCTCGTCGGTGATGGTCATCCCAGCCACCAGCGGGGCGGGCTTCCACTCCATGCGGAACTGGTGAGGCCCCTCGTGCACATTCAGGTAGGTGCCCACGCCATGCCCCGTTCCGTGCAGGTAGTTTAGTCCCTCGCGCCACATGTCCTTCCGGGCCAGGATGTCAATCTGCGTGCCGCTGGCTCCGCTGGGGAACTTGCAAATCTCTATCTGGATGTGGCCTTTCAGCACGAGGGTGTAAATCTGCTTCTCCAGGTCGGTGAGCGGGCCGAGGGCAATGGTGCGGGTGATGTCGGTCGTGCCGTCGAGATACTGTGCGCCGCTGTCGAGCAGCAGCAGGCCGTGAGGCTCCAGCGGGATGTCAGTCTCGGGCGTCGCCTCGTAGTGGACGATGGCGGCATGGGTGCCATAGCCGGCGATGGTGTCGAAGGAGATGTCGCGGTAGAGGGGCTGCTCGGCGCGGAGGGCCGTCAGTTTCTGGTCGACGGAGATTTCAGTAGGGTAGACAGGGGGAGTAGTGGGGGTAGTGAACTGCTCGTCGAGCCATTTCAGGAATTTCACCATGGCGATGCCGTCTTTCAGCATTGCCGACCTAAAACCCGCTATCTCAGTGGCATTCTTCACGGTCTTCATCCGCTTGACGGGCGACTCCTCCTCGACGATTCCTCCGGGAAGATTCTGCTTGCGCTTCACCTCCTGGTAGAGTGTATAGTTCACCTCGTCGGGGTCGAGCAGGATGTTGTACTCGAAATAGTCTTTGAGACCACGGACGACGTTCTCGTAGGCATCTACCCGTATGCCGTTCTCCCGCAGGTAAGCAGAAACTGCCGGTGTCAGCTTTACATTGTTAATATACAGGGTGACATCTTTTGGGGAGATGAGCAGGTAGCTGACGAAGACGGGGTTGCAGTGTACGTCGGTGCCGCGCAGGTTCAGTGTCCAGGCAATGTCGTCGAGGGCTGCCATCAGCATGCCGTCGGCATGACGGTCGCGCAGGGCTTGGCGGATGCGGGCCAGCTTGTCTTTCACGCTCTCGCCGGCATACTCCATCGGGAACAGCTCTATAGGCTGCTCGGGGATGGGCGGACGATTGCGCCATATCTGCCGCAGGGGGTCAAGGTTGGTTCGAAGGGTGAGCCCTCCCTCGCGGCGCAGGTTGGCTGTCAGCTCTTTGACGGCATTGACAGACGAGCACCAGCCGTCGATGCCTACCTCGGTGGAGGTGTCGGCGGAGGAACCGCCGGCCACGGAATGGTCGCTGAGCTGCTTGCCCAGCCATTGAGCGATGGTGGGCGTACCTTCTATCTTCAGCTTCATCAGCTGGTAATCTGTGCCCCGCAGCTGCTCTTCGGCAGCCAGGAAATAGCGGCTGTCAGTCCAGAGGGCGGCAGAGTGGAGGGTGACGACGGCGGTGCCGGCCGAGCCGTTGAAGCCCGAGATAAATTCGCGGCCCTTCCAGTGGTCGGGGATGTATTCACCCTGATGGGGGTCGGTACTGGGGAAAATGAAAGCGGCGAGATGCTCGCGGCGCATCAGCATGCGGAGGTCTTCCAGACGTTGGTTAACTGTACTCATAATAGTTTTATTTGTTTTTAGATGATTTCTGTTCTATATAATATGCTTTTCGACGATAGACAATCAGCCGCCGATGACGACGTGGAAACCGTGGGTTTCGAGCAGCGCGGCGCAGTGGTGCTGCAGCTCTTCGGAGGGAACGGCTAGCGGGAAACCCTGCGGGTTGTAGGCTGACGGGGGCAGCATACGGCGGTGCTTGTCCTTGCCCACATCGTGATAGGGTAGGAGGTGGATGGTGAGGGGTGAAGGGTGAGGGGTGAGGGACGACAGGAAACGGGCGGTAGCCTCTATGTTATCGTCATCGGCATTCACGCCGTCGATGAGGGGGATGCGGATAAGCATGTGCTTGCCCATGTCGGCCAGCAGGCGGATGTTCTGCAGGATGAGGGCGTTGCCGACGCCCGTGTACAGGCGGTGCTTCTCCGGGTCCATCAGTTTCAGGTCGACGAGCAGCAGCTCACATTCGTTGGCCACAGCCTCTGCCACTTCGGCTGTGGCATAGAGCGTGGTGTCGACAGTGCGGTGGAAGCCGCGACGGCCCAGCTCGCGCAGCAGTTCAAGTGTATATTCGGGATGCATGAGCGGTTCGCCGCCGCAGAGGGTGACGCCGCCGCCGCTGTCTTCCATGATGGAGCGCTCCTTCTCCACCTCAGCCATCAGTTCGTTCATAGTGTACTTACAGCCACAAATCTCCAAGGCGGTGGTGGGGCACGAGTCGGTACAGCGGCCGCAGAGCTGGCAGGAGGTACTGGGCTGGGTAAAGCGTATGCCGTCGGGGGTCAGCCCCAGCAGGTGCTCCGGGCAAGCCGCGACGCACGTGCTGCAGCCCATACATTTTGATTTCTTATAGAGCAGCTGCGGCTGTGCAGTCCAGCTCTCGGGATTGTGACACCATACGCAGCGCAGCGGGCATCCCTTCATGAAAAGGGTTGTCCGGATGCCTGGGCCGTCGTTGATGGCATATCGCTTGATGTCGAAGATATACATTGCCGTTTCCTCTTTGTTGGCGGGCTTTATCCCCCCACGGTGCAAAGTTACTGTTTTTTTTGCGAAATGAAGAAAGAAAGCGGTACAAAAAATGTCTCTCTTTGAAATGAGCAGAAAAACAGCTCCGATAGTTTGGCGTTTTGAGGAATAATGATTACCTTTCCTCTATAAATGAGAAACAAATTGCCCCGCCGAAGTAACTACCTCCGCCTGAATCTCCGATGTAGGCACATGGCGGGCTATACACGGCCTTGTGCTCAATTCCGTGTTTACATAAAGTGGTACTTTCCTCTTCG
>JAILFU010000063.1 GCA_024697405.1 Prevotella sp.
GATGATTTTCTCCAGTCCGATGGCGGCGATGTGAAGCTTCGGACAACTTGTGCTCATGTCGGCATTACCCTCATTGGTGCAGACCACGATGTCGCCTGTCTCTGCAATACCGAAATTGCCACCAGTCATACCTGCATCGGCTGTCAGGAACTCGTTGCGGAGGCTCAGGCGGGCTACGTAGGTCAGATAGGTGGGATCGTGGTTGCCCTTCTCGCTGCCCAGTTTTTCTTCGAATAGTTCGCCCACATCGTCGTGGTTCAGATGGATGGCGGGCATCACGATGTGGCTGGGTGCCTGGCCCTTCAGTTGGATGATGCGCTCACCAAGGTCGGTCTCTACCACTTCGATGCCGTGCGCCTCCAAATAGGGGTTCATGCCGCACTCCTCGGTGAGCATCGACTTCGACTTCACCATCTTCTTCACGTTGTGGTTCCTCAGGATGCCGTAGACTATCTCGTTGAAGTCTGTGGCATCCTTCGCCCAGTGAACGATACAGCCGTTTTCTTCGGCCTTTGTGGCAAACTTGTCTAGGTACTCGTCAAGATGGGTGATGGTGTGGCGCTTGATGGCGCTGGCTTTCTCGCGTAGCTGCTCCCACTCGTCAAGTCCGTAGGCCATGTTGTCGCGCTTGGTGCGCACAGCCCAGAACGTGGCATCGTGCCAATGGGCGTATGTCTGGTTCTTCAAGAACTTCTTGGCTGCTTTACTATGTGCTGTACTCATGATTTTTCTTTTTTCGATATTTCGAGATTTCGATATTTCGATGTTTCGAGATTTCGTTCTTTCGAGATTAAAGCCCCGCCGCGAGAATCTCGACGACGTGCTTGAATTGGATGTTCAGCCCTTGCTTCCTGGCCACGCCTGCCATGTGCATCAGGCACGAGCAGTCAGGGCCTGTCACGTACTCGGCACCGGTCTGTATGTGGCGCTCTACCTTGTCCTTGCCCATCTGGGCGCAGATGGCAGTCTCCTCGATGCTGAACATGCCGCCGAAGCCGCAGCACTCGTCGGGACGCTCCGGCTCCACTACGTCAATGCCGTCGACCAGCAGCAGCAAGTCTTTTATCTTATTGAACTTTTTCACATGTTCCTCACTGGGTGACGATAGCCCCAGCTCGCGCACACCGTGACAAGAGTTGTGAAGGCTCACCTTGTGGGGAAAGGTACCCAGACGGCGGTTCAGCTTCACCACATCATGCAGAAACTCCACCACGTCCATGCACCGTTTGGCCGTCTCGCACTCGTGGTTGAGCAGCCTGGCGTAGTTCAACTTGACGAAGGCTGTACAGCTGACGCTCGGTGCCACCACATAGTCGAAGCCCTTGAACTTCTCCTCGAATTTCTCGGCCAGTGGAATGGCCTGCTTCTCAAACCCTGCGTTGGCCATAGGCTGTCCGCAACACGTCTGCTTTTCTGGATAAGTTACTTCAATTCCCAGATGTCGCAGCAGCTTATAGGTTGCTACGCCCACCTCGGGGAAGACCACATCCACGTAGCAGGGAATAAATAGTCCTACTTTCATTTATCTACAGTTTTTCAATTTACGATTTATCGGTTCATTTGCAAAAGATCAGATGACGTGCAGTCCCAGGAACACCATCAGACCGTTCATCAGAATCCAGAAGATGGCGAAGGGCATGGTCTTCCGCATGATGTCGCCGTCCTGTCCCTCCATGTCGCAGGCAGCGGTGGCAATGGCTATCGACTGCGGCGAGAGCAGCTTGCCGCCCTCAGAGCCGGCGCAGTTGGCCGAGGCCAGCCAGTTCGTCTCGTTACCGCTGATGCCAAAGAACGTGCCGTCGTTCACCAGCCCCAGCTGTCCGGCAGCTGCCGCCTGCAGCTTGCCAAAGAGAATGTTGGCCGACGTGGCACTGCCCGTAACGAATGTGCCGATGCTGCCGATGAGCGGTGCGAAGAACGGATAGACAGGACCCGTCAGGGCAACCAGGCTAGTGGCGATGGCGAGCGTCATGCCCGTGTTGTTCATCAGCATGGCCAGTGCCACGAGACAGCAGATGGTCAGTGCCGTCTTCTGCAGGTTATACGTCGTCTTGCCCAGCATCTTCATCAGCTTGCCGAAGCTCAGTCCTTGAATCATGCCACCGATGACAGCACCTAGGAATATCATCAGACCGGCGTTGCTCAGCCAGCCGAAGGAGAACGTGTTGCCCACAACGGGCATGTCGAACTTCGTGACGAGCGTCGACTTCAGTAGCTCGTTCACCGGCGGCACAATCTTGCTGCTGATGAGGATGAAGAAGATGATCAGACCATAGACACTCCAGGCTTTCAGCGTCTTTGCCATACCGAACTTCTTCTTCTCCACGAAGACCTCGTCGGATGGATTCTCGTCATGGATGAACAGCTTGTTGTAGATGAGCATGGCAATAATGGCGGCCACACTGCCCAGGATGGCAGGTGTCTCCGGGCCGAGGAAATGGGCGCAGCAGAACTGCACGATGATGGAGAACGTACCCACGAACAGGGCGATGCCAATGTTCTTCACAATCTTCTTGCGGTCGGTCATCATCAGGATGAGGAACGGCGTAATGTAGAACATCAGCGAGAGCTGCATAATAATAAAAGTGGCCACCTCGCTGAGCATTTCCGGCGAGGCAGTGCCGTCGGCCACCTGGTTGGCCAGCGTCGTGGCGGGCAGACCGACGGCACCGAATCCCACGGCCACCGTGTTCGCCACCAGACAGATGACAGCCGAGAACATCGGCTTGAAGCCCAGGCCGATGAGGATGGCGGCTGGAATGGCCACAGCCGTGCCGAAGCCTGCCATGCCTTCCAGCACGCCGCCGAAGCCCCACGTCAGCAGCAGCACCAGCAGCCCCTTGTCGGGTGTCAGCTGGATGAACTGTGCCTTGATGGTTTCTATCTCTTTCGTCTCGCAGAGAATGTTATAGCTGAAGATAGCACAGATAATAATCAGGATGATGGGGAAGCAGGCCTTCAGCAAGCCTTCCACCACCGACCAGGCAGTAATGCCATAGATGCTCGCCCCGGCATATTTCTCCGGGACAATGTCCAAGGCTGGGGCTGCGAATAACGCCAGCAGGATGGTGACGACTAGGGTGATGAGGGCACTTTTCCAGCCCGACATCTTCAGGCCCATCATCAGGATGAAGAGCAACGCAATGGGAATAACAGAAATAATTGCTGCCATAGGTTTTTAGTTTTATTCGTGATTATTATATTAGTTCTCTAGAATAGGTAGGGCAATTCGTCGACAAATATACGAATTATTTCCCGAACGGCCATCATTATTCTGTGAAAAAAACGTAAACGCCTCCAACTTTTTCCTTCTATATTTTACTGAATCTTTTGGCAGATTGGAAAAAAAGTGTTACCTTTGCCCTTGCAAAACCCGCAGACAATCATTAAAACCATAAAAAAACATGTTTGAAGGACAACCCAAAGGTCTATTTGCGTTGGCATTGGCCAACACAGGTGAGCGATTCGGCTACTACACGATGATAGCCGTTTTCGCATTGTTTCTGAGAGCCAACTACGGCTTGACGCCGGGTGTGGCAGGTACTATCTACAGCTCATTTTTGATGCTGGTCTATTTCTTCCCGCTCATTGGCGGTATTCTGGCCGACAAGTTCGGATTCGGTAAGATGGTGACAACGGGCATTATCATTATGTTTGCAGGCTATCTGCTGCTCTCGGTACCTCTCGGTGGCGACCAGACGGCGCTGATTGTCATGCTGGGCGCTCTGTTGCTTATCGGCTTTGGAACTGGTCTCTTCAAGGGTAATTTGCAGGTGATGGTGGGCAATCTCTACGATGACCCGCAGTATGCCGACAAGCGCGATTCGGGCTTCTCCATCTTCTACATGGCTATCAACATCGGTGCGCTGTTTGCTCCGACGGCAGCCATCAAGATTTCCGACTATGCCTATAACAACCTGGGCTACACCGCTCCCGGTGAGGCTTATCACTTTGCTTTCGCCGTGGCCTGTGCGTCGCTGATTCTCTCCATCGCCATCTACTACTTCTTCCGCAGCACGTTCCGTCACACGGAAGGCGGGAAGAAAGCCCAGACTGTGAGCAGCGGCAAACCCGCTGCCGAAGAGCTGTCGAAGGAAGAGACGAAGCAGCGCATCGTCGCCCTGTGCCTGGTGTTCGCAGTAGTCATCTTCTTCTGGATGGCTTTCCACCAGAACGGTCTGTCGCTGACCTACTTTGCCGATGAGTTCACGGCACGTTCGTCCGAGGGACTGGAGAGCATGGCCTTCGATGTGTGGAACCTCGTGCTGATCATCTTCATTGTCTATGCGGGTTTCTCCCTGTTCCAGAGCAAGACCGCCAAGGGCAAGGGCATCTCGGCTGCCGTCATCGTGGTGGCGCTGGCATTGCTTGTGTGGAAATACTATCGTCTGACCGGCGAGGTGAGCATCTCAGCTCCCATCTTCCAGCAGTTCAACCCGTTCTATGTAGTGGCACTGACACCTGTGTCAATGGCCATCTTCGGCTCGCTGGCCGCCAAGGGTAAGGAACCCAAGGCTCCGCGAAAGATAGCCTACGGCATGCTCGTGGCTGCTCTGGCCTATGCCGTGATGATGGTATTCTCCTTCGACCTGCCCTTGCCGCAGACAGAGATGGATGCCGATGGCAACCCCGTGGGCATGCATGTGGCCGATGTCACTCCCAACCTGCTGATTGGTGTTTACCTCATCCTGACCTTCGGCGAGCTGCTGTTGTCGCCTATGGGCATCTCGTTCGTGTCGAAGGTAGCTCCTCCCAAGTATAAAGGTATGATGATGGGCGGCTGGTTTGTGGCAACGGCCATCGGCAACCAGCTCGTCGTTGTGGGCGGCCTGCTCTGGGGTGCTGTCCCCCTCTGGGTGTGCTGGAGCGTCTTCCTCGCCGTCTGTCTCGTAGCTGCCATCTTCATGTTCGCCATGATGAAGCGACTGGAGAAGGTGTGCTAGTCGGGCTTTGCCCTAAATGATAAATGATAAATGGTAAATGATAAACTTCAGTCCGAAGTGAGAGCGGGAAGATATTTGCTGCTGGCTTTATCATTTATCATTTATCATTTGCCATTTAGCTCCGCTGGGGCGCAGACCCTTGTCGAGCTGAACTGCGAGAACCTGTTCGACTGTCAGCACGACGAGGGTAAGGAAGACCTGGAGTTTACACCGGCGGGCGAGCGGAGATGGACGAGCACGCGCTACTGGCGAAAGTTGAATAGCATCGGCCAGGAAATACTGTCGTGCTCGGAGCAGTTGCCCGACCTGGTGGCTCTTGTCGAAGTGGAGAACGATACGGTGATGCGTGACCTGACGCGCCGCTCGCTGCTGCGGGGTGCAGGCTACGAATACCTGATGACCCAGTCGCCCGATGTGCGCGGGCTGGACGTGGCACTTCTCTATCAGCCCGCCCGTTTCCGTCCGCTGTGCTACGACGCTTTGACGGTGCCTCCGTTGGAGAACATGCGTCCTACGCGCGATATATTCTATGTACAGGGGGAAACCGCCTCGGGCGACACGCTCCATGTGTTCATCGTCCATGCGCCGAGCCGCTATAATGGCGAGTTGGAGACACGGCCCCACCGGCGGCAGGCCATGACGGTGCTGCTCGCCGCCCTCGCTCCACTGGCAGGGAAGAACGTCCTGGTGGCAGGCGATTTCAACGACTATGCCGACAGTCCTTCCCTTCAGTTTCTGGAGAAGGCCGGCCTGCACAATGTCACCAGTAAGGCTCAGGGAGCCAAGGGCCTCGCCAAGGGCACCTACCGTTATCATGGCGAATGGCGTTCCATCGACCATGTGCTGGTGTCGGCGCCGCTCGTCTCCCGTGTGGACAGTACTTATATCAACGATGCCCCCTTCCTGCTTGAGGAAGAGGGCACATACGGTGGATGGAAGCCCCGCCGCACATTTCAAGGCTATAGCTATCAGCACGGATTCAGCGATCACCTGCCGCTGGTCGTTGTCTTTTCCTCCTCGAAATAGCGGTCAAACTCGCGGCGCAGCGCCACAGGGTCGGCAATGATGCTGCGCAGCTCCTTCAGTTTCTCTTCATTGGGTGAGCCGGGAATCCACAGGCGGATGTAGCCGTTGGCAGAATACTTCTGATCCATGTGTTCACGGAAGCGCAGCCACTGGTGCTCCTTGTCCAGTTCGGGGTAGTTGCTCAGTCCGAACTGAACCGTGCGGCGGAACACTTGCTCCGGCACGATGTCGCGGTCGGCCTCGGCCACAATCTTCCCGTAGATGCTTCTCGGAGCGCGTGCCGCAGAGGCACGATGGTCTTCAACCGCTTCTTTCATGATTTTAATCTGTTCGTCTGAAAACCAGCGCTTTAAACGAGAGTCTTGCAACAGTATCTGCCCGCCCGTAATATGGTGGACGGCGCGAGGTCCCTCCATGCCCAGGTCATGGTAGGCTGCAATGGCATAGACCATGTCCGTGTCGGCTCCCGTGCGGGAGGCAAGCTCCATGGAGCGCCGGATGACACGGGTGACATGTTCCAGATTGTGGGCTTTGTCGAATGCCGCATAGCGGGGCAGTATCTGTGTTTCGACAAACTCCAGCAGGTCCAGGCTGGGCGTATTCTTCTTCATGGGCAGATTACATGCGCTCGGGTACCTCAATGCCCAGCAGGCTCATACCACTCTGGATGATTTTGGCCACGTTTCTGGCCAGTACAAGGCGGACGGCCTTTTTCTGCTCGTCGGGCTCGTTGAGGATGGAGTAGTCGTGGTAGAACTGGTTGAACACCTTCGTCAGCTCGTAGCAGTAGTTGGCGATGCCCGAGGGCGAGTAGTCCTTGCCGGCCTGCTCTACGGCGGTAGGATATTCGCTCATCTTCTGAATCAGCTCTACTTCCTTGTCTGAAAGCTGAGCGTTGAGAACCGAAAGCTGAGCGCTTTCTACCGCTTTGCGCAGGATGCTGCGGATGCGTGCATAGGTGTACTGGATGAAGGGTCCGGTATTGCCGTTGAAGTCAATCGACTCTTCGGGGTTGAACAGCATATTCTTGCGGGCGTCGACCTTCAGAATGAAATACTTCAGGGCGCCCATGCCCACAATGCGGGCTATCTCGCGGCGTTCCTCCTCGGTCATGTCGTCAAACTTGCCCAGCTCCATCGATGTCTGGTAGGCATCATCAACCATGAGCTGCATCAGGTCGTCGGCATCGACGACGGTGCCCTCGCGGCTCTTCATCTTGCCGTTGGGCAGTTCCACCATGCCGTAGGAGAAGTGCACCAGCTCCTTTCCCCATTTGAAGCCGAGGCGGTCGAGCAGGATGCTGAGCACCTGGAAATGGTAGTTCTGCTCGTTGCCCACGACATAGATCATCTTGTCGATGGGGTAGTCCTCGTAGCGCATCTCGGCCGTGCCGATGTCCTGCGTCATGTAGACGCTGGTGCCGTCGCTGCGCAGCAGCAGTTTCTGGTCGAGGCCGTCGCTGGTGAGATCGGCCCATACAGAGCCGTCGTCGTGGCGCTCGAAGAGGCCCTTGGCCAGTCCTTCCTCCACCTTCCCCTTTCCTTTCAGGTAGGTCTGGCTCTCATAGTATATCTTGTCGAACGACACACCCATCTTCTTGTAGGTCTCGTCGAAGCCGGCATACACCCAGCTGTTCATCTTCTCCCACAGGGCACGCACCTCGGCGTCGCCCTGCTCCCATTTCACCAGCATCTCGTGAGCCTCCTTGATGAGCGGAGCCTCCAGCTTGGCTTTTTCTTCGGCTTTGTCAGCGGGCAGACCGCTGTCCACGAACTGGGCGGCCAATGCCTTCACCTCCTCACGGTAGTGCTTGTCGAAGGCCACATAGTAGTCGCCTATGAGGTGGTCGCCCTTCTTGCCGCTCGTTTCGGGAGTCTCTCCATTGCCCCATTTCTGCCAGGCCAGCATCGACTTGCAGATGTGTATGCCACGGTCGTTCACGATGTTTGTCTTCACCACTCGGTTGCCGTTGGCCTCCATGATCTGTGCGAGGCTCCAGCCCAGCAGGTTGTTGCGCACATGGCCCAGATGGAGGGGCTTGTTGGTGTTGGGCGACGAGTATTCAATCATGACGAGGGGAGAGCCCTCGTCTGCGGACTTTCGGCCGAAGTGCTCGTCCTTGTCGATGGCTTGAAGCAGTTGCAGCCAGGCGTTGTCGGCGATGCTCAGGTTCAGGAAACCTTTCACCGCGTTGAATTTCTCAACGGCCGGACAGTTGTCTACCAGATACTGGCCTATCTCCTGAGCAGTCTGCTCAGGACTCTTCCTGGCGGCCTTCACAAAGGGAAAGACCACCAGTGTCAGGTTTCCTTCAAACTCGCTGCGCGTCTTTTGCAGCTGCAGCATCTTCTCGCTTGCCTCCAGGCCATAAAGTGCCTTCACGGCCTCGCCTGCTGCTTGGCTAATCAAAGTCTCAATATTCATATATATGATTTTTGGGTGCAAAGTTACGAATAAGCAGGCGCAGAACAAACCGACATACCGTTAAATAAGGTTAACGTTCTAAAGTTTTAAAAGAAAAGATTTGGTTGTTCTAAGAATTTAGAATATCTTTGCAGCGTTATTCTAAAACTTTAGAAGAAGAAACAATGAAAGAAAAGAAACTGAGCCAACTGACAAAGGCCGAAACGCAGGTGATGAATGCTTTGTGGAGCTTGCCCGCCGATGGAGCTTCATCGTCGGAAATCATGGAGCGAATGCCGGAACCGAAACCTGCATTGACCACGTTGCTGACATTCCTGAAGATTCTGAAGGAGAAAGGCTTCGTAGTAACTGAGAAGATGGGCAAGGCGCTGCGCTTCACGCCGGTGCTGAGCCGCGAGCAATACACCCGTCAGTATATGACCGAGGTGAAGAACACGTTTTTTGGCGGTTCACTGGCCTCGCTGGTATCGTTCTTTGCCAAGGACGAGCAGATGAGTGACGAGGAGGTGGCCGAGATTATGCAGATGTTGAAGGACAGGAACATAAAGAAATAGCAAGCCATGACAGCTTTCCTTATTTACGACCTGAAGGTGGCAGTACTCATCGCCGTGTTCTATTTTTGCTACCGGCTGCTGATGGAGCGCGACACGATGCACCGCATCAACCGTGTGGTGCTGCTGTCGGCATTGGCGTTGTCGCTGGTGTTGCCCCTTTGTGTGGTGACCCTGCACGAAACGGTCTGGGTGGAGGCAGGGAACTTCGAAACTCCGTCTACAGGTGCGGCCGTCGTTCCTCAGAATGCAGAAACCGCCACGTCTGCTTTTGGCGATGCCGTTTCCTGGCAGCACCTGCTCGCCGTCATCGTTGTTATCGGCATGCTGCTACGCCTGTTCTACATTGTGCAGTCCTACCGTCAGTTGCGTCACCTGCTCAACAACAGCGAAAGGCATAGACTGGACGACGGCATCGAGGTAGCCGTCACCGACGAACCCATTGCCCCCTTCTCCTGGATGAAAACCATCGTCGTCAACCGACATGACTATGAGGAGCACAACCCGCTCCTGCTGATACATGAACGGAGCCACATCAGGCTGCACCACAGCTACGATGTTGTCTTCGTGGAGCTACTTACCGTCCTCCAATGGTTCAACCCCGTGGTATGGCTGCTGAGTCGCGACCTGCGCACCGTCCACGAGTATGAAGCCGACGAGGCCGTTCTCTCGAAGGGCTTTAACACAGTCCGCTACATCTCTCTACTGATGACGAAGGCGACGGGCATGCAGGCCTGTGTCCTCGCCAACGGCATCAACACTAGTGAAATTAAAAAACGAATTGACATGATGATCAAAAGAAAATCCCCACGACTCAGCTGGCTCAAAGGCCTTTATGTCGTACCCGTTGCCGCTCTCTCGCTGGCAGTGACAGCCAAGACCGTGACGGACTATCGTGCCCTGCCCGGCAATGAAGGGCAGGAGCGAATGGTGTATCTGGCAGAAAACAATCCAGGCAATATTCCCGATGCTTATCTCGTCAGCTATCCGGCAGGCGTCAAATTCTATAATAATGGTAAGCTGGAAAAAGAAGATGGCAGTTCCGAAGGACGAAAACTATCCTTCTCCGTCTCGAGGACCACGATGCAAATCAACGGTCAGGAGTTTGACCGAAACTCCATGCCCGACTTACCCGTTAGTGCATTGGCAGAAATCCGTTTTGACAAGACCAGTGACAGCCATTCTGTGGTCAATCTGCTGACGGTCACCCAGCCCGCCGACGACGACCCCATCTTTGACGTTGTCGAAGAGCTGGCCACCTATCCAGGCGGAACCAGTGCCATGATGGAGTTTCTGATGAGGAATGTGAAGTATCCTGCTGCGGCCATGGAATGGGGCGTGCAGGGCAAGGTGCTGGTGCAGTTCGTCGTTGAGAAGGACGGCAGCATCACCAACGTCAGTGCCCAGCAAGTGCAAGACTCTCAAGGCCATGAGATAGTAGTCGTTGCCTATAAACCCGACATGACCGAGGAGCAGAAGAAGAATGTGGACGGAGCGAATGCCGGCCTACAGGCACTGAAGGACGAGGGTGTACGGGTTGTCAAGCTGATGCCCAAATGGAAGCCAGGCAAGCAGAGGGGCAAGGTGGTGCGTACACGATTCCACATCCCGGTGACGTTCAGGCTGCAATGAGGGAAGCGCTCATGTTGCAGAAAAGAGGTAGCTTCCATCGCTTGCAATACTATAATACAGTATTCTTGCAAAAAGTCTGCAACCCTGCATTCTTTCCAGCTAAGTAACAGATTTTCATGATGTTTCTGGTAGTACACTTTATGCTTACACCGCACTAAACCCTGCACTGCCCAGAGGAAGGATACACCCAGACGGGTGAAAGGCACGCCGTTTTTTTGTCCCAAGCCTTGGGACGAAAAAACGGCGTTAGTATTTTCCCGAACGGAGGCAGTATTTTTTCAAACGGCGGCAGTTTTTTTTCCAAACGCGCTTGCCTTTTCCCGTGCAGCAATTATTTAGAAGAAATCTCGTTTAGTGCAGAGTATGCAGAGTTGCAGGGTTTTTCTGGAATGACTATATATTATATAGTAACGATAGAAGAGTACTCCAAACACTGCACTGCATTGCCGTTCGCACCGACATCAGTTTGAGAGCCTTTAACAGTTGTCTACAGGCGGATGAGGGTGGAGCCTCCTGCCAGGCAGACGGCATAGATGCCCGCAGACAGACGGGGTAGGGGAAGGCGGTATTGGCAGGAGCCCTGCTCCAGCGTTGTGCTGAACAAGGGACGGCCTGAGAGGTCGTAGATGCGTAGGGGCAGCGCTGCCGTCGATGCTTGTGGCAGGACGATGCAGAGTTGGCCGTGGCTGGTGGTGATGCGGGCAGGGGTGTGAGCCTTGGGGATGTCGTTTACGGCAGAGATGTTAAGCAGGTCGAGCAGGCCGGCATAGACATCCACCTCGCCGTAGCCATAGCGGTTGTTGGGGTAGTGAAGGTCTGGCTCAGGATGGTGGCAGGTGCGCTGCAGCAGGCTGAGCACGTCGGCTGGCGTGAGGGTGGGGCAGGCCTGCAGCCAGAGGGCGACGGCACCGCCGACGGCAGGCGTGGACATCGACGTGCCGCTGTTGGTGTTCCAGGCGTAGGTGCGTCCCTGGAAGGGGAAGCGTGCCACGTCCCAGCGGTTGTCGTTGGCATCGGGGTGCTCCTCCAGGTAGAAACTGTTGTAGGAGGAGATGATGTTGTTGCCGGGAGCCACGCAGTCGGGCTTGATGCGTCCGTCCATAGTGGGGCCTGTTGAAGAGAACTCCACCAGCCGCCCGTCGGTGCCTGGCCAGTAGGTCATGGTGTCGCCCTCGATGTTGACGATATGGTCGCGGTAGGTGGTGGCTCCTACGCTGATGACATGGGGAGAGCTGGAGGGAGAGTGTATGCAGTGTGTGTTCTCTCCGTCGGTCAGCTTCGGGTTGCGCAGCGAGGTGGTGAGCCAGCCGTTGACGCGCCACAGCTCGATGTCGGCATCTGTGCCCAGCAGCTCCAGCGACAATTGCGGTCGGAAGCCCAGCGGCCCGCTGGTGGAGAGGGTCAGGTCGTAGCAGCTTTCGTCGGCCAGATAGCAGGAGGGATAGGCTTCCAAGAGCAGGTCTGTTCCTGCAAAGCTGACCTGCAGCGTGGAGTCGGGCAGCGAGAAAGCCTCACGGGGGTGCAGCAGCAGCGTGTCGTTCTGCTCGCCGTAGGCCACCAGTCGGAGGGCGAAGTCATCGGGCGACTTCAGCGTGACCATCATCGTGGAGTCGTTATTATAGACGAAAGCACCGGCCGACGGCTGGCCAGGCCGTTTGTGAATCCAATTCTTCTTGTAGCCCTCGTTGCCGGCGGCGGCCACAAGGATGCGGCCGGGGCCGATGAGACTGTCGAGGAACTCGTAGTAGAGCAGGTCGTAGCCCCAGAAGTCCTGCGGGCTGCCCTCGCTGAAGCTGATGACGCAGGGCTTGCCCACGCTTTGCGCATAGTCGAAGATGTACTTGAAGCCGAGGGCATCGGTGGCGAAGGTGTATTTGTAGATGTCGGCAGGGTCGATGTAGGGCAAGTCTTCGCTTACGGCATTGGCCACCAGACAGATGTCGGCCTCGGGAGCCATGCCCCTGTAGGGTGAGTCGTAGCCGCTGCCGGCAGCTATGCCCAGGGTGTGGGCACCGTGGGCAATGTCAAGTCCGTCGCGGCTGTGGCCGAGGGCGAGGAGGTCGTTGGCCGACGTGTAGTCACGGCCTACGGGGAAGGGGCTGCCTACGGTGTCGGGGGATATCTGGTCCCAGAAGCGGCGGATGCGGTAGTCGCTGGTGTCGCGGCTATAGAAATTGGGGTGGGTGAGGTCGAAGCCCACGTCCATGACGCCCATCACTACGCCTTGGCCGGTGAAGGCTTGGGGCAAACCCAAGCCCACGGACGCTTTCTCGGCGTTCAGATGGACGGCCATTGAGTCCATGAGCAGACGGCCGGTGGGGCTGGCCTCGATGCGCAGCACACGGCGGTCGAGGGCTAGCCGGTCGAGCTGGCTGAGGGGGATGCTGGCGATGTGGAGGTCGCCATAGCGGGCATAAGAGCGACAGCCATTCTCAGCCAGCACCTGCTCTTCGTCGGGACTGGTCTTAACGAAAGCGATGACCGAAGATTTCCCTGCGGCTCTCGTGGCGGGAGCCTTCTTCACCACCTGCCGTAGCCAGGGCGACAGTTTCCCCCTGTCAGCGCGCTGGGCCAACGCCCCTACGGGGCTAAATGATAAATGAAAAATGATAAATGATAAACTTATCACCGTCATCCATCGTCTCTCATATATTTCGTTCACCCTATTCCTCATTTCCTAAAAGCATACTTGCAATAATGCCAGCCCTCGCTGTCGTAGATGCCGAGCAGGCGGGGCAGGCGCTTCAAGAAGCTTTCGTAGTTCTTGCGTTCTGGAGCCACCCACTGCACCTCTGCCAGCGCAGCCATGCGTGGCAGCACCTGGTATTCTATCAGGTCAGAGCTGCCGATGTATTCCGTCCAGAGGTTTGCCTGCACGCCGATGACGTGTGCTTTCTGCTCAGCGGTCAGCGAGTCAGGCACTGGCTCGTAGGCGTAGACCTTCTCCAGCGGGGAATAGCCTCCGATGAGCAGTGTGTTGGTCCACTCGTTCTGCGGAATCTGGTAGAAGTCGAAGTAGAGCGTGGAGTTGGGCGTGCGCACACAGTCGAATCCCTCGACGGCAGGGTCGGCTACGCCTTTGAAGTCACGCCAGTTCATGATGATGCTGGTCTTGGGCACATTGCAGTCCATAATCTCGTCCCAGCCCATGAGCACACGGCCGTGGCTGCTGAAGAGCTTCTCCATCTTACGGACGATGAAGCCCTGCAGGTGCTCGATGTCCTCCAGGTGCTCTTCACGAATTTTCTGCTGGCACTTTGGGCAGTTCTTCCAGCGAATTTTCGGTGCCTCGTCACCGCCCACATGGATGATGCGCGAGGGGAACAGCTCCATCACTTCGGTGAAGACATCCTCCAGGAACTGGTAGACCTTCGGATTGCCGCCGCAGAGGATGTCCTCGCTGACACCCCAGTCGGGCCACACCTCGTAGGGACCGCCTGTGCATCCCAGCTCGGGATAGGCCGTGACGGCAGCCACCATGTGGCCGGGCATGTCAATCTCGGGGATGATAGTAATGTGGCGTGCGGCAGCATAGTCCACAATCTCGCGGATGTCCTTCTGGGTGTAGAAACCGCCGTACATGGTGTGGTCGTAGAGTCCCATGTTTCGGCCGATGACGGTGCGGTCGCGCCATGCCCCCACCTGTGTCAGCCGGGGCCATTTCTTGATTTCGATGCGCCAGCCCTGGTCGTCGCTCAGGTGCCAGTGCAGCGTGTTCATGCCGTGCAGGGCCATCATGTCGATGTAGCTCTTCACAACGTCCTTTCCGAAGAAATGACGGCAGATGTCGAGGTGCATGCCACGATAGGCAAAACGGGGCGATGCCTCGATGACAGCCCAGGGCAGCTCTTTCGGCTGACCGGCCATGATTTGGCGCAGGGCCTGGCGTCCGTAGAAGATGCCGGCCTCGGTGCTGCCCTCGATGGTGATGCCCAGCTTGTCAACGGTGATGCGCCAGCCCTCGGCATTCTCAATTTTCGGGTTCAGCTTGTCGTTGACAGGTGTAGCCTCGTCGATGGCCAGCGTGCGGCCTTTGGCATCGAGGGTGATGCTCTGCGGCTGCGGAATGATGTCGTACTGGGCCTGCGTAGTGAGGCATGCCAGTAGCATTGCAAAGGTTGTTAACAGTTTCTTCATAGTTCTCTATCGTTTAAGAATTGCTTGTTGGCATTGTTCCATCAGCCATTTCGGCGTGCTGGTGGCACCGCAGATGCCCACCGTCTGGATGCCGTCGAGCCATGACGGATCTATCTCGTCGGGACCTTCGATGAGGTGGGAGTTCGGGTTGACGCGCAGACACTCGCTGAAGAGCACCTTGCCGTTGCTGCTCTTGCGGCCACAGACGAAGAGTATGAGGTCGTGGAGGCTGGCAAACTGCGTGATGTTCGGCATGCGGTTGGCTACGGAGCGGCAGATGGTGTCGAAACTCTTGAATGTCGCGGTGGGGGCTATGTGGTCGTGAATATATCCGATGATGCGGTGAAACTCGTCCAGGCTCTTCGTGGTCTGGGAATAGAGGTATATGTCGCGGGAGAAATCGAGTCTTTTCACTTCCTCGTAGTTCTCGATGACGATGGCGTTACCTTCCGTCTGCCCCACCAGGCCCAGCACCTCGGCATGGCCCCGCTTTCCGAAGATGACGATTTGCACCCCACCGGGCATGCGCGTAGGTGAGGAAGTTGTTTTCTCTCCTTCGGAGGCGACGGGGGAGGTCTCGTATTGCATCTTGATGCGCTTTTGCAGCTGGAGCACCACAGGGCAGGTGGCGTCGATGATTTCTATGTTGTTTCTCCTGGCCATTTCGTAGGTCTCGGGCGGCTCGCCGTGGGCACGCAGCAGCACCTTGACGTCGTGCAGTTGTTTCATCTCCTCGTGGTTGATGGTGACCAGGCCCAACTGCCGCAGACGTTCGCATTCCATGCCGTTGTGCACAATGTCACCCAGGCAGTAGAGCGTCTTGCCTGCTGCCAGCTCCTCCTCTGCTTTCTTGATGGCGGTAGTCACACCGAAGCAGAAACCACTGCCATTGTCAATTTCTATTTGTAACTTAGGCACTGTATTAGGGGGATACGGATTTAACTGATTCTACTGATTCTTGAACTGTCCGTAGTATAAGTCCAGAAGACTCTGTGCTGCCACGAAGCTGGTCTTCTGCCCGGCCAATACGCTCTGTTCGGCCAGCTGAAGCTGCTGCCGGATGAGCGGGCTGTTGTAGAAGTTCAGTCGCAGATGCTCGTTTATGCTCTCATACATCCAGTATTTGGCCTGCTCGTTGCGGCGGTAGTTGAAATAGCCGTTCTGTTTCACAAAGTCAAAATACTGGTAGATCATGTCCCACACCTCCTTGACGCCCGTGCCGTAGAAACCGGAGTAGCAGAGCACCTTCGGCGTCCATCCGCTTTCGGGCATGGGGAAGAAATGCAGGGCGTTGCGGAAGTTGGTGGCAGCCATCTGACAGCGGTCCACGTTATCTCCGTCGCACTTGTTGATGACGATGCCGTCGCTGATTTCCATGATGCCGCGCTTGATGCCCTGCAGCTCGTCGCCGGTACCTGCCACCTGAATGAGCAGGAAGAAGTCCACCATCGAGTGGCAGGCTGTCTCGCTCTGGCCCACACCGACGGTCTCGACGAAAATCTTGTCGAAGCCGGCAGCCTCGCAGAGGATGATGGTCTCACGGGTCTTGCGGGCCACGCCGCCCAAAGAGCCTGCCGAGGGGCTGGGACGGATGAACGAGTCGGGGTGGACACTCAGTTTCTCCATGCGTGTCTTGTCGCCCAGGATGCTGCCTTTACTGCGCTCGGAAGAGGGGTCGATGGCGAGTACGGCCAGACGGCCGCCCTTCTCCTTCAGCAGATGGATGCCGAACTCGTCGATGCTGGTCGACTTGCCGGCGCCGGGCACGCCGCTGATGCCTATGCGCACACTGTTGCCGCTGTAGGGCAGGCATTTCTCGATGACTTCCTGGGCCTTGGCTTGGTGTGCGGGGTTTACGCTCTCGATGAGCGTCACGGCTTGCGAGAGGATGGTGACGTCGCCACGCAAGATGCCTTCCACCATATCGGCAGCACTTAATTCCTGCCGGCGGAAGCGGCTGCGCTTCAGGTAGGGGTTGATGATGCTGGGCTGCTCTACGCCGCTGTTCACCTGCAGGCCGGCGTATTCACTACTGTTTTCGGGATGTTCCATTTATTCCACATTAATGTTTATCACCACTTTGGCGTGGCTGGGGTCGTTGGTAATCATCAGCACGCGGGGCTTGGAGCGTGCCTTGCGTATCTGACTGGGGATGATGGTGACGCGCATCTTGGTCGACTCGCCCGGCTGCAGTTCCTGCTTGGGCAGTTTGACGCTGACACCGCCAGTGAACATTTGCAGCGATGTGATCTTCAGCGGCGATTTTCCCTTATTGGTCAGGGTGATGGTGCCGTTCTTGTGGTGGGCATCCAGGTTCAGCGTCTCAGCAGACAGCTGAAGCTCGGGAGCCAATTCCTTGTTCACGCCCTCAAAACTGCTCATGTCGGGCAGCAGCACCACGCTGACGGGAATCTCTGTCTCTCCACTGATTTTCTCGCCCAGTTTCTTGGCCAGGTAGATGCTGACCTGCGTCAGGCCGTACTGGTGAACATCCTCAGAGTTCAGGGTCAGGATGATTTTTCCGCTGCGGTTAGCTTCCAGCTTCTCAGGCATGGCCAGGGCATGCAGATAGGAAGGCAGGTGCAGCATGTTGGGAGTCATGTCCTGCTCTGTGTTGTTCATCAGCTGAATCTCCACTTCGCGGGTCTCTCCTTTCTTCACGTCGTCAAACTCCACGTTGTTCAGGCTGGCCAGTAGCCCACCCATGTCGTAGGGGTAGCGTTTGGAGTAGTCCACCACGTCGGTCAGCACCACACCTTTCATCTTCAGATAGACAGGGTCTTTCGTGGCGTTGCTGTAGAGTGCCACCTGCTTGGTGAAATGGCCTAGCAGACGGGCATCGTAGGTCAGCGAGATGGTGAAGCGCTCACCTGCGGCCACGGTCTTCGGCCCGTCGACGGTGGTACAGCCGCAGTCGGTTTCGAGCTTCTCAATGACCATCGGCTTGGAACTTTTGTTGCGAAGCTCGAAGGTTGCGGTGACGGGCACATCAAATCCTGTCTTGCCAACGTCGATGGTAGTCTTGTTGATGGTCAGCTTCTGCGCCCCTGCGGGGCTAAATGATAAATGAAAAATGATAAATGATAAACTTATCACTTTCATTATCATTGACGGTTTGCTCATTGTATTATTATGTGTCATTATTCATTTGTCATTTGTCTGCACACAGTGCAGCGTCACCGACTTCGTGGTGCCCCGGAACTCAGGGCTGTAGGCACACTGGGCGGTGCAGCTACCCGTCTCGTAGGTGCCTTCGCGGTCGATGTAGTATTCAGTCTCGATGATATGGCGGCCTTTCGACAGACGGTCGAAGAAGTAGTTCGTGGTATAGTCCTTCGGGGCGCAATAGTAGCCGCCGCGCCAGTTGTAGCCGCTAAGTTGCTTTAAAGGTTCCATGCAGGCGGCACGCTTGTCCTGCACCTGCACGAAGTCATAGTCGCGGTCAGCCTCGATGGTGATGCGGACGATGACACGTGAACCCACGTGCAGTTTAGAGTTCTGAGTGTAGAGCGTGGAGTTTGCTTCCGCAGTCCTCTTATCACTTGTATTATTTGCGGTTGCAGACTTTTCGCTCTCCGTTCTCCGTTCTCCGCTGAAGATTTCGCGTTTCACGCTGATGCCGCTCTGCTGGTCGGCAATGTCGCGGGCAGGCTGCATGAACTGAGCGTAGACTGCTCCCCAAGAGGTGCCGGCAGAGGTCTTTTCGGCAGAGAACGTCGAGAGACGATTATTATTCAGGGGAATGGTTGTCTTCACATAGCCGATGCCGGCGGTGGCATCGCTGGTGTCCAGCTGCTTACCGTCAATGCGGAGCACAGTCTTCGGCTGGGGGGCTAGTGCCTGACTGTTGCCGTTGAGGAAGGCATAGATGGCGTCGACGCTGTTCAGCGGCGTGTCCCAGGCCTGATTGCGCTTCTCCTGCAGCAGCCAGCGCTGCATTTCCACGATGGTCACGGTGTCCTGTGGCGTCAGTCGCTTGATGGCCTCGATGGTAGCCACCTGTGTAGGAATCTTATAGTCGCGCCAGGAGTAGCCGGCCCGCTGCGTGTCGTAGTAGCGGCCCATATCCTCCTTGTACACCGTCCACTCCTTCAGGCTCTTGATGTAGCTCTTGTTGTCGAGGATGATGGCCGACAGGGCTTTCTCGTAGATGGTCTGGCTCTTCAGCTCCTTCTTCAGCAGGTTCTTCAAGTAGTCGTTGGCCTCGACCACTTTCCTGGGGAGGTCACGACCGTCGAGGGCGCAGATGTAGAGCCACTGGAGGGCACGGAAGCTGGGGAAAGTCTGCTTGATACCTTTCTTCTCCTCCTTCTTCATCTCGTTGACCAGCTCCACGATGTCATCGCCCAGATAGCCAAATGCCTTGCCGAGCATCTCCTGTGTATCGTTCTGCTGGCTTGTCATCCCGTTCAGTCGTACCATCATCTCGGCTACGGCGATGGTGATGTAAGCAGAGCCGTCCATGCCGGGCCACCAGCTCCACGAGCCGTCGCTGTTCTGCAGCTTGTTCAGGTTTTCAATGGCCGACGAGAGCCGTGTGTCGATGGTGTTGGGCTCGAAGAAGTCGGCCAGTCGTTGCTTCTGCTCCTGTTCGCGGTCGGCATCCATCACCCAGGGTGTCTCGTTCAGCAGCAGGTCTTTCAGCTCCTGGTTCTTCTGAAGTGAAGAGTGGAGCGAGGAGCGTGAAGAATTGGCTTCCGTGTCAGCTTTCTGTTCTTCTCGCTTCCATTGCTCGAAGACATTCTTGGCCGACGGATTCTGTTGCAGGATGTGCCGGCCGATGGTATTGGCATAGAGTGAGGTGGCCTGACAGATGGCACAGTCGTCGTGCGGATGGCCTACGGTGGGCAAAGCCTGAATCATCAGCCAGGCAGGGTTGTTGGTATACTCGACAGTAAGTTTAGAGTGTAGAGTGTAGAGCGTAGAGTTTGCTGCCGATTCTGGGATGATGTCCGTCAGGTCTATTGTCTTCGTGCCGGGAGCCGTCTGGGTGAAGGGCACGGTGACGGTCACCCGCTCGGTGTTGGGCAGCAGGGGCAGATAGTGCTGCTCGCCGTCGCTGTGTGTAGGCGTGCTGATGCTGACACGGGCGATGAACATAGAGCACTGAACGCTGAGTGCTGAACATTGTTCCATGAGCTGCAAGCCATTCACGGGGAAGGTGACCGCTATAGTGGAGCTGTCCTCCACGGTGACCTGCTGTCTCTGCTCAAGCACAATGCGCTCCGTCTCCGGGTCGAGCAGCTGCAAGGTGGCTGTTCCGCTGATGGGGGCGTCGCTCATGTTCATGATGCGGGCGCTGATGGCACCCTCGTCGCCTTGGCGCAGAAAGCGGGGCATGTTGGGCTGTATCATCACCTCCTTGCGGGCAACGGCCTCGTCGTCCATCTGGCCGTACATCATGTCCTTCGTGTGGGCCACGCCGAGGAAGCGCCAGGTGGTGAGGCTCTCGGGCAGGGTGAACTTCATCGTCAGCTGTCCAGTGCTGTCGCATAGCAGCTGCGGCATGAAGAACGCCGTCTCCTGAAGGTTCTCACGCATCTGCACTGCTGCCTGCTTCTGTTCTCCAGCTCCTTCTGCAATGGCATCGTCAGCACCCGTCATTGCCTGGCTACTGGATTTGATGTCCATTCCGGCGATTCGGCCTTGCAAAGCTTCGTCGGCAGAAGCACTCTGCTTGACCAGAACAACTTCTTGAAGCATCATCGGGGCTTCGTCGTTAAGTGCCCCCAGTCCTCTCCCATGCTCTCTCAGTTTCATCCGCATGCCGTACCTGTAGCTGGGGAATATATCAAAGTCGAAGCGGTTGAAGTCCAGCTGCGGCACGTTCAGCCATTGGAAGTTTTTCTCGCCATAGAGATGATCTTCACCAAATGTCTGACACATCCAAAGGGTGCTGGGCAGGGGCATCCACGTCGAGGGCATCAAGTTCCAGATGTGTGGTGTCAGCTGGTCGAGGCTCTTGTCGTAGAGCGTGGCCATGAACTGGGCGTTGGCGGGTGTGCCGTCGGGCTTGGTCACAACGAGTGTCCACTCCTCCTGCTGTCCGGGGGTGAGACGGTTGCGGAAGGTTTTCCATTTCACGTCGAGGTGCATGTCGGGCATGGGTCGGCGTATGGTGGTGTTCCACGAATAGTACTTGCCCTCTTTCATCCAGGCGTAGGTGATGAGCACGCCGTTGCCGTACTCCTTCTTGTACTGGAACTTGCGGTTGATCAGTTCGTTGGAGATGTCCACTGTACCGCTCTCCAGGACTTCCTTTCCGCTGATGACGGTGTAGACCACATGCACCTGCTTGTCGCTGGTGCCTGCCTGCACGGTGACGGGGTCGCCGCTCATGGGGAACTGGTCGCGGCTGGCGTAGAACCAGCTGCGTGTGTCGGTGACGGGGTGGGTGTCTTCCAGCGAGAAGACCACAAATTCCTGCTCCAGGGTGTCCGTTTCGCAGATGGCGTTCAGCGTGTGCTCGCCGCTCTTCAGTAGTGGGATGTCGATGAGCTTGTTGGTCTTCACCTCCTGCCAGCGGCCTGAGTTGTCAAAGCGGTAGCGCACGGTGGCGTCGAGGTCCACGCCGGCTGCGTTCTGCTGGTGGAAGGCCATCTTCACGTCGCCCTCGCTGAGCACCTTCTCAGGCAGAGTGACGCTGAAGGCTGTCTTCCTGTTGCCCAAGGGCAGCGACATCGTGCCCTGATGGGTCTCGCCTGCTTGGTCGGTCACGTCGGCTGTCAGCACGAAGTTGTAGAACATGGGATACTTCGTCTTCGGCAGCACCATCGGCATGTCAACAGTGAACACTCCCTTCTCGTCGGTCACGGTCTCGCCCTCGGCCATCACTTCGTCGTTTTGGCCGGTGCCGATGGAGAAGGACTCATAGTAGCGTGAATAGCTCAGCCACCAGAAGGCCCTTGTGCGTACAACCTTATATTTAACAGTGGCTCCTTGTATTGGCACACCGGCATAGCTTCGGGCAGTGCCGCGCGCTACGACGGTGTCGCCGTCCTCGTAGTTCTCCGCCACACGGGGTATGTCCACCTCGAAGGCAGGCCGCTTGTATTCCTCTACCCTGAAATCGTGCGAGTTGTCGTTAACGCGGATGCTGAAGCTGCCCGTCAGCCCCTGTGTGGGCAGGGTGAACTGGGTGACAGCGGTGCCGAACTCGTCGGTGACAGCGCGCTGCTCGCTCACCACTTTGTAGTTGGCGTCGCGCAGCTCGAAGTTCACTTCCTTGTTTTTCATTGCCGTGTGGTCGCGCCCGTTCTCGGTGCTGTAGACAATGGCGGCACAATGCACCGTCTGTCCCGGGCGGTAGATGGCGCGGTCGGTATAAATGTCTATGGATTCGGATGCCGGGGTGCGCTCGTTCAGGAAGAAGCGGTTCCATTCGTCGTGGGGAGGACAGGCCTGGTCGCCGGGGGTGTGCACCCTGAACCCCAACCTTTGCGAGTGGTCGTAGGTGTACAGGTATTCGCCCTGTTCGTTGCAGGTGATGTCAGTCGTTTTCATGTTGCGGCCATAGACCTGTTGTACGGTGACAGTAGCCCCCTTGACTGGCTGACCGCTGGTGGCGTTGACAGCCACGAGGCGCACCTTGTTGTCGGGCAGCGTCTGCGTGAGCAGGCGCACATCGCTGACGAAATAGAAACAGCGGGCGGTCTGAGTGGCTGGCAGGCTCTCCATCTCCAACAGGTACACGCCCACGGGCAGGCCGCCCAGCTCGATGGAGTCTTCAAACAGCTCGTAGGGACGCTTGCCCACATAATGGCGGGTCTGCGTCAGTTCGGGCAAAGCCGTCAGCAGGGGCTTCAGCTTCTTGTAGTCCTCTGTGTTCTCAGGATTCAGCCGTATGTCGCCTTTCACATTGGCCTTGTAGACACGCAGTGTCAGCTCGGTGATGTTGCGCAGGTCTGTGAACTTGATTTCCTGGCTGTGCTGGGGAATGGTCACCTTCTCTGTCACTTTGGCCTCAAACCGTGACTGGGTCAGCCTTCGCTGGGCGTTGCGCAGGCTGTTCATGCCTTGCCAGGCACCCCAGCGTTCCAGTGCCATGTTGATGTACTGCCATTTCTGCTCTGGAGTGGCATCTGTACGCTCGTCCATGAAATCAAAACGGTCGATGGCCACCTCGCCGCACTCCACCAGGTCCTGATATTCATTGATGAGCGAGTCGAGGCGCTGGATGTGCTTCGATTTGTTGAGCGGCTCTATGCCTCTCCTGGGCTGCTCGTCAATCAGCAAAAAGCTGGTGGCCAGTAGCGTGCCTCGGCGGTTGCCTGCCTGCTGATGGTAGTCGCGCACCACATCCCAGTGGTCGGTATACTGGCCGATGAGGCTTAGCAGATCGTCACCGAAATAGCGGCTGTCCACACCCTTGATGACGAAGGGGTCATAGTCGGTGGCTCTCACGGCGGCCAGCTCGGCGGGGTGGGCGATGGCCTTCGCATAGTATTCCTTGGCTATCTCCTTGTAGCGGTCTTCGTCCAGCCAGCGGTTGTTCTCATAGATATAGCCCAGCACGTAGTGGTAGACGGCCAGCAGGGGGATGTCGCCCTCTACCTGTTCTGCCCGTTGCTTCAGCCGTTCCACCTCGGGCTTCAGCGAGTCGGGGCTGACGCTGCACACAGAGCGGGCGCGCTGTAGCTCGGCCTTCAGCAGATGGCCGTAGGCCTGCTCCTTCCGAGCTTTGTCCGCTATCTGGGTGAGCACCTGCTGCTCGGTCTGCGGCAGTTCGTTCTGTTCTGCTTCCTTCACCTGTTTCCACAGGCTGCTGTAGGTCTGGGCGTTCATCATCATGGGTGTTAGTAATGCTATGATAGCACAAATAAGTAGTTTCTTCATGTTCAGAATAAAGTAAGTGTTAGATAGACATTGCAAAGATACAATGAATAATGGAAGTATCCAAATTTTCCGCTCCAAACCTCTAGTTAAAGTTTCTAAAAGTTTTGAGACACCGATGGGTTCAGCCTAATGAAGAATCAAATTATGGCTAATGATGGAAAGCCAAATACTCCGTAGGTGGAATAGTGTGAAAAGAAGTTGGCTGGACAACAGATGATGTGTAATAACCTTGTGTCCGTCATTGAATTCTATTTGGAATTCAGCTCCACCAAACCCTTGAAACGCTGCATTCGGTTCATCGGGTTCAATCACATAGTGTGTGCCATCTATCATACAAACTGTATGAGGATCACACTTAGCATCTTGTTCTAACATGTCTCTCCAAAAGTTGCATGAGAAACACATCTGATGCTTTTCCATTTCTGACTGGTTACTCCAGTGAGAAACGTCTTCTTCTTTACCACAAATTTTGCACTTCATTTTTAAACAAATAACCATAAAATATACCACTTACTGCACATAGAAATACAATATAGTATTTTGCAAAAGAGTTCTCTTCAATTAGAGAAAACGTTCCTATTCCAAACAAAATGGAATACATACAAAAGAATAAATAAATAATCTTTTTCATATTTTGAATTAAGATAAAAAATCCTCCTCAGAACTTATTTGTCTGAAGAGGAATCTACTATTTGTTATATCTGTATTTCTTACGATATTTTAAGTATAGCATGTCTCCTTGATGTCGATAAGCTTCTTGTTCAAAGCGTATATGATAGTACGCTTTTGTCCAATTTTTGTACTTAAAATAAAGTAGCAGCCATTCTATCCCATACCAAACGAAGAATGGAATGTAGAGGAGTTCACGTTGCTGGGCAGAGTGAATGAGTTCATGATTAAGCTCTATTGGGTTCAAATCACGCAAGGTAAATATGAATCCAAAGAGATTAATAGCCAAATAGTTTTCTCCAAAAGGATGTTTTTTGATTTTGATGATGTTGTTCATCTTGTTGTTCATCTAAAAATACAATTTTGTCAGGATATAAACAATACCTGCTTTTACTTAATTTTTCAGAAAGTTGTCGAGCGAGCTCTGGTGTAGGACCAGAAACTATTACTCCTTGTGATGTGGCAATGATACGATACCCATCATTTGTTTTAGTGAATAACAGCATAATCAATTAGTTTTTTTGTTTAACCTAAAATCCGCAGACAAAAAATATCGGACATTCCTCGTGGCGGCGTTCAGAACTTTGCGGGCGCTTTAACTCATTTGGGCGCTTATTCGTGGCTTGTGACGCCGTCTGTGTGCCTGTATGGGCACTATTCCCCCTTTCCCCATGAAGGCTGAGGGGCGTTGCCGTGACTGTCCTCGAAGATGCCTGCCCTAAGTGTAGCCAGCATAGAGTGCCTCAAAGGCTTTGTTGTCCGTGTACAGGGTCAGTATGTCTCTCCGGCCTCCCCTTGTCCACCTCGCCACGACGGTAACGACCTTTGCCGTGAAGGCCTTCATCCGCGTTGTGCACCAGATGCCGAAAGCACGGAGCGCGTCGTTTCTGAGAAGCAGGCGGAAGAAATTGCGCAGCATGGCCGTGAGCAGCAGGAACACGGTGTTCTCCCTGAGCAGTCCCTTTGGCAGGTAGTGCCATCCGAAGTCGTTGTCCATCTGGTCGAAGACCTTCTCCTTCGCCCCGCGCTGGTTGTAGAAGTGGACGACCTCCTCCTCCGTCATGTCCCACTCGTTGGTCAGTATAGCCCTATATACATACACGTCATCGCCGCCCTCCTCAAAGAGGTCAAGCTGGGCACCGGCGCCCTTGTGCTGACGCTGGACGACGAGGCGGCATCCCTCTATCTCACCTCCGAACCCGTCGAAGGGGAGCGAAAGCACCTCGATGCTCTGGTTGTTCATCTCCACCTTGCGCCACTGGCGGCGGGGATCCTGTAGCTTCTCGCGCAGTGTCCTTGTCATCTCGGCACGGACAAAGATCCTCTGGCTGTGCTGCAGCAGCAGGCGCACGACCTCCTTCGAGTAGGAGCCGCAGTCCACGCGGGCGTATCGGATGCGTATGCCCTGCTCGATGATGTTCAGCAGGATGCGCACCAGCGTGTCCTCCTGGTGGAATTTCACCGTGGCGTTGCCGTCACGGTTCTCTATGCCGACGATGACGTCGAGGTTCTCGCTCAGGCTCGTCAGCACGGCACAGGCGGGACTGTAGCCGTCATGCCCCTTGTAGGTGGGCAGGGCATCCCATGTCTCGGAGGCCAGGAACTCATGGTCAAAGTCGAAGTCGTACTGCTCGCCGGGGGTCAGCATGCCGCTCTTGACGGCCGCATAAACCAGCAGGCCGTTCAGGCGCTCTGCCGTGTTGAAACGGTACTCCTTGCCGCTCTGGGCCGTGTAGACGGTGTCCTCGACAGACAGCTCCGTCATCGCACGAAGTACGGTGTCGGGGCTGCAGATGCGGAGGCCGGGCTTCTGTTCAATCATGTCATGTACACGGTAGATGTCCTCCGTACGGTCGCCGCCACAGCAGAAGTTGCACAGCATGGCAAGCGAAATCTCGCTGTACTGGTAGCCTGTCAGTGTACTGCGAAGGCCAAGGTAGCCGTCTATGACGGGAGACATCAGGCGAAGAAATTCACCAATCACGAAATAAATACCGCCGTAAGGCATGTATTTCTCATTTTTTATTTGTACTTTTGCAGCCATATGCCAGATTTTTGCTCTTTGTTGTTTTTGCACGCACAAAGATAAGTGAAAAATCTGACATACGCAAGTGTCTGCTATGATTTCATATTCAGACACTTGCA
>JAILFU010000158.1 GCA_024697405.1 Prevotella sp.
CCGGAGCAGGTGTTCCCCGAATACTTCGTCATCCGCGTGAATGTATTCGACAAGGAGGTTATCGACGGCTGGCTGGAGGAGTGGATGGACTACCTGAAGAACGAGCGCATCCGTCCCGACACCACGGCTCCCGGCCTGCAGGAAGCCCGTACGCGCCTGGACTTGCTGAGGATGACTGACCAGGAGCGCAAGCAGTATGAGTACGACATGGACACACTGGTACGCGACACCGACGTGATAAAGACACAACTGCTGGAAGCCGAAATAGAAGGCCGTAAAAAGGGTCTCGAAGAAGGCCGCAAAGAGGGCCGCAAAGAGGGCCGCAAAGAGGGCCGCAAAGAGGGACTCCTTGATACTGCCAGGAACCTGAAGGCGATGGGGCTTCCCGACGAGGATATAGCCTATGCCACTGGCCTGTCGTTAGACGAGGTCAAGAAGTTGCAGTAGACGTTGGCGCCGTTGAGGCCTACACTCGCTCGTCCTGCATTCGCTGCCACTGTGCAAACGCAAACAGGAGATGAAGCTCATGGTGCTCCATCTCCTGTTTGCGTGTCGCCCGGTAGGGGCTTCGCTACTTTACTCCTTTCCCTCCTTACTCCTTTCCAGGAGGCAACAATATAGCAGTTGTCACAGGACATCTTCTCCGGCGGTAGCCACTCCCCTCCCCTTGAAGGGGAGGGGCAGGGGTGGGGTCTGTAATATCCTCAGCGAATTTGTTATCGTCTGTGTTTCTCGGCGGAAAAAGTTACAATCCCTACCCCTACCCCTCCCCTTTAGGGGAGGGGAAAGGCTACGGGTAGGCGACCGCAGGTCGGGAATGCGGCTACCGCCGGAGAAGGAACCGCATGCCACCCTCTTGAACTCAGCCCTTGAGTTGAGCGGCTACCGCCGGAGAAGGATTCCTGTGCCGACTGCTATATCGTTACCTTCCAGGAAGCCTACTTGATGAAGAGCTTCCTGGAAGAGCCGTCGGCACGCCGTTCAATGCAGAGACCTTGGGGAATATCCATCTGCCGTCCGTGCAGGTCGTAATAGACCGTGCCGGAGGCATCTTCTGCTTCAGGCACGTCCTTGACGGCAGTGCTGGCCGGGTCGATCATGAAGATATAGGTGTTCAGGCTGCGGCCGGGCAGGGTCACCGTCAGCTCGTTCACAGGCTCGTCGATGGCGATGGGCTGTGCCTGGCAGAGGTTCTCCTTCTCATTGCCGGTCGACAGCAGATGGGTGCCGCTGACCACCTTCACGGGCAGCTTCAGGTTCAGGTCGTAGCCTACCTTCGTGGTGTCGATGGCCATGACGATGAGCGAGTCGCCCTTGATGTAGGCCGTAGCCTCCAGCGGCTTGTTAGTGCCGGCGGTGAAGCTCGACGACGCGATGCCCAGGCGGGTGGAGCCGGTGACGTGCTTCGAGAAGTGCGACATGACGTAGGCGCGGGGCAGCAGCTTGTTCTTCGTGTTACCAGGGTTATATTGCGACTCGCCCGTCCCCACGAAGGCCCAGTGG
The DNA here is from genome assembly GCA_024697405.1 of Prevotella sp. GTDB lineage: Bacteria > Bacteroidota > Bacteroidia > Bacteroidales > Bacteroidaceae > Prevotella. The sequence continues at coordinate 1,504 of JAILFU010000158.1, forward strand.
GCACGCATATACCAGTAGATATAGCCGGTGCAGCCCGCCTGCATACACTCGTTCAGCTCCTCGGCGAAGAGCAGCTGCTCGTGCCAGTTGGGCAGACGGTTGATGTTGTCGGTCACCGAGTGCTCCGTCATCCATATCTCCTTGCCATACTTGTTCGCCAGCGTGGCGGCACTCTTCATGTTCCCCAAGGGCGGGTGACCATAGAGGTGGCCCGCGATGATGTCAATCTGCTGGCGTGCCTTCGAGTCGTTCAGCAGCGTGTTCGAGTACTGCGGGTCGAAGCCCAGAGGCTCCGCGCTGATGAGGCGCACGCCGCTGTAGGTCTCGCGGTCGAGCATGTCGGCATAGTTCTTCACCAGCTTCAGCTGCTGCTGGGGCGTGTAGAGACAGCCGGAGTAGTTCACCCACCAGTCGGGCTCGTTCTGGATGGACACGGCGTCGACGTTGACGCCGTTCTTCTTCATATACGCCAGAAACGTGTTCAGCCAGGGAAAGAATTTCTCGTAGCAGTCGGCACGCAGCTCGCCGCGCTGGTAGCCCTGGTCCTCGGCATTGCCGCCCTGGGCAGTGCCGTTGGTCTTGTATTCGCCTGGAGGCGACCACGGGGTGCCGAAGACGATGCCGCCGCGCTGTTTCACAATCCTGGCCGACGGAAGCGAACCCTTCCAGTCGTAGGGCGTGTCATAGTTGCCCCACTCAGCCACGATGACGTCGCCCACGAAGTTTGGCGATATTTCCATACGCATGATGTTCAGCCCAATGTCTGACGTAGGGCCGTAGAGCAGCTTCACAGGCTGCGTGTCGTTGCCAAAGGGGCACATCGCGCCGTCGCAGCAGGCGGCACCGAAGCCCGTCACCGTCTGGTAGCGGTTCGAGCTTACCGTGACGTAGACCGTGGCAGCACTGGCTGCCGTGGCGGCAACCAGCGAAAGAACAGTAGTAAGAATCTTTCTCATAAGACGAAAATATGAATTCGGGTGCAAAGGTACGAAAAGTTGCCCGCAAAACAAAACAAACCCGCCCTTTTTTTGAGAGCTTTCATCTGCTCCCTCGCGCGCGTGCGCGCGTAGTAAAACATGAAAAAAGGCGCTACAGGTGCTACTTTGTAGGCAAACACACTGACTGCCAAATGTTTACTGGTAGCTACAGGGCTTAAAAACGCGCTACACTAGTAGCTACAAGCCCGCCTCCCGACTTTGCCGCGTGTAACATGGGAACAAGTAGCCTATTTCCCCAAACGGCGTTCGTATTTTTCCAAACGGCGTTCGTATTTTTCCAAATGGCGTTCGTATTTTTCCAAATGGCGTTCGTATTTCCCCAAACGGCGGCACTTTTTGGCTGAATTCTCTAGAGAATTGAAGTGCTGGTAACCAGTAGCCCGGCCTGTAGCTACAGAGTAGCGCCAAAAACAGCTTTGTAGCTACAGACAACTGCTTGACAGTCTATAGGTTAAGTACCAAAGTAGCTCGTGTAGCGCCGTTTTTCCTCCCCTTTTATTTTAATACGCGTGCGCGCGAAAGCTCTCCCTCTTTCGTCCATTGCTTTGCCTTTTAGGCAAGCAGTTATAAACCACCATGCCCTTCCGCGCGTCATCTCCCCTCTTTAGTCCATTGCCTTTCCTTTTAGTCAAGCTGTCAGCTGTTGCAAATAGGCTCTCATTCTTATCCTGATTTCCTCCCCCCCCGTTCGTTTCCAAATTCTTCCAGGCTACTCAACTCGCGTTGTCCCCGCCAAAAGTCTTAAAGTAGTTAAATTACTGTAATTTCATGCTAATTTTTTTGTCGTTTAAAGTTTTTTTTGTAATTTTGTAGCACATTTACTATTAATAACATTTGTGTAACTTTTTAAAACTGTATAATAAGAAACAGAAAGTACTACTGACAAGGAAGAGCCTCGATGCAAGGCATCGCACTTCCAACTAGCGGGCTAACCGTAACGCCTAAAAGAAGCGGAAAATCCGACCTCAAGTAAAAACAGTTCTTAACCGGAAATGGAAGCTGTGCGTTGAAAAATCACCCGTTCCCTGCCCTTGGGCGGGGCTGTCCCAATAGGGTCAGAGCCGTTTAAAAGAGAAATTGAGCTTTCTGCTCTTGACTCTCTCCAACTTGAATACCGCCAATATTCGCAACGGAGAGCAAGCAGTTCAGAAGGTTCGCGCCCCTGGGGCGTGAACTGTTCTTGCTTGTTTACGTAGCATGGTAACTTGGCGGTAACCAAAGTTGGAAAATAAGCACCGGATGGTTGACGCCTTTTCGTTTCCACAAACATTTGTAAACAAAAATGAAACAATCACACTTACTTAAATCATTAATCCTCGGGGCAGTGCTGACCATGTTAGCACCGCTGACTACAAGTGCTTGGGTCCTAGTCAACGAGACCAACTTCCCTGATGCCAATTTCCGTAATTTTGTGAAACAAAAATATGGCAGCTATAGCAGCAGCAATCCTCAGATTACCGACGCGACATTGGAATCTGTCGAGGAAATGGACTGTAGTGGCCAAAACATCGAAAACCTTAAAGGCATCGAGTTTTTCACGAATTTGAAAACACTGAATTGTTCAAACAACAAGCTCATTTCGCTCAGCGTTGCCAGTAACACTGAGCTGACAGAATTACATTGTCAAAACAATCAGCTCAGGGCATTGTATATAGGGCCGAACTTGTCAAAACTGGTTAGCGTGTTCTGTTATGATAACCAGATGAACTACTCCGCCGTGAGAAGACTGGCCAGCACCCTGCCCTCGTTCTCCAATGGTGGCTTTCACGGGATTGTTTTATATAATCCTACTTCTTCTTCGGAGAAAAACTGCATCGTGGCAAATTCACGGTTTAACACGGGGTGGATGGTCCTGTGTTATGAAAGCCAAACAACTGTACAGCCTGTGTCGTATGAAGTGTCAGATGAGCCGGCACCGCTTCTTATCAGTACTGCCTATTTCCAGGACACCAAACTCCTGAATATAATGAAGATTTACGATATTAACAAAGATGGGTCTTTGTCGGCCGACGAGCTCCATCAGGTAACGTCGCTGAATGTCAGTGGCAAGGGCCTCACCACGCTGAAAGGCATAGAGTATCTCACGAACCTGCAATACCTGTTTGCTGACAACAACGACCTTACGTCGCTGGATGTGTCGAAGAACCCCTTCCTCAATTACCTGACCTGTCAGCAGAACAGAATTTTCGATACCGAGATGGACAATCTTATTACCTCGCTGCCGCCCCTACTGGCCAAACTGTGCTATAGTGTACCTGTGGAAAGTTCTGATTCCAATACAGGATTAGCCGTTGGCCGGTTCTACTGTCATAAAGCAACCAATTCTGCACCGTGGGAGGGAAATGCCATTACTGCCCAACAGGTTCAGAAAAGTAATAATAAAAATTGGACTCCATTTATCTATTCGGGGGGGGATTGGTCGGTTACGGCGACAGAAGGCCAGCTGCACATCAACCAGAGGACATTCCCCGACAGCTATTTCCGCAGTCTGATAACCAATGGTAACTCTTCATTTTCTCCCCAAAAATTTGACACCAACACGAATGGATACTTGTCTGCTACGGAAAGAGAGGCTGTGACTATGATTAATTTTAATCCCACTGGTACTACTACATATTATCTCAATGTAAATAGCATTAAAGGAATAGAATATTTCCCCAATGTGACTCAAATGGTATTCGATGGGTGGGTTGGATTGAGTAATGATGTTGATTTGTCGAGGAACACCAAAACAACCTTTGTGTCTATCAACACCAGTAATATTTCAACAATACAGTTCCCTAAAAGTGTAGAAGTAATTATTTTCGCATCGCAGAAAGTCGGTTCTCTCAATTTCCAAAATCAGGCAAAATTAAAGGCATTAATTTTGACCGCTCCAAATCTTCAAAGTTTAAACATCAACAGATGTTATGATTTAGTAGATCTAGTTGTCAGTGGATGTCCTAATTTGTTGCAGTTCAGCATAACCAATAACACGAAATTGGAAAGATTGAATATCAGTGGTTGCAATAATATACAGAACAAAGCCACATTAATACAAAACATCGAGAACCTCACGAAGCTTACAAGTTTGAAATGCAGCAACGTTTCCTTTCTTTCCTCTTCTGGACAACTAAAACTGACAAAGGCTACCGAGCTGCAAGATCTTTATTGCGATCATTGCCAGATTCTCGATTTGGATTTGTCGAACAACACGAAGCTGAGAACGGTCGATTGTAGTTATAACCCGATGCAATGGCTCACGATGCCCACTTCGTTCCCCTATTTGAAACGTCTGGACATTCAGGGCTGCTGGCTCATGAATGACCAAATCAGTGACATCGTATGGGCCCTTCCTCAAGCCGGTGAAAATGATACAAGAGTAATAACTTTGTATGATTCTGACATGAGTGAGCATAATGAGGTTACTCCATTTGATATTGCTGTCGCCTCCCGGGCCGAAATGAATAATTGGACTTGTCAATTCATCAGTCATTCAGGATCTTCGACCACTCGTAAAGATTATAATTTTGACTACAACCACATCATGCCTGAATTACTCCCTGATGGTGCTACGTCTCATGTGGGGACACAGTTGCCTATCTCGATACTAAGCAATCAGGCCATATTGGGCTTCGAATTCGATCTCATCTTGCCTAGATATTTCACGCTAATGGAATATAATGATGAATTCTTGGTGATTTCAGAGAATGAAAACCAGGTGCCTACCGCTAACATTAAAGTGGAGTTTACGGGTACTGTTCCCAACACGGATGCAAAGATCTATCATATCAAGGCAAATGTGAAGAATCCTCAAAGAGGAGTTGTCTTTGATGGAGGTAATGTTATGAAACTATGGGTCTTAAGTACGGTGGGAAATGTTAATGCTGAAAACTGGATGGCAAGAGTGATTAACGGTAAAATGCGCCCTGCAACATCACTCGACGACATCTACACCGGCCCTGTCTGCCATTGGCTTACATTAGATTGGCTGGGCGACGTAAACGGCGACAAAAAAGTGACGCCTGCCGATGCCATTATGATGCTCTACAATTACTTCGGAGTGGATCAGACCGACTTTAACGTCAAACTTGCTGATGTGAACCTAGACGGCAATTACTCGCCTGCCGACGCCATCCAGGCACTCTACATGTTCTTCGGTAATGACTTGGATAATTTCAGCCGCCAGAAGAAAGACGTCAAAAATGTAGATGATGTAGAACCTGAATGAGTTAGGAACTAGTCCGCGTTAGGAATTAGGAGTTGTGCTTCGTGTTGAGCTGTCCGGCTCCTTCTTCCTAGCCTTACAAGCCAGTTGAGCTGGAGCGTTATTTTGTTGTCCCGGTAGTCCCGGTAGCCTTTACTAATACAATTCATTGTATGGTGGAAGGCAACGAGGGGAGACTACCGGGACAACATTCTTTCGTTTCGGAAGCACATTGTGCCCCCATTTGATGTGCCCGCCCTTCGCGTGGAGCGTCAATTGCTGTAGGGACAGGCCCTATGACTGTCTGCCATCGGAAATGCTTGCTTCTCAACTGTTATATTGTTGCCAAAATTAATGAATAATTACATGGCAATTATATGTGAAAAATGTTTCTTCTACAACTAATAAAAATGTTACTTCTGCAACTAACGACAGACACAAGGTTTGTCGCTGAGGTTGACATGCTCGCGTTCTGGGCAGACTGTCATATACGCCCTTATTTGGGGAAAAATCCGTGTCCCTATCACCAATCGCTGAAATGGCGTTCCGCTCACAGACAGCGATGAAATGGCGGAAAACAGCAGTGGGAAGGCTCCTCTGGAGGGGTGACGATGCCTCTGCCGGCGGTTTTTATGGATTTCTTAGCGTTTGTTTCATAGATTTTTTTATTTGTAACATTTGCCCCATGCAACAAAAATACAAAGGAATTGGTATCGGGGGCATAGCCTGTGGTGGGGATAATGCGTAATTTTGCACTGCATTAAGAACGCACGAAAACCGAAAATTGTTACACAGCGCAACTTGTATCTTACATTTACATACTTTTTCTAACATCAAAAACAAACGCTATGTTAAAATTCAAAGCACTTCAAAAGCCGCTTATGCTGCTTGCCCTGCTCTGTTTGTTCCCCTTCGGGGCACTGGCTCAGAGCACAGTAAAGGGAACAGTGATTGACGAATCTGGTGAACCCGTCATCGGGGCATCGGTGAAAGTAGTGGGCAAAAACACAGGTGGCGTTACCGACCTGAACGGACAGTTCAGCGTCGCCGCCGACCGTAATGCCCAGATTGAGATTTCGTACGTTGGATATGTCACCCAGCGTATCAGTACACAGGGTCGCCAGAACCTGAACATCACCCTGCAGGAAGACAATACCACGCTGAACGACGTGGTGGTCATCGGCTACGGCACACAGCGACGTGAGTCGGTCACCGGCTCGGTGGCCAACATCGGCGGCGAGAAACTGAACCAGATTGCCGCATCAAACGCAGCACAGGCCCTCCAGGGCCGCGTGGCAGGCGTGCTCATGACGCAGACCAGCTCGAAGCCCGGCGCAGAGATGCAGATCCGAATCCGTGGACAGCGCTCGCTCAGCGCCAGCAACGACCCGCTCATCGTGCTCGACGGTATACCCTTCATGGGCCAGCTCTCCGACATCAACCCTTCCGACATCAAGTCGATGGACATCCTGAAGGATGCCTCGGCAACGGCCATCTACGGCTCGCGCGGTGCTAACGGCGTCATCATCATCACCACGGTGAAAGGAGCCATGGGCACACCCGCGAAGGTGACCTACAACGGCTATGTCAACTTCAAGAAGGTGTTCCACAAGTATCCCATGATGGACGGTCCCACCTTCTCGAAGTTCCGCCAGTATGCCGGCCTGTACCAGAACTCGCTTGACGAGAACGACAACACAAGCACCGACTGGCAGGATCTGTACTACCAGACGGGCGTGGGCCACAGCCACGACGTCAGCGTGTCGGGCGGCACCAACGGTGGCAGCTACAGCTTCGGCGCCGGCTACTATCACGACGAGTCGGTGGTCCCCACCGAGGGCTACAACCGCGTGAGCGTGCGAGGCAACTTCGACCAGATGGTGGGCAAATGGTTCCGCTTCGGCCTGAACACGAACAACAGCTACAACAAGACCGAGGGCGTGAACGACATGTACGGCGTGCTGAGCAAGAGTCCGCTAGCCAGCCCCTACGACGAGAACGGCAACCTGAAGCGCTATGTCTCGCTACCGGCCGACGACCAGTCGGTGGTGACCAAGGAGACGGTGAAGCGCGACAAGGACGTCTGGCTCAACGAGACCAAGGGCATCGGCTCCTACAACACCCTCTTCGGCGAGGTGAAATGCCCGTGGGTGGAAGGCCTGAGCTACCGCATCAACATCGGCCTGAACTTCCGCAGCTCCAAGGGCGGCGGCTTCACGGGAACCGGTGTGAACAACAAGGATGCCAACGCCGTGAACAGCGGCTGGATAACCGAGAACCAGACACGCAACTGGGCCGTGGAGAACCTCATTACCTTCGACCGCACCTTTGCCGATAAGCACAATCTGAACGTGGTGGGCATGTACTCCGCAGAGGAGACCACCTACGAGTCGACCGGCGGCAACGCTCAGGACATCCCCGCCGACTACTTCCAGTACTATGCACTGGACAAGGCTACGGGCCAGTCGAACCTCAACAACTTTAATTACTGGCAGAGCGGCCTCGTGTCGTGGATGGGACGTGTGATGTACTCCTACGACAATAAATATATGTTCTCAGCAGCCCTCCGTTCCGACGCCTCCTCGCGTCTGGCCAAGGGTCACCAGTGGCATACCTATCCCGCCGTCAGTGCCGGTTGGAACATCTCCAACGAGGAGTTCATGTCCGACTACGACTGGCTGGACAACCTGAAGCTGCGCGTGGGCTACGGCGAGACCTCCAACCAGAGCATCAGCCCCTATTCCACGCTGGGCGGCCTGGCCGTGCGCAACTATAACTTCGGTTCCACCTATAAGGCTGGCTACTACGTGAATGCACTGCCCAACCCCGAACTGGGCTGGGAGTACAGCAAGACCTGGAACTTCGGTCTCGACTTCTCGTTACTCAACGGCCGGCTGAACGGTTCGTTCGAATACTACATCCAGAAGACCAACGACATCCTGCTCGATGTCAGCATGCCCAGCACCTCGGGCGTGAGCAGCTACACCGGCAATATCGGCAACACGGAGAACAAGGGCTTTGAGCTCTCGCTCAATGGCATCATCATCGACAACAAGGACGGCTGGCACTGGGAGGCTGGTGTCAACATCTATGCCAACCGCAACAAGCTGACCAAGCTGACGGGAGCACAGACAGCCGACGGCAAGCCTGAGCGCGACGAGGCCAACCGCTGGTTCGTGGGACATCCCATCGACGTCATCTACGACTATGAGTACGACGGCCTGTGGAACGCGAGCGATGTCTACGACGTGACGCTGCCCGACGGCACTAAGACCACCAACTTCGCCGTTCTCGAGCCTGGCGGCAACCTGGGCATGATCAAGGTGAAATACAACGACGACGTGATTGGCGCAAACGGCGTTCCCACCCGTGCCATAGGTGCCGACGACCGCCGCATCATGAGCATGGAGCCCGACCTTATCGGCGGCTTCAACACCACGGTGGGCTACAAGGGCTTCGACTTCACCATGATTGGCGCCTTCCAGGTGGGCGGCAAGCTCATCTCGGCCATCCACTCCTCCAACGGCTACCTGAACATGCTTACCGGCCGTCGCGGACAGCTCGACGTGGACTACTGGACAGAGAATAACACGGGTGCAAAGTATCCGAAGCCCGGCGGTATCCAGAGCGGCGACAATCCCAAGTACGGCTCTACCCTCGGCTATTTCGACGCCGGCTACCTGAAGATTCGCGCCATCACCTTGGGCTACAGCTTCGACCAGCTGAAGGCCGTCAAGGATCTGGGCATCAGCCGCCTGCGTCTCTATGCCACTGTGCAGAACCCCTTCGTGCTCTTCTCGCCGTTCAACAACGAGAGCGGACTCGACCCGGAGACCAACTCATGGGCCAACCAGAACACGGCCGTGGCCATCGACGGATACACCGGCAAGCACCGCATGCCTATCGTGGGCTATAACACACCTTCTACCCGCAACTTCCTGTTTGGCATGAGCGTAACGTTCTAAAGGTAACAAAGTAAAAAGGTGATAAGGCAAAAAAGTAAAATGGAATAAAGTAATAGGTTATGAAAGCAATATATAAATCCATCTGCGCTATTAGCGTAATCTGCGGTCTGTGGTCCTGTTCCGACGTGCTCGACGAGCAGCCCCGCAGCCAGTTCGACCCGACATTCTTCAACACGAAGACGGGTATTGAGGGCGGCCTGACGTCGCTCTATGCCCACCTGCGCTACTTCTATGGCAACGGCTATTTCCTGAACAGCGTGGAGACAGGCACCGACGAATACACATACGCACAGTCGGCCGACGGCAACTTCAAG
>JAILFU010000168.1 GCA_024697405.1 Prevotella sp.
GAATATGTGAACCCATACAACGGAAAGAAGATGTCCGTTATGCTCCGCACAGACTACGATGAGGAGGTCACGAAACTACTGGATGCTATCGGGGTGAAGCCCTGAGCCCCGATTTGGGTCACCCCATTGCGGAAAACAGGGGTCAGGTTACATACGGCAAAGTCGGTATTTTCTTCTGTAGCTACATCAGTAGCTCCAGCTTCATCCTTGTAGCTACAAATAAACATTTGCCAACCTGCAGATTATGCAGCAGAGTAGCTCGTGTAGCGCCTTTTTTCATCCCTATTATATACGCGTGCGCGCGAGAAGTAAGCCGCTATTCCTAATTCCCGTACGCTGTCGTTCACCAACGGGCTTATTCATTGTTCTTCCATCATCCTGTCGAGGGTCTCCTTATCGACGGCTAGGGCTTTGGCGGCCATGGTGAGATACATGCGCTCGGCCATAGTGGGCTGTGTGCCGCCGGCAGTGGCTACGGCCACTAGTTGCTGAAGGGCGTCGGCGGCATAGTCGGGGTCGCAGGCCAGCAGGTCGTAGTCCACGTCGTAGCTGAAGTCCGACTCGTGGCTCTCTTCCGTACCCACATTGCCCAGCAGTTCCAGCTTCACATCGTCGGGCAGGTTGCTATGGGCCACTTTTTCCTCTATAATGCGATATTTCTCTGCCGCCACTGCCCCGTTGATATTGGCCATGTTGACCATGGCCTGAATGACAGCCAGCTGTTTGTCCTCAGGGTGATGCTCGCTCTGCTCGGCCTTCGAGAACGAGGTCTTGATGTTCTTGAAGGCGAGGGCGTCGATATCGCCGTCGGTAAAGAGCATCTTCTGTGCTTTCAGACGCTTCTGCAGCCGCTTGGCCCCAGGCTTGAAGGTGAACAGCGTCAGACTGCCAGAGAAGAGACCTCCCGCGATGGGGATAAACTTGCCGACACTCTTTGCCAGCCCCTCCTTGGTCAGCTTCGCTCCGGCCATACGGGCAATGGTGGCTGCCACGGGAATGACAGCAGCCTTGCTGATAGCAACACGTGGCAGGCGCCCCACGGCCTGCTTGGCCATGCCTTTCGCCAGCTCGGTCAGCCCCTGGTCGGCCACCTTCACGCCCATCATTGAGCCCATGAAGATAGTGAGCAGGTCAGTCGACTGGTCGGTCAGCTCACCCTCCTCGTCACAGAAATCGGGGAAACCGTAGAGATAGGCCAGTTTCTGCGAGAGCACTACCACATGATAGTAGTACTGCAAGATGTCGCCAGGAATGGTGGCTGCCATAGCCAAGCCGCCAGGCAGTCCGACAATGGTGGACGCTGTGGTGGCCAGCGTGGTGTGGCGGTTGATGCACTTCTTGGCCAATGTGTCGATGACACGGTCGGTGGTGACGGTGTAGGGCCGCACATTGTCGAGCATGTCGAGCTTGGCGGCGCTGCAGTAGCTTTTCAGCTCTTTACGCAGGAAGGCCACGCGGTCTACCTTCACGCCTGGCAGCTCAAGTACGGCCGCAAGCACTTTCTGCCAGGTCAGCATTTCTTTATTTTCCGACATTGTTGCTATATTTCTTGATGATACTGTATGCTTGATAGATGCCTTGTTCGCCTGCCTTGCTCAGGTCGCTGATGCCCTCGGCGGTCTTTCCTTCCTGAAGCAGGCAGATACCACGGTTGTAATGGGCTTCGGCTAGTCGCGGGTCGGCATCGAGGGCTGCCGTGAAATCGGCAACGGCTTGTTTGAAAGCCTGCTGTTGAGCATTCAGGCAACCCATATTGTAGTGCAGATAGGCGTTCTTGGGTGCCAGCTGCAGGGCATGCGTCAGGTCGCTCCTCACGCCAGCTACTGCCAGCTCGATACTTTTCCCCTCAGAAGCAGCAAACTGGTTCTGGCGTGTCTTGCACACGGCACGCTGCCAAAGGGCGAGAACGGCGAAAGGTTTTAACTGAGAACTGGGAACTGAGAACTGAGAGGTATTCAACTGAGAACTGAGAGTTGAGAACTGAGAGGTATGATTAATCTTGCTGTCGGCAGACTCTCCGCCTTGAGAGTAATCATACCTCTCAGTTCTCAGTTCTCCGTTCTCAGTTCTCAACTCTCCGTTCTCAGTTGTTCGCAGTTCTCCGTTCTCAGTTAACACAGAGGTCAGGTCTTCGCAGGCAGCGTCGTTGTCCTGCAAACACGAATAGGCCACGGCCCGAGATAGGAGGAGGAACTGAGAATTGAGAGGTGAGAACTGAGAGGTATGATTAGTTTTGCTGTCATTAGCCCCTCCGCCTTGAGAGTAATCATACCTCACAGTTCTCTGTTCTCCGTTCTCCGTTACTCTCCGTTCTCCGTTCTCAGGTAAGACAGCGGTGAGCGAGTCGATATAGCTGAAATAGTCGGCTGAGTGGCGGCTGTCGAGCGAAGCATGCTGGTAGCTGATATAGAGGGGGCGAACGACACGCTGCTGGTTTAGCGCCTCCACCTGCGGGTCGTAGTGTTGCGACGTGCCCACTTCGTCGTGTTGCGGCTCCAGCGAGAGGGCGAACATGGGCAGGAGCTCCATGTCGGCCTTGCGGTTCTGCACGCGCCCACGATAATCGCTCTGGTACTCGCGCTCCGGCTCCTCTTCGTCGGGCACCACTAGCTGGTTGTATTTGTCGGGGTCAAGGTCGCTGCGTTTGCGCTGGCTGCGCCGTTCCTGCTTAGGCGTGATGCCGTAGAGGTGCTGGTAGAGCTGCTCCTTATAGACCTTGAACTCCTCCAGTTCGGCTTTTTGCGTCATGCCCAGCCGGCGGTAGCATCGTGCACGGTAGAGGATGCCTGTATGAAAATTGGGATATTCCTCGATGACCTTGGTATAGTCGTCCACAGCGCCTTTCAGGTCTCCCGTCTGCTCGAGCAGCACGGCGCGGTTGAATAGCGCAAGCATGTTGTCAGGCTCCAGGCGGAGCACAAAGTCGAAGTCGAGGATGGCACGGTTGTCATCGCCCACGTCGGCCCGGAGCAGTCCACGATTGTAGTGACCCAGGAAGTTATTGGGTTCCAGGTCAAGGGCTGTGTCATAGTCGGCCATGGCCCCGCGCAGGTTGTTCTGGTTGTAGCGTGCCAACGCGCGGTTAATGTAGTACCCGCCCTGTTTGGGCAGCAGGTGGATGGCATGGTCGAGCTGATACTCGGCATTTTTCCACTCACTGCGGCTGAGACTGATGATGCTCCGCATGGCCCAAGTCTTACCGTCGTAGGGGTCCAGTTCAAGACTCTTCTCCAGTGCTTCTACGGCCAAAGCCGTGTCCTTCTGCTGCATGTGAACATCGGCCCTCATGTTCCATGCCGGCGCATACTGGCTCCATCGTGTTTGCATGGTGTCCAGCTCCAGAAGTGCCTTCTCGTAGTCCTTGTCCTGAATATGGCAAAGCACACGGTTGTGCCACAGCGAGCGGTTGTCGGGCGTCATGCGCAGCGCGCGGTTATAGTCGCTGATGGCATCGCTGAATTTCTCCTGCTGGATGCGTGTCAGCCCGCGCAGCTCATAGATGCCCACCACAAAGGGGTTGCGGTTGATGGCTTCCGTGCAGTCCTGCTCAGCACCCGAGAAATCATCCAGATAGAACTTCGCCACGCCACGCAAGAACCACGGCTCATAGAGATAGGGCTTAGCCATGATGACCTGGTTGAAATACTGGATGCTCAGCACATAGTCTTCATAGTAGAGTGCCGACCTGCCGATGGTGACAAGACGGTCGGTGTTGTATTGGGCATGCGAGGGTATAAAGTAGAATAAAAGAAACGTCCACCACCACCACCTCCCACAGGGAAGGGCGTTCAGATAGTTTGCCACTTTGGAAAAGCGCGGAATCATCATCCTTCAAAACTATTTAAACTCCCCTCACTTTGGGAGGGGGCTAGGGGTGGACTCTTTCGCCTCCTTTCGGGAGTGGGGGCTATTTCCTCATCACCGGCTTCGTCTTGTAGGCGCAGCGGTAACGGCCTTGTGTCAGTGCCTTCAGCTTATTCTTGATGAGCTGCTTGCGCAACGGCGAGATATGGTCGATGAACATCTTGCCGTCCAGATGGTCGAACTCATGCTGCATGACGCGTGCCAGATAGCCTTCCACCCATTCGTCGTGCTGCTGGAACTCTTCATCCTGCCACTGGACATGGATGCGCGTGGGGCGCGTCACCTTCTCGTGGATGGCGGGCAGAGAGAGACATCCCTCTTCCGACGTGTCGGTATGCTCATCATCGTGCTCCACGATATGGGGGTTGATATAAGCCTGGTGGAAGTCCTTGTATTCTGGCATGTCCTCGGCCAGCGGACGCAGGTCGATGACGCTGAGACGGATGGGCAGCCCTATCTGAGGAGCCGCCAGACCGATGCCTTCGCTTTCTTCCAGCGTCTCCCACATATTCTGAATCAGCTGTTTCAGCTCCGGGTAGTCGGGTGATATGTCCTCCGTCACCTTCCGCAACACAGGTTGACCATATATATAAATAGGTAATACCATATTATTTACTGGTTTTTCAATTTACGATTTACGGCTTTTCGATTGCAAATAGTCCTCTAGGATGATAGTGGCACTTATCTGGTCTACCAGTGCCTTGTCCTGCCGTGCCTTTTTGCGTAATCCGCCGTCGAGCATGGCCTGGTGCGCCAGAACCGAGGTGAATCGCTCGTCGTAGAGTTCAATAGGTATATGGGGCATAACCTTGCGCCAACGGTTGACGAACTGCATGACGCGCTCCAGGTTTTCGCTGGGCTGGCCGTTGGGTTGTCGCGGCTCGCCCATGACAATGCGCTCCACCTCTTCCTTCAGTGTGTAGCTCTTCAGCCAGTCGAAGAGCTCATGTGTAGAAACAGTCGCCAACCCTCCGGCAATGAGCTGAAGAGGGTCGGTGACTGCCACACCGGAGCGCTTCCGGCCATAGTCTATGGAAAGGATGCGTGCCAAGAGTCTGCCTAGCGTGCGTTATAGAGCAGCCATGCGTCGGGATAAGTTCCACGCAACTGGTCACGGCTCTGCACAGCAGAATTCTTGTCGTTGAACGTCGAAGCCACCACGCGGTACATGTTGCGCTCTTCGTTCTTCACAATCTGAGCGGCATAGCCGGCATTCTTCAGGCGCTGCTGCAGTCCCTCGGCATTAGCAATTACAGAGAACGACCCTACCACAACGCTGTAAGCCTGAAGTCCGGCTCCGCTCACGATAGAGACACGCTCCTGACGAACCTGCACATTGTCGCGGTTGTCAACTACCTGTGTCTGTGTAGAGGGAACCGTCTGCACGGGAGTTACCACAGGTGTCTCTGTCACCTGCACCTGCTGCTGGGGCTGCTGTTGAGCCTGTGCCTGAGCTTTCTCGTAAGCCTTGCGATAGGCTTTCTCACTCGATTCGCAACTTGCCAGCGTCATTGCCAGGCAAATACCTGCACACATAAATACAATTTTCTTCATAAACTTTTGTTTTGATATAATCGTTATTTGATACTGTTTCCTAAAAAGCATCTTTTCAAAGCGCGAAATTACAAAATATCAGCGGAAAAACCGCCAAACAGGTACATAAACTTTGTTAAAAGAGCAAAATCTGTCGGTTTTAACAAAAAAAATACTGCTTTTCGTGTCATTTTACCAAAATAATTCGTAAATTTGCCAGCGGAAACAATAAACCTTAATCATTAACCCTTAACAATTGAACATTATGAAAGGACTTGGTTATCTTGGCGTATTCATCGGCGGAGCCATCGCCGGTGCAGCAGCAGGCCTGCTCCTCGCCCCGGAGAGCGGCAAAGACACTCGTGCAAAAATCACCGACACCGTAGAAGACTTCCTGAAGAAGCACAACATTAAGCTGAACCGCAAGGAGGTTGGCGAATTTGTCGACGATCTGGAGGATGTAGCTGACTAGTCATGCTTTCCAGCGACAAGAACATTGAGACCATTGCCCAGCTCATCGAGGCCGTAAAGAGTTATTTAGGGCATCAGGCGGAATACCTGAAGCTCGACATGGTCGACAAGGTGGTGCGAGTGCTCACAGGCGCCGCCTTGTTGCTCTTGCTGTTCATCATTCTTATCGTCGTGCTGCTATTTGCGTCGATTGGCCTAGCCATCTGGCTATCCAAGAGTATGGGAATAGTGGCCGCTTTCCTCGTGGTGGCATTGCTTCATGCTGTCGTACTATTTACTGTCTACGCCTTCCGACGGCCGTGGATTGAGCGTCCGCTGGTCCGTCGGCTGGCCCGACTGCTCATGAAAGACTGAACCTAAAGAATGAAACTATCAGCTTATAGCAATCTTGAGGAGCTTCGTCAGCGCAAGCAGGAACTTCGCACACAGCTCGACCATGACAGCGATCAGATAGGCCAGCTGTGGCAGGGCCTTTTCGTACGCCGTGAAGATTCTACGCGTGGCGAGTTCATAGCCAGCGTCATCTCAAACAGCGCACTGGCCATTGATGCCTTCCTGATGGTGCGCAAACTCAAGAAGACACACAACACGCTATTCCGTATCTTTAAAAGAAAGAAAAACAAATGATTAAGTATACTTACCTTCATGGGCTTGCCATCGGCGGCCTTCTGATGCTTGCTGGCTGCGCAAAAGATATCAGCAGCGACATAGCCACCAACGACGAGCCGACAAGCGTTCTGAATATCGTGACCCGTACCGGAGACGGAGACACCGGCCAGGATGAAGCGGACGGGTCCTTGAATGTGTCTTCCGGACAGATATACATCTTCAACGGCAACAACTGTGTCAGCACGCTGTCCTTTGGCTCGACTACGACTTATACTTCCCAGGCACTTCCTGCCGGCACCTATGATGTCTATGCCATCGGTGGCAACGACCTGTCACATTTCGACCTGCCCACGGAAGAATCGGCAAAGCCTAACAGTCAGATTCTGCTGAAGCAGGACTGGTCGCTTGACGACCTGCTGATGCAGAAAGCGTCATCGATAACACTGGTAGACGGCGAGACGCACCAGCTGAACATGACGTTTGAGCGCAAAGTGCTGCGTATAGAACAGCTGACCATCAACCAAGTGCCCGACGAAGTAACGGCAGTGAGCATCGAACTGGCACCTTTCTACAGTCAGCTCTATCTGAACGGTGAATACGGCACAGCAACGGAGTCGGCCTCCGTATCTCTGACGGAAGGCGACGACAATGTCTGGCAGATGCAGTCGCAGCTGCTCTACCTGTACCCCTCGTCAGGAAAGCCTACCATCACCGTGAGGTTTACCTGGCCTTCAGGAGTCAAGAGCTATTCCTATCAGGCTGACGCAGAATGGCCTGCCAACCACAAGGTGAAGATTGAAGGCACCTACACGGCACAGCAGGGCGTGACGCTCACGGGCACGCTGACAGGCTCGAAGTGGGGAGACGACATCAACATCAACTTCAACTTCGACGAGAAAGGTTCGAGTGGCTCCAGCACCGGCGGCGGCACTGGCACTGGCGGCAGCGGCAACTCTTCCAGCACTCCCACTGTGGGTGGCACCTATAACGAGCATTATGTGGTGGCGGTCGAGGGAAGCCAGGTGACGCTGGTCTCCAACAATTACAAGACGAACATCGACACGTTTGAAGATCACTCGAACCAAACCAATATTGCAAATGTAGAATCGGCCCTTTCTTCGTGGGCCGCTGAGAGCGGCGTAAGCGGCACATGGCGTATTCCTACTGCCGAAGAGGCAAGCATTTTCCTTGCAGATGCGAACTGCACATCAGTAGTCTACAATAAGTTTTACTACTGCCTGGACGGCGAAACCCTCAAGTCGCTGTACGTTTCTGGAGCAAATAGCCTGGGGAGTTTCAATACTGTCGGCTCAGACAGATACCTGATACCAGTCATCGATATCACCATTCCCTGACATGACAATGGGTTCACCTTGAAAGTGAACCCATTGTTGAATTTACTCGGGGTCTACGGCTACTGTGGCAGATCGGGCTTTTGGGCTGCTGCCGCTGCCTGCTCCGAAGTAGAGGTAAAGGGCCTCGATGGCATCGGCGGGGCTGATGCTTCCGTCGTGGTTCAGGTCGGCAGCCTCCTCAATGAAGCCTGTCTGATCCACGCCGAAGTACCGGTAGAGAATCATGATGGCATCGGCGGGCGTCACGTCGCCACTATCGTTCACGTCGCCCAGGATGTAGTTCTTCGTCATGAAGAACAACGGATTGCTCCAGTCGGTTTTTTCATTTGCCGATCGGACACCACGCACATTGAACAAGTGATACACCCCTGGCTCCAGCCCGGTGACGGTGTAAGGACTGCCGTCGCAGGTCAATGTCGTGGTGACAGGAGTGGTTAGGGGGGCGGCGGAGGTGGTGGCATACACGCCGAAGACTGCTCTCCTTGCATCGTTACTTACTTTCAAATTTCTGGTGTCGCTCTTTGCATACAGCGTGAGCGTGCCACCCAGCATGACACCCGGGATGATGAACCAGTCATCATCCTGATAGCTGCTGATAACTGAAGCTGCACAATAGTCACCAATGTATGAAGAGCTCTGCGAGCCTGCCCTGGTAGGCCTGCTTTTTATAGCATCACAATAGACACTCCACCATGATTCATCACCAGAGGCTGCAATGTAAATCCAATCTGGCAAGCTGCCATTCTCAAAGCCTTCCGTTAACACCTCGTTTCCTGCTTTGTCTTTCAGCTTGATGTCGTCGATATACAATTGAATGGGTCCGCTGGCCTTGTAGTGGCGGATGGCTATAGTGCCATTACGCGTCGGGAAGCTGGTGAGGTCGAAGGTGTATGGTAAAGTTCATCGGTGGTGATGACATCGCTGCCCGCCTGTGTGAACACACTCTTGTCAGGATGCGCATATGGCGTCACCTCTATTTCATAGCTGTCGTGATAGCCCGTCCAGCTCAAGGTAGCTGTGGTGCGGGTGATGTCGGCAACTTCTACATTGATGGGCTTGGCGAGGAGCTCAGGCGTGGTGAAGTTCACTGTCGCCCATGCGCTGTTGCCCAGCTCGCTGTCTTTGGCACGTACCTGGGCCACATAGCTGGTTTCAGGCTCCAGCCCCGTCAGTGGGTAAGACTGTTCTGTGGTCGAGGTGGAAACGGCCCAAATGCCTCCTTCGACAGTGAGGTCTTCCATACAGCCGCGAATCATCCAGCAGCAGCCAGCGCGGGAAGAGTTGTCATCCACCCTCCACATGCCGTTCACACAGATCCATTTGCCGTTGGGGTCGGCCCCGTCCACTTGGCAGCACGGCACTACGTTTGCCCCTGCTTCTGTGAGGGTAATCCACAGGTTCTCTCCGGGGATGATGGCTACAGGCGTGGCCAACACAATCTCATGGAATGAATTCAAGTGTTCCGGAGTCACCGTTTGTGTATAGAGCAGCGTGCCGGGCGCATGGGTGCCATTGGAATAGATGCTCAGTGTGATGTCGGAAGTGTTGGAAGTACCTTCGTAGACGGCCACCTTGGTCAGCTTCCTGCCTGTAACCTGGCTGCCGGGATACATCACACCCCAAGTTGTAGTGTATGTGCCACTGTCAAAGGATTTGGAGCGCGCTCCGTTGTCATACTGTAGCCATGCCTCAGCGGGAATGGTTCCACACCGCACGTCATAGCTGTCGCCTTCTCCTGTCCAGCTGAGGGTAGCGCTGGTGGGTTTGACATCGCCCACCGTGACCTTTGGTTTCTGCACGTCTGCCGCCTTTCCCGTATGCAGGCGTATCTGGTTCTTCATTCGTGTCAGTGTACCGCTACTGTTAGGATTGGCCGGGTCGTAGTTGGTATTATCATTATATATGTATAGGGCCTGGCTCTGCTCACTATTGTAAGAAAGGAAAGAAGAACTTGAATACCAAATCCCTGTATTGTCGTCAACGACAAGCAACACGTTGTGCTGCCCGTCGTACTCAAAAGTATTGTCCAGCGTGATGGTTGTCCAGTCGTCCTGGGCAAAGTTCACCTCACCACTGAAGACGAGGTCGCCCGCTGTGACACTGCACCAGTCGTTGCCGTCACTGAAGCTGCTCTTGTCGGTGCTTACCATATAGATGTCCAGCTGGCGGGTCATCTGTGATTTACAATAGAAATCAATGCCTTTGACGGTGGCTGCCTGACCCAGTTCAGCAGCCGTATAAATCTGCTGGGTCAAAGAATATTTGTAGAAATTAGTGGTGGGCAGTTGAGAAGAGGTTTTATCGCCTGAGCCAATGGCCGTTTCGGTAACAGGAATGATGTCAAACCCTATGACATTTCTTTTGCTAGATGGATATTGGTAATCTCCCTCTATGGGCATAGTGGGATCGAATTTACCGTAGCCCGAACGATAAGTATAGATAGCCTTGTATGAGGTTCTGTCATCGAATTCATTTCCATTTATGTTGCTTGCCTTCTTATCGGTTTTGTTGAAGGCAATGAGCAGATTGTGTTTTCCGCTGTACTGGAAAGGCTTGTCCAGCTTGAAGGCATATTCCGGATTCGAGGTATTGAGCGTCACCTGGCCGGAATAGACCAGGTCGTCTTCGCTCATCGGCACCCATTGTGTGCTGACGATGCTGGCGCTACCGCCTCTAAACTCGTCTATATCCACTTCCTTCATATATATGTCGACTGGTGTTCCCGATGTTGAAAATCCCTGCAGCCACAGCGTAATGGCCCTGATGGTTCCTGCGGTTTTCATCTCTTCAGCTGTAAATATCTGCTGGCAGTAGGAATATTGGCCATTATAAGCCACGGGGAGGTAATCGTACTGGCTATAGTACGTTTTGGATGGATCGCCAATCGTAAACTGCACATCTGTCGCACTGCTGGCAGGCTCGAAGTTGAACATGATGTTATTCTTGGCAGTATTTGTGTAGCTCTCAGTCACCGACGGGGCGGCAGGATCAATGGGCTGGGCGCTGGAATACCCGCAAATGGACATGTATAGAGTGCTTGGGATAAAACCCTTTCCTCCCAGTCCGTTTGTGGCAGATCCAGTCTTGTCGTTGAAGGCTATCAGCAGTCCGTGCGTTCCGGTGTAATAGAAGGGCTTGTCAAGTTGGATGGTATATGCCTGTACTTCCGTATTTTGAACGGTCAGCGTGCCGGTATAGACCAAGTCGTTGTCTGACAGTGGAACCCAGTCTGTCTTTTTGGTGAATGATGTTTTGTCCACCTCCTTCATATAGATGTCGATGGACCTTTGGGGGAGGTTGGCTTTTCCCGTCAGCCACAGGGTGATGGAGTTGATAGTTCCTGCCCTTCCTATTTCATCGGCATTATAAATCTGCTGGGAATAGGAATACTTTTGTGCAGAGTTCACGGGCAATGTCCCGAAGTTTGTACAGTTCTCAGGCTTGTCGCCAATCAACACATCGTCGGGAACAGCAGGAGTGATGTCGAGCTGCACGACGTTCCTTTTAAGATAGGGGGTGCCTGGCCTGGATGGCGGGCTGGCAGGATTAATTGCCGTAGAGTTATCAATGGCGAAGACAGATTTGTAGTTGCTACCCGAAGAGAATACCTTCCCTTGCAGTCCACCTACCATCACATCACTTCCTCCAGACTTGTTGATGGAAATCAGCAGGTTGCCGTTGCCGTTGTAAATGAAGGGCGTGCTGAGCGTGAAGGTCTTGGCCTCGACGGTGGTGTTGCTGAAAGTCAGCGTGCCCGAATAGACCTTGTCGGTTGCTGACAGCGTCACCCAGCCTCCCTCGTCGAAAGACGCCTTGTCCACTTCCTTCATGTAGATGTCAACGGTCACCGGATGGATGTTGGCATAGCCCGTCAGCCAGAAGGTGACAGCGTTGATAGTTCCTGCTGTTCTTATCTCTTCAGCAGTATAGATTTGCTGCGAGTAGGAATATACATAAGTGGAATTCAAAGGAAGATAGGGATCGTCGGAGGCATCATTCAGATTTCCCACTGTCACTGTTACGGCCCTGGCCCCTGTGAGGCCACAGAACATGGCGAGCAGCAACATGGCTGCGCGCAATACCGTGTTTTTCTTCATACTAACCATGGTCAATAAGCGTTATATTATTAATAATGTTGTCGGATGTATAGTAACAGTCTGCAAAAATACGAAATAAAATCTAAACTGCCAAGCAATTCACAGTTTATTTGGTAAAAAAGCGCTTCTCAGGCACTCCATATAGGGAGTGAGTACCTTGGCATACCAGGAGCCCCAGCGGGTGACGGTATTATGACAATAGGTGACGATGAGGCGGCGGCGGGCACGTGACATGGCCACATAGAACTTGCGGGCTTCCTCTCCACGCTTGGCATCGTCAGAAGCAAAAGGCGAGGGGTATTTGCCGTCGATGGCATCGTAGACCACCACCGTGTCGAACTCCAGCCCTTTGGCTTTATGGACGGTAGAGACGAACACCCGTTCCGTCATGCTGGCAGACCCGCAGAGGTCAGCCTCTTTCAGGGTGCATAGCTCACTGTAGTGTCGGCTGAGCATCTCAGCAAGCGAATCCCCTACCCTGCCTTTAGAGCCTTTCCCTTGGCCTTCCCCAAGAGAGGAAGGAGCAGACAGTTCTGCGTCAATGTAGCGCAGCATATATTGCAGCTTGGGAAGCTCAGGAATATATTGATTTTCCAGCAGGTAGTGATAGGCGTACTGTAACTCTGTCATTAGGGAACATTCGTCAGGGATGGGGTCTGCATACAGCTGTTCCCGTGTATGCATGAACAATTCTCTGTAGAGCGTCCGGAAACGCTGTGCGAGACGACGGTGGCGACTGAGGAACTCCAGCTGGCGGCCTACGACCGAGCGCCCTAGGTCATAACAATGTCTGACCAGGCTCAGCGTGGCAACGATGTCATCATTGGCCAAATGCGAGTTCTGTCCTTCCAGACGAAGCTGCGCCAGCAGGTCGCGCAGCTTGTAGCTGGGCTGCCGGGGATGGAGCAGGCGTGCCAGCTTCAGGCTGTCCAGGTAGGTGGGCCATAGCGCTTGCATGGACAGTTGGGGGGCATAGCGGCGCATGTTGTGCTCCATTATCTGGTAGTCGTAGGTAGCGTTGTGCCCCAGGATGGCACAGCCTCGGGCAAAATCGGCAAAGCGCTCCAGCGCCTCCCTGTGACTCAGGTGAGGATGCTGGCGATATTCCTCTACTAGCGGGTTCGGCACATCACCCAGCATGGCAGGAATCTCCAAGTCTGTCTCGATGAACAGGTTCAGCTCTGCTATAGCCTTCCCTTGCCTGACACGGATGGCAGCTATCTGCACCACATCGTCGTGGAAGACGTCCAAGCCAGTGGTCTCGGTGTCGAAGACCACCACATCCTGTTGCTCATAGATAGTAACGAACTCGCGTACATAGGTGCTGTTTTCATAGAGCAGCAGGTCGGCAGGCGAGATGGCCAGCTGCATCATGGCCCTCACAGCCTGGCGGGCGGAACTGTTTGAGGCATAGACCTTCAGCCCTGAGAGGATATGCGACCAGGCGATGAAGTTATGCTCCATATTGGCCACGCCCAGATGGGCCAGCAGCAGGCGCACAGGCGGCGTGGCAAAGAAGTCGGTGCCGCTAATCTTGAAGTGGGGCAGCCGACCCAGGGCAGCACTCACATCGTCGGCATCGCTGTTGAAAGCCACGACCACGGCAATGGTCTCCTGCGGGAATTGCTCATAGAGGCGTGTCACCTCACGGGCCACCATGTTAGCCTCGTCAATATTGGTATGAGCGTCCATCAGCACCACGTCGCCCGGCCGGCGCGGCTCCTTGTTCTTTGTGGTGGGCAGCAGGGCGGGGTCTATGCCCAACTGCCACTGCGCATAGCGGTTGAATATGTTGAGCAGGTACTGGGGCGAGCGATAGTTCTGATAGAAGTTGTAGAAATGGCTGTCGCCGCACCGCCTGTGGAGCAGCGCAAGGGTGTCGGTCTTGGCTCCCATGAACGAGAAAATGGCCTGCTGGGCGTCGCCCAGGTAGACCACCGTGGCATCTGGGGTGCAGAAGCGGTCGATGATGGCCAGTTGCAGCGGGTTCAAGTCCTGCACCTCGTCGACCTGCAGCCAGCGGAAGCAGTGCTCCGGGTGACTCGACGGCATCGCGTCATAGGTTGACAGGAGCAGGTCCTCGAAATCGAGGAGGTCGTTTTGCTGCTTGTACAGCTCATACTGCCGGGCGGCATAGAGCTGGTGCAACAGCTGCCGGCAGTCGTTATTCATCATGGACGGCTCATTGAGATAATGGTCAGACTCCATATAGAGGCGCACGGTGCTCTCCTTGTCATAGTTCAGGCAGAACGCCAGGCACAGCCCTCTCAAGGCCGATGGTCTGATGGCATCGGTGTGCACTCTCAACTCCTTGGGATAGTCATCGCGCATCTGCCGCATCAGGTGCTGCAGGTTGATCATCTGCGAATAGCGCTGGCGGCTCTTGTTGTCATCGAGCACATGCAGCTCGTCCTCGCCCAGGAAGTCGGCCAGGATGCTGATGCTGGTGTCGGTGTCGATGACAGAGGCATGTTCGGGCACTATACCATTGTCGAAGAGGAAATGCAGGCAGAAGCGGTGCACATTGCCCACGAAGAGGTCGTCGGGCATCGTGATGCCCATTCGCTGGCCTATGCGCTCTTTCATGCCGCGCGCCGCACGGTTGGTGAATGTCAGACAGGCCATGTCGCTGAATGCCACGCCCTGCTTGTGGGCATGGATGACGCGCTCGGCCAGCACGGCAGTCTTGCCGCAGCCCGGCGGAGCCAGCACCAGATGATGCCCTCCCGTAACCTCGATGACACGACGTTGCTGGGCGTTGAATTGTCGCTCTTTCATATCCTTTCAACGGAAAAAAGACCATTTTATTACACGAAAGGCAATAATCCGCCCTTCTGCTCGTTAATAAAAGCGTATATATACAAACAAAACAGACAATATGATAGAATACATCAGGGGCGAGCTGACCGAGCTGACCCCCGCCTTGGCAACGGTTGAAGCTGCCGGTGTGGGCTACGGACTGAATATCTCGCTGAACACCTACACCTCCATTCAGGGGAGCCTCCGCCCCTCGGGGGGACAGAAAGGGGGCGACGTTAAATTGTATGTCTATGAGGCCATCCGCGAAGATGCCTATGTGCTCTTCGGTTTCGCTTCGAAGCGCGAACGCGAGATGTTCGAGCAGCTCATCACCGTAAGCGGCGTGGGTAACAACACGGCTCGCATGATGCTCTCGTCGATGAGCGTCCCCGAACTGTGCAACGCCATCAGCACGGGGAACGCCAAACTCATACAGAGCATCAAGGGCATAGGAAAGATGACGGCACAGCGCATCATCGTCGACCTGCGCGACAAGATTGTGGCCTTAGGCATTGCCGAAGAGATTCCTGTCGGCGGCAGCGTGGCCGCTCCGGTCAACAATGCCGTGCGCGACGAGGCTGTGGCCGCCCTCACCATGCTGGGCTTCTCTCCTGCCCCCACCCAGAAGGTGGTCGTGGCCATCCTCCAGGCTCAGCCGCAGCTGCCCGTGGAGCAGGTGGTGAAGCTGGCACTGAAGCAGATTAAATGAGAAAATGAGAAAATGAGAAATTGAGAAAATGAGAGAATGAGAGAATGAGAGAATGAGAAATTGGAAGAGTGAAGAATTTGCTTCCGCCGGAGGTGGTGGAATAAAGCCAGGCAGACTTCTGAGGAAACTCCTCTATATTCTTGCCTGTGTTACCGTATTTAGCAGTGCGGTAGCAAATTCTTCATTCTCCACTCTTCATACTACAATTCCAGCGGATACACTGGTATCTTCTCGCTGGCGCATCCAGCCCACGGCACCTGTCGTGGTGGCCGACCTCGACTCCTCGGCAATCGACCTGAAGATGCCCGAGAACATCAAGCAGCGGGTGGAATACAACGACTCCCTGAACATTTATTATATAGGGTCGAAGATTGATGATTCCTATCTGAACACGCCCATCCTGATGACGCCCGAGGAATACATGCAGTGGAGCGAGCGCCGTGCCCGCCAGCAGTTCTTCCGCCAGAAGGATGCCGAGAACGTGAAGACGAAGGGCGAGGACAAGTTCTCCTTCTCCGACATGCACTTCGACCTCGGCCCGGCGGAGAAGATCTTCGGCCCCGGCGGCGTGCGGGTGAAGACCCAGGGAACGGCAGAGCTGAAGGTGGGCTTCACGAAGAAGGACATCGACAACCCCTCGCTGCCCATCCGCAACAGGAAGACCACCTCGTTCGACTTCGACGAGAAAATCAACCTTACCGTCAATGGCAAGGTGGGCGACAAGGTGAACATGAACCTGAACTACAACACAGACGCCACCATGGACTTCGACACGAAGAACATCAAGCTGAAGTTCGACGGCAAGGAAGATGAGATTATCAAGCTCGTGGAAGGCGGCAATGTATCCTTCCCCTCCAACAACTCGCTGGTGCACGGGGCCAGCAGCCTCTTCGGCATCCGCACCGACATGCAGTTCGGCAAGCTGAAGCTGCAGACCGTCGTCTCGCAGAAGAAGAGCACCTCCAGCAGCGTCAGCAGCAAGGGCGGCACCTCGACAGCTCCCTTCGAGATCGACGTGGCCGACTACGAGGAGAACCGCCACTTCTTCCTCAGCCACTTCTTCCGCCAGACCTACGACCTTGCCATGTCTACCCTGCCCAACCTGACCACGGGCATCAAAATCAACCGTGTGGAGGTGTGGGTGACCAACAAGACCGGCACCACCAACAACACCCGTAACATCGTGGCCTTCACCGACCTGGGCGAGAACAATGTCATCAAGAACCCTATATGGACCGGCACTGGCATGCAGGTGCCCAGTAACCTGGCCAACGATGTCTACTCCACGCTGGTGGCCAACATCGACACGGCCTCCCGCAGCATCGACCTCGTCTCGGCGCAGCTGGAAGCCATCAACGGCATCACCGGCGGCGTGGACTATGAGAAGCTGTCCTCCGCCCGCCTGCTGACCTCCAGCGAATATACCGTGAACAATGCGCTGGGATTCATCTCACTGAAGACCGGCCTGCAGACCGACCAAGTGCTGGCCGTGGCCTTCGAATATACCTACGGCGGACAGACCTATCAGGTGGGCGAGTTCTCCACCGATGTCACCCAGACCAACCGCTGCCTGTTCGTGAAGTCGCTGAAGAACACGTCGAACAACCCCACACAGGGCAACTGGCAGCTGATGATGAAGAACGTCTACTACCTGGCCTCGAACGTGGAGAAGGAGAAATTCCGTCTCGACATCAAATACCAGAGCGACACCACCGGCACCTATCTCACCTACCTGCCGGAGGAGAAGCTGAAACAGACCACGCTGCTGAAGGTGATGGGCCTCGACCGCCTCGATGCCAACATGAAGCCCCATTCCAACGGACAGTTCGACTTCGTGCAGGGCTACACCGTCTCGGCAGGACGCATCTTCCTCCCCTCGGCCGAGCCCTTCGGCGACTACCTCCGCAACTATCTCACGCAGAAAGGCATGGGCGACCTGGCCGACAGATACTGCTTCGACCAGCTCTACGACTCCACGAAGACCGTGGCCAAGCAGAATGCCGAGAAAGACAAGTACATCCTCACCGGACAATATAAAGGCACGGCGGCAAACGTCATTCAGCTCAATGCGAGCTACATACCCCAAGGCTCCGTCGTCGTCACGGCCGGAGGTGTCAAGCTGTCGGAAGGCTCCGACTACACGGTCGACTATTCGGCCGGCGAGGTGACCATCCTCAACCAGAGCATCATCGACGCAGGAACGAATGTCAACGTCTCCCTCGAGTCGAACAGCGACTACGGCATGCAGCGGAAGACCATGTTCGGCGTGAACTGGGAGTACGAATTCAACAAGAGCTTCTCCATGGGCGGCACCTTGCTCCATCTCTCTGAGCAGGCGCTGACCACGAAGGTGGGCATGGGCGAGGAGCCGCTGAACAACACACTATGGGGCCTGAACCTGAACTGGAAGCAGGAGGTCCAGTGGCTGACGAAGGCACTCGACCGTCTGCCCCTGCTCCATTGTACGCAGCCCTCGCAAATCTCGCTGACAGGCGAGTTTGCCCAGCTCATTGCCGGCAATGCCCACGGCACACAGGACAACGCCTCCTACATCGACGACTTCGAGAACACCAAGAACCTGCTCGATGTCAGCGACCCGAAGGCATGGGTGCTCTCCAGCGTGCCCTCCATGTTCCCCGAGCATGCCGACAAGGAGAGCGTCACCAGCGGCTACAACCGTGCCCTCCTCTCCTGGTACAATGTCGACCCGCTGTTCACCCGCCGCTCCTCCTCGCTGACGCCGGGACATATCAAGAGCGACCTGGAGCAGCTGTCGAACCACTACGTGCGCGAGGTCTATGTGAAAGAGCTCTATCCCAACCGCGATCAGTCCTCCTACAACGGTGCCACCTCTACCCTGCCCGTGCTGAACCTGACCTACTACCCCCAGGAGCGCGGCCCCTACAACCTCACCCTCGACTACAATGAGGACGGCACGCTGAAGAACCCCGCACAGCGGTGGGGCGGCATGATGCGACGCATGGACATCACCACCGACTTCGAGCAGGCCAACATCGAGTACATCGAGTTCTGGCTCCTCGATCCTTATATATATACGCGCAAGGAAGGCACGGCCTCCCAGCATAGCGGCGAGCTGTACATCAACCTGGGCGAGGTGTCGGAAGACGTGCTGCGCGACGGAAAGAAATTCTACGAGAGCGGCATGCCCGTCGACGGCACCAGTGCCTTCGAGAGCACGCAGTGGGGAAAGATTCCCGTGCAGGCCACGCAGACCTACGCCTTTGCCACCACCAGCGGCTCGCGCGAGAAGCAGGACGTGGGACTCAACGGCCTCACCGACGAGGAGGAGCGCTCCTTCGGCCCCTACGCCGAGTGGCTGGGGAAGATAGGCTCGGTGGTCACCAACGACTCGCTGCTTCAGGCATGGCAGCAAGACCCTGCCGGCGATGACTACCACTATTTCCGTGGTTCCGACTTCGACCGCGAGCGGAAGAGCATCCTCGACCGCTATCGCCGCATCAACAACCCACAGGGCAACTCCCCCTCCAGCGACAACCAGACAGAGAGCTACGACTCCAGCTACAAGACTGGTCCCGACGTGGAGGACATCAACCAGGACTACACCCTCAACGAATACGAGCGCTACTACCAGTACCGCGTGCCCATCAGCGACGACGAGCTGCAAGCCTACAACAGGGGCATGAAGAGCGAGGACTCCTACATCGTTGACCACCGCGACTATAATGCCAAGCTGCGCAACGGCGACACGCTGACCGTGCGCTGGTACCAGTACCGCATCCCCCTGCAGGAGTGGCAGCAGAAGGTGGGCACCATCAACGACTTCCCCTCCATCCGCTTCATGCGAATGTTCCTCACCGGCTTCGAGCAGCCCATCACCCTGCGCTTTGGCTCTCTCGACCTCGTGCGTGGCGAGTGGAGGCAGTACAAGCAGAACCTCCAGACCTCTGCCAGCGCCGAGACCGGCACGCTGGAGATGAGCGCTGTCAACGTCGAGGAGAACACCGAGCGCCAGCCGGTGGCCTACGTCCTCCCGCCGGGCATCAGCCGAGTGCAGGATCCCAACCAGCAGCAGCTCACCGAGGACAACGAGCAGGCCCTCTGCCTGACGGTGAAGAACCTCTCGCAGAACGAGTCGAAGGCTGTCTACAAGAATACCAACCTCGACCTGCGCCAGTACAAGCGGCTGCAGATGTTCGTCCATGCCAACCACCTCGTGCCCAACGCCACGCAGCTGGAGGACAACCAGCTGGCCGTCTTCATACGCCTGGGCAGCGACTACAAGAGCAACTACTACGAGTATCTCATTCCGCTGAAGATCACCCCCGAAGGACACTACCACTGGAACGTGCCCTCCGACCGCACCATCGTATGGCCCGAGGAGAACATGCTCGACATCAACCTCCACGTGTTCACCGCCCTGAAGAAAGCCCGCAACAAGGCCCGCGCCGAGGGACTGGCCAGCTACACCCAGCTCTTCAGCGACTACGACCCCGACAAGCCCAACAACCGCATCAGCATCGTTGGCAATCCCTCGCTGGGCGAGGTGAAGACCATGATCATCGGCGTGCGCAACCTCAGCCCCGCGCTGAAGAGCGGCGAGGTGTGGGTGAACGAGCTGCGCCTGCGCGAGGCCAACAACGAGGGCGGCTGGGCGGCCAGCGGAGCCATGAACGTGCAGCTGAGCGACGTAGGCTCGGTGAACATGACAGGCCGCTACGTCACCGACGGATTCGGCGGACTGGAGCAGACCGTCATTCAGCGAAGCATGGAGACGGAGAAGTCATACAGCATCACGGCCAACGTGGAGCTGGGAAAGTTCTTCCCCGACAAGGCAGAAGTCAACGCCCCGCTCTACTATTCCTACACCAAGGAGAGCGTCAGCCCGAAATACAACCCGCTGGACACCGACATGGAGCTGGACGACGCCCTGGAGAGCGCAGCCAACCGCCGCGAGCGCGACAGCATAGAGAGCATCGCCGTAACCAAGCACATCACACGCAACTTCTCGCTCTCCAACGTCAGGGTGGGCATCAAGAACAAGCGTCACCCCATGCCCTACGACCCCGCCAACTTCTCATTCAGCTACAGCCACTCCCACCGCAACACCAGCGGCGAGACCACCATCTTCGAGAACGACGACCAGTGGCGAGGGGCACTCAGCTACAGCTATTCGCCGGTCTACAAGACATGGGAGCCGTTTAAGAAGTCGAAGAGCAAGTCGAAGTGGATGCAGCTGCCAAAGGCACTCGGACTGAACTACCTCCCACAGAGCATCTCCTTCAACACAGAGATGAGCCGCTCCTACTACGAGCTGCAGGAGCGCGACCTGGAAAACACCGAAGACCCCAACCTGCCGCTCACATTCTCCGAGCAGTTCCTCTGGAACCGTGACTTCCAGATACGCTGGGACCTCACGAAGAACCTGCACATGAACTTCCAGAGCGCCACCCATGCAGAGATAGAGGAGCCATATACCCCGGTCAACAAAGACCTCTATGCCGACCACTACCAGGCATGGAAAGACTCCGTCTGGCAGAGCATCCGTCACTGGGGCACACCCCTCGACTACCAGCAGTCGTTCACCGCCAGCTACCAGCTGCCGCTCGACAAGCTGCCCGTCTTCGACTGGATGAAGCTCGACGCTCAGTACAACGCCACCTACTCCTGGCTGCGCGGCACCGAACTCGACGACGGCACCTCGCTGGGCAACACTATCCAGAACAACCGCAACATGACGCTCAACGGTAACTTCAACCTGGAGACGCTCTACAACCATATTCCCTTCCTGAAGAAGACCAACGAACGTTTCAAGAAGGCTCCGCAGAAAAAGGACGACAAGAAAGACAAGAAGTCGGCCACAGGCAAGAAAGACCAGACCGGAAAGGATGGCAAAGACGCCAAGGACGCCAAAGATGCCAAGGACGGCAAGGAAGCCCCGAAGCCCGGCACCAGCAAGGACGAAAAGCAGCTGCCCAAGAACAAGAACACCTTCCAGAAGGAAATCACCCTACAGCCCGACAGCGTCATCGAGGTGCAGCACAACAAGAAGTCGAAACGCCTGCTGGTCAGCGCCCGAGGCAAGAACGGCAAGATCGTGAAGGTGAAGTGGAAAGCCGTCGACGAGAACAAAATCAAGGTCTGGCTGCCTTCACCTCCTAAGTCGGGGGGCAAGAAGTCCAGACAAGCGAACTCGACGGATGCCATTGCAGACTCGCTGGCCACAGATTCTTTGCTGGCGGCAAACGACACGCTCATTACTACACTTCCTGACACTCCTCCTACGAAAACAAAGGGGAAGAAAGGAAAAGACGGTCGTTCAGACCTCCAAACCACCGACCTTGGGGGCATAGACATCAAGCTCTCTGTCACTCCAAAGGAGCCGCTCGACGAGAAGTGGTGGTACGACATCTCCCAGCAGGCAGCACGTCTGCTGATGTCCATCCGCACGGTGAACTTCAGCTACCGTAACCAGCGGTCGATGGCCCTGCCGGGATTCATGCCCAACGTGGGCGACATGTTCGGACAGCGCTCGGGTGACATCCTAGCGCCTGGCCTCGACTTCGCCTTCGGACTGACGGGCGACAGCTATGTCGACAAGGCCCTCGACAACGGATGGCTGCTCTGCAACGAAAGTGTGGCAACACCCTCTACCAGCCAGATGACCGAGGACTTCCAGCTGCGGGCTACGGTGGAGCCTGTGCGCGACCTGAAAATCGACCTCTCGGCCACACGCACGCAGAACCGCTCGCGCAGCGTACAGTTCATGTACTCCGGACAGCCCACCACCTACAGCGGCACATTCACCATGACCACCATCTCCCTGCGCTCGGCGCTCGAGGGCATGGGCAATGCCAACAACGGCTACCATTCGCCCACCTTCGACCGCTTCTGCGCCGCCATCCCCGAGTTCCGCGACCAGGTGCAGGCACAATACCCCGACCCCTCCAGCGGCGGAACGGTCGAAGCACCCACGGGAGCAACGGGAGGAGCATCCGTCGACCCCTACTCCGCCGATGTACTCATCCCCGCCTTCCTCAGCACCTACACCATGGGCGCCGGCAAGTCGCTCGCCATCTTCCCCGCCCTCTCCCGCCTGCTTCCCAACTGGACGGTGAAGTACGCAGGACTGTCGAAGATTCCCTGGCTGGCCGACCACTTCAAGAGCGTCAACCTGAACCATTCCTACAAGAGCGTCTACAGCGTAGGCTCCTACGCCAGCTACAGCTCCTGGGTGCAGTATATGGGCGACCTGGGCTATGTACAGGCAGCCGACGGCAGCTACGCACCGTCCTCCCGTTTCAACATCAGCACCGTCAGCATCAACGAGCAATTCTCACCCCTGTTGGGAATGGATGTCACCCTGCAGAACAACATGACCTTTAAGGTGGAGTACAAGACTACCCGCGTGCTCAACCTCTCCATGACCAGCGTACAGCTCAACGAGACACGCTCCAAGGACTGGGTCGTGGGCGTGGGCTACAAGGTCAACGACTTCAAGCTCTTCGGCAAGAGCAGCAGCCGCAAGGCAAAAGGCTCGAAGAAAGGCAAGGGCGACAACGACAACGACAGCAAGTCCTCGTCATCGTCGAGAACAGGCAGCAGCCGTGGCGGCGTAAACCACGATCTGAACACCCGGCTCGACATCTCCTTCCGTAAGCAGGCCGCCATCACGCGCGACATCGCCTCGGGGGTCTCTTCAGCCAGCAGCGGCAACTCCGCGTTGAAAATATCGCTGCAGGCCGACTATACCGTCTCACGCTATCTCACCCTGACAGCCTACTACGACCGGCAGACCAACACCCCACTGCTCTCAGCCAGCAGCTATCCCACCACCACTCAGGACTTCGGCGTCAGCGTGAAGTTCTCACTTACCCGCTAACTTTCCCTCTAAAGGTCTTGCCTAGCAAGCCCGCAGACCAAGAGCGAGATGAGGCAGAAGCGAACAGACGGATATAGTGTTATACTGCCGTAATATATATATAATATACTTAACCCGGAAAAACCCTGCAACTCTGCATACTCTGCACTAAATAA
Source organism: Prevotella sp. (assembly GCA_024697405.1). GTDB lineage: Bacteria > Bacteroidota > Bacteroidia > Bacteroidales > Bacteroidaceae > Prevotella. The sequence continues at coordinate 23,454 of JAILFU010000168.1, forward strand.
GATTTTTTCTATATAGTCTCCGAACAAAAAATACTGCCGCCGTTCGAAAAAAAACTGCCGCCATTTGGAAAAATACGAACGCCGTTTGGAAAAATACGAACGCCGTTTTTTCGTCCCAAGCCTTGGGACTTTTCTGCAGATAGGTTTTGGAAAAGAATGCATGCTATGCAGGGTTCGGTGCAGAGTCATTTGCAAAGTGTACTACCAAAAACATCTTGAAAAGCAGTCACTTATCCGAAAAAATGCAGGGTTGCAGGGTTTTGTCGACCATGCAATGTTACTGCGCATCAAGCATCGGACAAAAAAGAAGACTATTCCAGGCAAGTATTCAGTAGAAATGGCATTTTCTGCGCAAAATATTTATTTTTGCGCAAGTTTTTTACGTTTTTATGGTATTTATCATTGAATTTCGCACAAAATAGTGTAATTTTGCATTATTAAAATCTGGAATGCTGTGAATAGCCATGACAGGAACTAATTTACTTATTGCCGCCGTAATCATCGTTTCTGTGATTGCGTTCATCATCACGATGCTGGTGATGAATGCTAGTGCAAAGAAGATCATCTCTACCAACACGAAGCTGGTGGAGAACCAGAACACGCTCTTGGAACAGAACAAAATGCAGGGCACTGAACTGGAGAGAAGGATGAACGAGCTGGAAGAACAGAGTACCATTCTGGAGGAGCAGAAGAACGAGCTGGAGGAACAGAAGGAGATGATTGAGTCGCTTCAGCGGCAGCAAGAAGAGCTGGCAGAACAATTGAAACATAGTACCTTGGACGAGGTGATGCTATTGCGCGAACAGACACGCCAGCATCGCGAACAAATTGAATTGACTGCCGACATGAGCGATGAGGAGCTTATGGAATGGATAGAACAGAAGATGGACGAGACACGCCTCTTCACGGATTCTAACCTGACGATGAAGTCTATGGCTAAAGCCCTCGGCTTAACGCAGAAACGGCTCGGAGGGCTATTCAAGAATCATCCAAAATACCATCATTTGGGCGATTTTCTCAACGAAAAACGTTTTCTATATGCCTGCCGCCTGTTGCGCGAAGAACCCCAATGGACTATCGAAGCCGTAGGTACAGAGGCTGGTTTCGGCGGTCGTCGCACTTTCCAGACAGAGGTGAAGCGCCGACTCGGCATCACTCCGCTGCAATACCGGCAATCTCAAACCTCACCCATAGCCCATCTCCAAAGAGGAAGGGGAGATGGCAACAATTGACGCTTCAAACAATATTATTAGACAATAATATAGCAGTTGACCCGGGACGTCTCCGGCGGTAGCCGCATTCTTGTGTCCCTTTGGTAGCAAGCGACCGGAGGTCGGGAATGTGCCATGCGGAAAAGTAAATTTAGGTCAACTGCTATATTGTTGCCTATTATTAAGGTACCCCATCCTCAAGGAGAATCCTGTACAGTAAGGACAGACCTTATGTCTGTCCCTACGGTAGACATCCTTTAGCCACCTCTTGACATCTCTTTCCTTGTTTGGAAGAGAAGCTGCGAACGCAGTGTCGTATGTGTTTCAGGAGGTACTACCAACTTCCCTCTCCCTTTGAAGAGGCGCTTGGGATGAGGCATTTCCTCATCACCCATGCGTAGACAACAATGACACCGACGGTGAGGAACTCCATCGGCAGGTTAGCCAGCCCTGACTCGGGGCCGACTAGCAGGTAGGAAAGGACAGGGATGATGCTGGAGATGAGAATATAAAGTGCCATCCAGATTCCAACCTGCCGCAACCACCCACGATAATGATAGGCGATGGCACAGCCGAAAGGCAGGTAGACCAGCATCAGCGACACGGCGACGGGCAGTCCCTATCGTCTCTATCAGGACAGGAAACAGCAGCGGCAGGAACCCGACGATGTTCAGAGCAATGACAATCCACCAGACCACGGTCATAGGCCGATAGAGCGGTTTCATGCCCCGCATCAGTCCATAATACATCACCAGTGCCCCAAAAGTCTGGACGGTGGCCGATGCCAGCGGGGCATGCTCCTCCATCCAATGCATCAGCGGTGCCCAGTTGATGGCCGCTTGCAAGAGGTAACACAGAAAAGCCAACTCTATCAGCCAGCGCGGAAGTCCACTGTCCGCATAATCCACCGTGTACTTACTCTCAATGCTTTCTGCCGGCCAAATGCCGGCCAAATGCTGTTCTTTTGTATCCATGGTTTCGCTTTATTAACGTATTCTCACAAATGGTGCTGCAAAGTTAATACTTTATATTAGAATTTATCCTTCAATAAGTGTTTTTTCACTTTTCGGGGGGCGTTTTTTAGCAAAATTTACGTTTTCTGCGCAGAACAGGCTTTTCTGCGCAATAAGTCTGACAGCTTTTCGACTATTACACCTTATTTATTAAAAGAAATTTGTAATTTTGTGAGAGCAAAGAAAGAACGCTAACGATTTAAACATCATACAAACAATAAAAGCCAAAGGAAAATAAACACATACTGGATGCCTGCTCCCGCCATGGCAACAGTTAGGACGACGAGGAATAAAAAAACAACAAAAACAAACAGATGAAAACAAGAATCCAGACCACACTAGTGCTGTGGCTGACGATAGCAGCCACGGGTGCATGGGCTGACGTTCGGACTGATTTACCATCCGACAGCACAGAGGTAATGCTACGCGACGGCAAGGCAGTCAAGCCACAGAGTGTACCGAAGCTAGCACCAACCAGCGACTATACGTACACCTACAAGGGCGTGAAGTACACCTACATCACGGAGCACAACTACACGCGTTACTTCAACACCAACGTACACAAGCCCGAAGACTACGGCTGGTACACCGATGCCGATGGCTGGTTCGTCAATGCCGAGAAGGCCTACATCACTGCCGCCAGCATCGATGCCGACAACTTCCCGCAGAGCGGCGAGGTCTATATCATCAACGACCTGGTGGGCTTCGTCACAGACCATACGCATCTGGGCTGCATTGCCGACAACGCCTTCCGCTACATGTCAGGCGTGAGGCGTGTCTATTTCCAGGACTGCGATGCCATGAGCTATACGGCCAACAGCGACTTCTACTTCTTCATCGGCGACTGCGCGTTTGCCGACTGCGAGAACCTGGAGGAGGTGAACCTGATGCAGTGGACCACGAGCGGCAGCAACCACTGGCAGGCATTGCCCCCTACGGCAGTGAAGCGCATCTGGGGCTCAATGCTCGACAACTCTCCCAAGGCGTGGATTCGCGTGGGTACGAGCGTCTATCAGCAGTACCTCGGCAGTCAGACGTGGGTGCAGGTGCGCAATCGCATCACCACCTTCGAGCACTCGTCGGACGACATCACGGTGAAAGGCGCCGTCTACAGTTTCCTGAAAGCCGAGGATGGCAGCGCCCTGAGCAATGCCGATGAGCAGCACGAGGAAATCATGAAGACCCTGCGCCTGTGGAACGCCGACTACCAGAGTTTCAACGCCGCCTCGCTGCTTTCGGACAAGAGCCGCACGCCGGATAACGCCAACCTGTGGTACACCACGGTGAAGGGTGCCGACAGCGACTACCTGAAGAAGAACAATGGCGTGCTGCGCATCTACAACGACCCAGGCTCGTACTACAACTACAAGACCATTGCCATCCGAAAGGGAGCCTTCGAAAACTGTGACGACCTGCAGGCTGTGGAGTTCTGGCAGACAAACGGCCTATCAGACAATTCCTACAGCGAGCCGAAGATGGTCATCGAGAACGGAGCCTTCAAGAACTGCAAGAACCTGAAGGAGATACGCTTGTTCTATAAGGTGGAGGATGGCACCGACCGCTGGCAGGTGCTCGGGCCGAAGGACATCATCCCCGGCAACAACATATTCGGTCTGCCCTCTTCGGAAGAGTTTACCGCTATGAGTGAGGAGGAGCAGGATGCTGCCTGGACAATAAACAAGGATTTCCGCATTCTCGTGTCTCCCGACCTCTATGCTGAGTTTCTCAGCAATCCCAACTGGTCAAAGTATGCCGGCTACATCAAGGCTGCCGATTATATGCCTTCGCCCAAAGCTGATATCACCAAGGGTGGGCTGACCTATGGTTATGTGGCCGGTGAAGCAGGTATTCTCTCTACCGACCAGGTGGTGACTCAGGACTACTCCCTCTGGAGCATTCCCGCTACTATTGTCGAGGTGGCAATGATTGTCTATTCGGCCTATAATATCTACCAAGCAGTAAAAGCCGCTTACCTTGCTGCAAAAGAGGCGGCATCTGGAGAGTTGACCGACCAAGTTGTCAACGCAGTCGCGCAGGAAGCCATCAAAAACTCGTCGGCTGAAGTCGTTGAGGATGTGGTGGAACAATCAGCAGTGAACGTTATGGACGATGCCGCCAGGGAGGCTGCGAAGGTTGCTTTGAGGAATCTTGGAGCAAAGCTGGTCAGTGATGTGGATGCGGTAACCGTTGAAGAATTTGCTGCCCTTGCTGGAAAGAATCTCGCGGAATTAGGAGTTAATGCAGAGATGATTTCCTATTACAACTCTGTAGGGATTTGCTCTATTGATGGCTTGGTGACTTCAACAGCAGAACAGTTGTTTCAAGGTGTCCGAGATAGTGGGCTTCTGAAAACTGCCCTTGTGGTATTTGGTCGGTTCACTTCATATTTTAGTACTTTTCCTGTGAAAACGTCGGTAGTGGCTTCTGCAGCTAATGTGGTAGCCAATACAACATTACCTGCTGCCGTGAAGACTGCTCTCGTCACCACATCCGTCACCAGTAGTGTGCTGGGTGGTGGAATGATGGCTGCATCGGTGCTGAATGATGCTACCAACATCGCGTCACTGAAAAGAGGCATGCAGAACAACATCATTGCCAACATGCACGCGGTGAGTACCCATGCCATGAACATGGTAATCATCACGCCTGACAAGGACCTCATCTACCACACCTTTATCAAGAGTGCACCCGATGACATCAAGGATGCTGTCATCTATACGGGTGTTTCGAAGGATACGCGAACCACCACGTTCCTGCCTTCGGTGTTCCAGAACAAGAAGCAGTTGCGCTCGGTGCGTTTCCACGACAACAGCGCACGTACCAGCCACAATATGTCGGCCAACCTCATCTTCATTCCCGATTCGGCTTTCGTCGGGTGCGACGCTTTGGAAACCCTCGACCTGCGCCTGCTTACCGACAACAACGGCAGCCGCGCCATGGGGCCTGAGGACTTTGTGCTCTGCGGCAATGACATCTTTGCTGGTCTTGATTCCACCAAATTCCATATCATCATCCCGAGGGAGCGAATGATTGACTACTTGGTCAACGATAGCTGGAACCAGTACAGCCGCTTCTTCACCTATGCCGACGTGGAGGAGAAGGCCAACTTCACCGAGTTTGGTGTGAAGTACGCATTCAGCTATCTGAATGGCAATAAGTCGGTGGAGAAAGTGGGCGGACACACCATCGAGCATCTGCATGCCATAGGTTCAGACAACGACTACCTGAAGGATAATAATGGTGCGATGGGCTTCTTCAACGACATCGGTTCGTACAACAACTATAAACTCGATTACGCCCGCTCCTCCGCTTTCTAAGGCAATACGGCTCTGAAGAGCGTATCCTTCTGGGACGTTGCAGGCTGGCTGTGGACGGGTGATGCCTACACCGACTTGCAGATGACGCTGCAGGACTCCTGCTTCGCCGACTGTCCGAACCTGGAGTATGTCGATATGCTCTACCTGCGCACCGATGGCTCCAATATTGCCGAGCCGCTCACACCCGCTATGCTGCAATTGGGCAGCAGCGTCTTTGAAAACTCGCCGAAGGTACGCTTCAAGATGACCGACCGGCAGATGGAGTGGTTCGCTGCCGATACCACTTGGGCGAAGTATAAGGACCGCTTCCTGCCCGCACTCTTCCTGCCCGCCGACCCAGTGGTGGTGAGCAAGCTGAGCGACCTGAAGTACAGGACCGACGTAGCCCGCTCGTGGTATGACAACAACGCCTCGAAGTGGGGCGACTGGCTCGACGTAACAAGGGCTACATCGGACAACTACCTCAACGGCAAGTTCTCGGGCAACGAAAACCTGCGCTCGTTCCCCGACTTCAAGCGCTTTGAGCTGATAGGACTAGACTATGTGGGCGGCTCCTGGTTCGTCAGCTGCTCGAACCTCAACGCTATCGACCTGCCCTCCACCATCAAGCACATCGGCGGCTGGGCCTTCTACGGCTGCTCGAGCCTGAAGGAGATCACTATCCCCGCCGCCGTGGAGACCATCGACGCCAGTGCCTTTGAATACAGCGGCCTGAAGACCGTGCGCTGCGAAGGCATGAAGCCCGCCACATTGTGTTCCAACGCGTTCAACCTTACCAGTTTCAGCGGCTTCACCATCTACGTGCCTGCCGAGGCCGTGGATGCCTACAAGAAGGCCTGGCCCAGCCTGGCCCAGTACATCAAGAGCAATGCCGAAGACCGCCGTATTACCGTGGTGGATGTCCGCGAGCCCGGCAAGCTGGCTGAGAAGCTGGGACTGACGACGATCATGTCCGGCGACCGTTTGCGCAACGTCGGTGGAGCCTACTGGAAGTACGACTCGCTGACCGTCCGCAGCCACCTGAACGGCCTCGACGTGGGCGTGCTGCGCCACCTGATGGGTGCCGACGCTTGGGACAGCGATCCCACCAACGGACGCCTACGTTATTTAGACCTTCACAATGCCCACTTCGACCAGGACACGAAATACTCCTACAACCTCTATGGCGTGGACGAGTACCTCGAGAAGGCCAACTGGGTAGGCGAATATATGTTCCAGAACTGCACGGCACTGGAGACGCTCATACTGCCGGCGTCCGTGACCGAGATTGGCGAGAACGCCTTCGAGAGAGCCACGAACCTGAAGCATCTCTTCGTGGGTCAGCGTTTAGAAAAGTACACGCGCGACCTGATACAGGACATCCCCGGGGGCTTGGATGAACTGGTGTTGATGACCGACTCTTTTGCCACCAGCGAGAGCGAAGACCCGTGGGAAGGCCCCATCTCCATGGTCTATACGAAGAAGTCGCTGCTGGGCGACTACATGAGCGACCCGGCGCTGACCAACCGCGCACAGGGCATCACCGCCCCCTTCGAGGACGAAGAGGTGATGCGCATCCTGGCGGTGCGCCGCTGCTACTTCCCCTCGCAGTACCTCAACGTGGAGAGCACCAAGAATCCGTTCGGCAGTTATCTCGACGGCGACGGCTACTTCTTCTATCGCGACAAGGATCTTAAGACCTTCGACGAGTTCCGTCTCTTCAGCAACGTCCGCGAGCTCGACTACGACTTCCAGAACTGCTCGGGCCTGGAGCGCATCACGCTGCCCGCCTCGATAGAGCACATCGGCTTCGATGCCTTCACCGGCTGCGCGAAGTTAGCCTCCATCCACATCAGCGCCGACTCCGTGCCCGTGCTGGATCACGATGCCTTCCGCGACCTGCCCGCCGACTTCCAGATCATCGTGCCGAAGACCCATGTGAAGCGCTACCGCGAGCAATGGGCACAGTATGCTGACCATATCGTAGGCGAGGACGAGGACTTCCGCAGCGACATCATCGAGGTGACGCTGACCGAGCCCAACACGCTGGCCCAGCATCTGGGACTGCAATATACTTACGAAGCATTCAAAGAAACTTGGTACGAGAAGCCTCTGAAGAAGTACCGTGTCACCTCCGTCACGGGCGACTACTCCCATATCCGTGGCTTGAAGGTCAACGGACCCATCTCGAGTGCCGACTTCATGGTGATGCGCTTCCTGGCAGGTTTCGACATTGTCAAGGACCGTCGCAACGCTACGTCTCTCGGCAATGCACGCAATTATCTGGCGCAGCTGGAGTACATCGACCTCTACGATGCCGACATCGTCTGCACCGACTTCAGTTATCCTAACTCCGACGGAGAGGTGGAGACTAAGGCCTTCTGCCGCTGCTACGCGCTGAAGACGCTCATCCTGCCGCGCACCGCCACCTATGTCGCTGAACGTGCTTTCCAGGAGTGCGAGAATCTGCAGACGCTGGTCATCGGCGACGAGTACGAGAAATTCCTCTGGAGCTCACTCGACGACTGCGCCTCGATGACCCGCATGTACATCCTCTCGAAGAAGAAGATGGAGATGACCGACGAGAACTGGCTGCGTCGCAACCTGAGCAATAACTATAACCCGACGTTCGATGCCGTCTATGTTCGTCCGTCGCTCTATCAGGAGTACCTCGCCGACGAGGCCTACGTGGGCCCCGACCATCGCACGAACAGCGTCTCGACGGGTGCCTTCAAGGATGACGAGTCGTTCGCCGCTTTCGCCGCTCATGCCGCCGCCACCAAGGACGACCTTCGGCTGATTGGCGACATCAGCGGCTGGTTCCGCCATCATACCGGTGTCATCGATTTCGATGCCCTCCAATATACCAGCATCGACTCGTTGCGCACCGCCGACGTGGCGCCGCTCACCCAGCTGCGCAGCGTCACCCTCCCCGCCACCGTCAAGGGTGTGGGCAAGGATGCCTTCAAGAATGGCACTGGCCTGAGCTATGTGGATATGAGCAAGTGTGCCGAGTATGATCCGACGCTTGCCGCCGAGGGTGGTGTTCGTTCGCTGGGTATCGGCGAGAACACGCTGGCCTACGTGCCCGTCGGCTATGCGCTCAGCGGTTCTCCCGCTGAGACAAACGTGGCCGTTGGCAGTGACGCTGGCTTCCACGCCCAGACCTTCCGCTTGGTGGACGGTGAGGACTACTGCGTGCCCTTCGCCGTGACGGCTGACAAAGTGGAGAACACCCGCACGCTGGCGAAGAGCGCCGCACCCTACACCGTCTGCCTGCCCTACGACCTCGACATCCCCGACGGTTCAAAAGTATACCGGCTCTCAGGCCGTGGCACCAACGAGCTCATCTTTGCCCAACACACCGGTCGCATGGAGGCCATGCAGCCCTACCTCGTCTGGACGGAAAGCGCCGACGCCCTGCTCTCCACCGCCAACGTCACCCTGCTCTCGAGCAACGACGGCAACACCGTGGGCAGTCAGCAGCAGTCAGTGGGCTACACCCTGCGTGGCACGCTGAACAGCATCGGCAACCAGGAGGCCGTGGAGCTGGGAGCCTACGTGATGAACGACGACGCGAAGTGGCACCCCGTGCTCTCCGACACCGACGAGCACCGCGCCGTCACCATCCCTGCCTTCCGCTGCTTCCTGCTGCAGAGCCGTAAGAACGGCAGCCGCGCCATCGGCATGACCTTGGAGGATGCCGACGGCATTGTGCAGTTGCGCACCGTCGACAGCGACGGCACCGAGCGCGTCTACGACCTCAGCGGCCGACGCATCGACGGCAACGCCAAGGGCATCGTGATAAAGAACGGACGTAAAACCATCAATCAGTAAAACGAAGATGAAGAACATGAAGACGATGAGCATGCTGCTCGGGGGCCTGCTAGCCCTCGGCAGCCTTGCCGCGTGTGGCGGCAGTGACGATGACGAGAACACGACACCGCCAACCCCAGATACACCCAAAGCCACGAGCGCCAGGGCCGAGTATGTGGTGAACCTGAGCCAAAACCTGCTCGATGCCGCCACCATCACCATCTACTATATGGACAGCAACGGTCAGCAGGCACAGGAGACCGCCACCTCGACCACCTGGACGAAAGCCGTCAGCATCGCCACGCTGCCTGCGAAGGCCGGCTTCAGCGTGCAGCCGCTGCTGAAGGGCGAGGCCTCGCAGGAGGCCTACACCATAGAGGCCGACGGCAAGATGACCGTCACCGTGCTCGACCAGAAAGGAGCCACCTTCGGCAATCCTTTCGTGGGTAGCAAGCTGGAGGTGAAGGGCCAGCTCGGCCCCGACTTCCTGGGTCAGTACCTGACGCGCATCAGCGGCCGCCTGCAGGATGCCAAGGCCATCGCCGCCGACGGCTCCTTCAGCGAGACCACCATCACCTGGGGCGGCAATGCCGACAGTGACGACCCCAACCGCGACACAGAGGTCACCACCGGCGGAGCCACCGGCACAACCCGTGGAGCATCAGCAAATGGAAGAAAGTTTTAATTATATCTTTGTACTTTAAATTACATGAAAATGAGAAAAACGTATCAAACACTTGTGGGACTGATGGTGGCCGCGTTTGCCATCATCCTCCCCGAAACCATGTCCGCGCAGACGCTGCGCGGCGTAGTGACTGACGCCATCAGCGGCGAACCCCTTATCGGCGCTACCGTCAAGCTGGTGGAAGCCGAAAAGGGTGCCGTTACCGACATCGATGGCAACTACCGCATCGAAGTAGGACAGACAGGACGCTATACGATAGAGACCTCCTACGTAGGCTACGAGACCGGCATCATGAAGGAAGTGCTGATTGCCGGAGCCAAAGAGGCCGTCATCGACATTGAGCTGCGTGAGAACAGTCAGGAGCTGGGCGAAGTCATTGTCCGCCCGCGTGTGAACAAGCTATCGACGGTCAACCCCGTTGCCATTGCTGGCGGCGTGATGCTGTCGATGGAGGAGGCCAACCGCTATGCCGGCGGCTACAACGACCCCGCCCGACTGGTCACCGCCTTTGCAGGTGTGGCCGGCGATGCCTCCAGTAATGGCATCTCGGTGCATGGCAATGCCCCGCAGTTCATGCAGTACCGCATCGAGGGTGTGGAGATTTTCAGCCCCAACCACTTTGCCGACCTCTACGGTGCCGGCTTTGGCATGGTCAGTGCGCTGAACTCCAACGTCATCAGCAACTCCGACTTCTTCGTGTCGACCTTCAACGCCAACTACAACAACGCCCTGAGCGGTGTGTTCGACGTGAAGATGCGCGCCGGCAACAACGAGAAATACGAGAACACCGTGCAGCTGGGTACCGTCAGCATGGAGTGGACATCGGAAGGCCCGCTGTCGAAGAAGAACAACTCCAGCTACATCATCAACTACCGCTACGGCTTCACCTCCCTGGCCCGAGAGCTGGGCATCCTCGAAACCGAAGGCTCGCAGTATGACTTCATGGACATGTCAATGAAGTTCAACTTCCCCACCAAGCGCGCAGGCACCTTCTCGCTCTTCGCCCTGGCCTTCTACGACAAGGCATGGGACGTGGAACTCGACATCGAGGACATCCACTCCATCTACGACGCTACCAGTCAGGACGGCAAGCTCTTCAATGCGCTGGCAGGCGTCTCCCACAAGATTCACTTCGACAACAAATGGACGTGGCGCACTACTGCCGCCTTCAACATGCAGAACAACAAGTCCGACATGGAGTACTGGGGACTGAAGCGCACAGCGTCAGGACAGTTGCTCATGCCCCTCGCCTATGAGGGTAAGGACTATCCTTTCAGCTACCTGAAGCAGAACGAGAACCGCATCGTGGTGAACACCGAGCTGTCGAAGCAGCTTACTCCCCACTGGCTCACACAGTTCGGCGGAGAGTACTCCCACCGTTTCTTCGACCTGAGCTACCGCACCGCAGAGAATGTCTATGAGCCGGTGCCCGAAGCCCCCTACTATGCTACGAAGGACAACACCGGGCTGGCCAGTCTCTACTGGTCGAACCTCTGGAAGCCCGTCGAGGGCCTGAGCCTGAACCTCGGCATCTCCGGCAGCTACTTCCTGCTGTCGAAGGATGTCAGCATCGAACCCCGCGTCAGCATGAAGTGGGAGCCCAACACACGCGACGCCTTCTCTTTGGGCTATGGTCTGCACTCCATGATTGAGAAGCTCGATGCCTACTTCCTGCGCGATGCCAATGGCAACATGGCTAACAAAGACCTCGGCCTGTCGAAGTCGCACCACATGCTGGCCACCTACTCCCATAAGTTCACCGACAACCTCGTCTTCCGTCTGAACGCCTACTACCAGTATGGCTTCGACACCCCCGTGGGCATCAACGGCAGCACCTTCTGCACGGTGAACCGCCTGTTCAACTACGTCGACGAGCCCCTTGTCAACAAGGGGAACACCCGCAACTACGGTGGCGACATCACCTCGAGCAGTATATGAACCATGGCTTCTACGGCCAGGTGAACGGCTCGCTCTTCAAGGCCGAATACCGTGGACTCGACAAGAAATGGCGTCCGCAGCTCTACGACCGTGGCTACATGGTGAAGCTGCTGGCCGGTAAGGAGTGGATGATGGGCAAGCGCAAGCAGAACGTGTTCAACATCAGTGCGAAATACACCCTGCAGGGCGGCTTGCGCCACACACCCATCGACCTCGAGGCCATGAAGGCCAAGGTGGCCGCAGGCGTCATCGACGATGAACCCATTTACAAGAATCAGGAGGCCATGAAGGAACAGTACGACCCAACCAACATGATCGACCTTACCGTCAGCTACAAGATCAACGGCAAGAAGGTGAGCCACACCATCGCCTTCGAGGGCATCAACATCCTGCAGAACGAGACACCCTACGCCCAGCGCTACGACCTTACCACAGGCGAGCTGCGCTACGACAAGTCGGGCATCTCACTGCCCAACCTCTTCTACCGTCTTGACTTCTAGAAAATTCCCACCTTATCTATTAACATTTTAATCTTTAACAACTATGCGTAAATTAATGAACTGGATGCTCGCCGCCATCCTTATCTGCGGCGCCGGCATGGTGACGTCGTGCTCTACCAACGACAACCCCATTATTGATGACCCGGAACCCGCCTTGCCCGACCAGGCTTTCATGTTCGTGCAGAATGTGCAGAACGACTCGCGCTATGTGGCTGACATCATGGAGGCTAGCTCTCCCGAAGGCGAGACTGCCATGTCAAAGGTCATCCGTCTTGAAGTAAACAGCTACGAGGAGGCCCAGGAGGAGTTCCTGAAGCTGCTGCCCGAAGGTGTGGCCGAGACGGCTTTTGTCATCGAGGACTTCTACAAGGGACTCTTTACCGAAGCTACTGGCTACCGGCTGAATGCTCCTGCCACGAACGACGAGGATGTCATCGCCTTCAGCAAGGTCTACGACTTTATGACTTCCATCATCGGCTTTGCATGGGTTCAGCTCACTCCCGACCTGCAGGAGGCATTCGATGCCGAAATGATTGTCTACATGCCAAAGGCAGAATAAGATGACTTGGCCAACTTCATCAACTGCCTGGTAAACATCCTTCCCTACAGCGTGCCCAGCCCCGAGAATCCCACAGCCATCATCTGCACCTGCCCCTCGACTGAGATGTACATGGAGGCAGCCCTTAGCTTCATCACCACAAAGATGATGGCAACGGCACAACCCACGGAAGACGGCAACTTGTCGGTTTCCCTGACCGACTCCTCCGGCAATCTCTATGGCCACATGATTGTGCTCTCGGCTACCAACCGTGGCGACGCCCTGAGTGTCTACGTCATGGACGAAGCGCTGCAAGTCGCTCTGTTAGAAAAGATTGGCTTGCCTCTCTCCAAGATTTCATTCTACTTGGGCGCAGAAGCAGAAGAATAGTTTCCTTTTCTGACGTGACATGAACAAGCATTTAGTTTGCTTTGCGGCGGCGCTGCTGACAGTAGCCTGCATAAAAGAGGGCGACACCGTCTATAAGCCCGACCCTAACGAGGAGTCAGCGAGCACAGTGCCGCTGGTGACCGTCATCTACGATGCCAATGCGCTGGGCGACCGCTCCTACAACGACCTCATCTATGAGGGCGTGGAGCGTACAGCCCAGGAGCTGGGGCTGCGCACCATGCAGCAGTCGCCGCGCACACACGAGGAGGGCCTTCAGTACCTGGAGCTGATGTTCCGGCAGATGGAGACCGCCACCGACTCCGTGCGCCGGCTGTTCATCGTCGCCAGTCCCGGCTACGACGAGTTCATCCGTTCCAACAACAGCCGTCTGGAAGCAAACCCCTATGCCGACCTGCTCTACCTGGAGACAAGCACTCCGCTGGAGGGCAAGGGCTCGACGCTGTTCATGCCCTACTATGGTGCGATGTACGAAGCAGGCAGGATGGAGGCCATGACCGTCTATCCCACGGTGATGCTGGTGGGTGCCAACCGGAGGACCGAGGCCGTGACCAATGCCCTGCAAGGCTATCAGGAAGGCTTTCAGACCGGCCTGAAGTTGCTGAAGGAGTCGCAAATCCGACGTGCAAAGCTGTCCCTCGCCTGGCTCGACGAGACGGGCGAGGGCGGCTTCACCATTGCCGACAGCACGGCCATGAAACTGCTGATGCAATGGTATGAAGACCATTACCTGTCCGTAGTTCCCGTATGTGGCGGAGCTTTCAACACCTTCGCCCGCCTGAACAGTCTGGTAGGACTGTCGCTGGTAGGCATCGACAGCTTCTATGACAGCTATTATTCAGCCTATTCCGTCGTGAAGCACATCAGCCGTGCCATGGAACACTGCATCCGGCAGTGGCTCTCAGCCGAGGGCATCCCCAAGCACCAGACGCTGGGCTTGGCATCAGGCTACACCGAGGTCATCGTCAACACTCCCATCATCATCTGGGAGCCTGAGGGCTATGAGGGCGACACAGCACCCACGCTGACGGAAGAGATGAGGCAGGCCATACACGAAGAAGCAGTGAGAAAGGAAGAAGAAAACCTCACCTCCGACCCCATTCCCGCTAGCGCGCCTACCCGTAGCCTTATTCCAAAGAAGAGAGACCGAAAAAGTATATATATAAAGTAGAACGATGAATACACTTCGAAAACTATTTGCTAGACTAACTACTCCCCTCTCCCTTCGGAGAAAGGCTACGGGTAGGCGAGCTTTGCTCGGGAATAAGGCTACGGGTAGGCGAGCTTTGCTCGGGAATAAGGCTACGGGAAAGGCTACGGGTAGGCGCGTCAGCGGGAATGGGCGCACCAGCGGGAATGGAGCCTGGGGTGAAGCTTTTCTCTTGATTCTTCTTCTCTTTATTTCCTGCAAGCAAGAAGACGACACCATCGTCTATCAGCAGTCGCGCCACTGGGTGGAGAAGACGGTGGCCGTGGTGGCACCAACGAGTGCCAACGCCACGACGAAGGCGCGGTTTGAAAGAACGGCGCAATGGTTTCTCGACAACCTCCACCAGGCACAGCTGCACGACACACTCTGCATCGAGCTGAAGCTGGAGTGGCACGACGAGCTGACAGAAGACCTCCCACGTCTCGGCGAGACCCTGGCCAGCCGCGAAGACGTGATGGCCGTCATCGGCCCCTTCGGCAATGAGGCCGTGGCGCAGCTCGCCCCCGCCTGCCAGCAGACCCACAAACCCGTCATTGCGCCGACAGCCACCAGCGAGGAGGTCATACGCCGCTTCGCTGTGGGCACAGCAGGCGTGGAGAACAAAGAGCCGTTCCTATGGTCGCTCACCGAGACCGACATCACCTTCTGCGAGGTGCTCATGAACATGTATGCCTCGTTTGTGAAGAGCCTCGGCCATGAACTCAGCACCAGCACACCCGCCGCCATGTTCACCCCCGACGACAGCTACGGACGCACCTTCTTCGACTGGGGACCCTATCAGGCCGAGGAGATGGGCATACCCTTCTCCCACAACGAACAGTACACCAGCGATGCCGACCTGCGCCGCCGCATGAAAGCCTACTACGACGAGCTGAGCCAGCTGCCTACCTTTGGCAGCTTCGACATCGGCAACTTCTGCGTCGTCGAGACCATGCAGCAGCTCTACGACATAGCCCGCATACGCATGGAATGGTGGAATCTTAACCCCGACGAACCGATAGACGACGATGGAGCGAAAGAAGACATGCAGCAAATACTCGAAGGATGGGCGCGCACCTACTTCGCCTTCAACGCCCTGACCCAGGAAAGCCTCGAAGCGCTCGGAGAGAAAGGAGCCGACATCCTGCAGTACTATCAGGGCTTCTCGCCATACGCCGACCCCTCCACAGGATTTGAAAAGAGCTACGAGGTGAAGTTCCTCACCAAGCCCTCCTTTGCCGAGTGCAAGTTCTACGACGCCCTGATGCTCGCCGCCTTCGCCGCCTCATACGCAGCGCATAACCCTACAGCTGAAACAAGCGCCACACACCCCACTTTAAACTCAACATTCAACGACGCCATCGTCAAAATCACCACCCCTCACGCACAGCAGATGGGTGGCTCCGCCTGGAGCGCCACGTCAATGGAACTCTATCTCAATTCGCTGGAGCGAGGCCAGCTCATGGACTTCAAGGGAGCATCGGGCGACATACGCTTCGACAGCGAGAGCTACACCTCCGCCGTCAGCACCACCTACGTACACTGGCAGATACATAACGGAAAGATAGCCCACCGCAACTATCTGAGCAGCGACGGAAAACACCGCACCAGCTCTACGATGGCCGCCTGGAGCTGGCTCGTGGAGAACGCGGAAGAGACGTTTGCCAAGAGTGCCGACAACAAGGATGCTACCATCGCCTATCCGGCACTCTCCGACCAGTACGCCGTGCTTGTGCAGGGCAGCAACGGCTGGAGCAACTACCGTCATCAGGCCGACGTGCTCAGCGTCTACCAGCTGCTCAGAAAGAACGGCTTCGACGACGACCACATCATCCTCATCATCGACAAGGCCCTGGCCTCCGACTCAAAGAACCCCGAGCCGGGCATCATCCGTGCAGAGGACGGCGGCCCCGACCTGCTGGGCGCCAACAGCGCAGCAGCCGGTGTCTTTCCCGCTGCCGTAGACTACGACAACGCCACCCTCACCCCTGCCGACATCTGCAATATCCTCCTCGGGAAAGCTCCCCCTTCTGCCCCCGAAGGAGCCACCGTGCCCCAAGCATCCGCACAGCCGTCGGACGGCGCCGCTCCCAACATCCTCCTCTTCTGGAGCGGCCACGGACGCAACCATGCAGGCAACGGAGTCGACGAGCTGGCGTGGCGAGACACCGATGCAGGAAAAGGCATGACCGCCAAGCTCCTCCGTCAGACCGTCAGCCAGATGCAGGAGGAACGTCTCTACCGCAAGCTCCTCGTGCTCTCCGAACCGTGTTTCTCAGAGGCGGTCATCACACCCCTGACAGGCATTCCCGGAGTGCTCGCCATGTCGAGTGCCGGCACCTTCGAGCAGTCGTTTGCCGACAACTGGAGCTCGGAACTCGGCGTATGGCGCTGCGACCGTTTCAGCCGAAACCTCGTCACACACCTCACCGCCTATCCTGCCTCTACCTATCGCGACCTCTATCTCTACTGCGCCCAGCACACACTAGGCTCACACGTACACATCGTGAACGCTGCCCATTTCGGCAACCTCTACACTACAGGCCCGCAGGAGTTCTTCGTGAAAAGACAACCTTGACACTAACGACCCGCAGACATTCTTCGTAAAAAGATAACTGAGGTTATTTTGGACGCTGCCACCACGCACGAATGCCAGTCTTCTACTGGCATTCGTCTATATTCCGCGAAAACCCTGCAACTCTGCACTGGAGGCTCGTAGATTACTGTTTTACAGGCAGATGGCGGGTGTACACTTGAGTGAAACCCTGCACGAACTCTGCATATTATCTGTATGGGTGCTTTGCACTGGCATAAATAGCCGTCGTTTGGAAGAATGCAAACACCGCATAGGGAAATGCAGCCGCTATTTGGAAAAATACTAACGCCGTTTGAAAAAATACTAACGCCATTTTTTTGTCCCAAGCCTTGGGACTTTTCTGCGGAGTCATCGGCCTGCTTGAATGCAATGCAGGGTTGGGTGCAGGGTTTGCAGTAAAGTGTACACCCGCCATCTGCTTGTAAAACAGTAGATTAAATTGATTCAGTGCAGAGTTGCAGGGTTTTAAAAAAGGTAATAATATAGTAGTTGACCCAAGAATCCTTCTCCGGCGGTAGCCACTCCCCTCCCTTCAAGGCAATTGCGAGGCAATCGAGAGGAGGGAGCGATTGGGGAGCGAAGCGACGGGGGCCGAAGCAATTGGGGAGCGAAGCGACGGTGGGGCGAAGCCGGGGCAGGGGTGGGGTCTGTAACTTTTTCCAACGAGAAGAACAGACGATAAGAGATTCGCTGAAGGATATTAGAGACCCCACCCCTACCCCTCCCCTTGAGGGGAGGGGAGCGCCATCCGGAAAAGTAAATTCAGGTCAACTGCTATATCATTGCCAAAATTAAACTCTATATTTGTATAACGGAATAGATAATGAAATCCTGCATGAGAAGGCAGTTATTTAACTTATTATACAAATATAGCCGCTGTTTCGGTGTGCTGCTGGCACTGGAGAGCCAGACAGGAATGCCTCTGTAGATGGTTTTTGAGAGATGTGCCGGTTTCATGAAGCAGATTGTCAGGCGTTATCTCACGCTGAATCCCAAGATGCTGGTCTGCAGGGAGCGGACAAAAACTCCAACCAGGGGTGGGGTCTCTATCCTGTCAGAGAATCTGTTTTTCGGCTAATCGTTGCCTAAATGATGGAACATCTTTTTTTCTACGATATGCTGGGGGACAGCTCACTTCAGCTGCTTCACGGAGAAGGTGAAATAGGTGCCGGGGAATGGCTCGTTGCGCAGGGTGAAATGCCACCACTCGCTGTCGAGGGGTTTGAAGCCGTGGCGGAGCATGGCCTGCCGGAGAATCATGCGGTTGGCGAACTGCTCGGGGGTGATGGTGCGCCCTGTGGGACTCTTGCTGTTGTCGCCAGTATATTCACCCGTCTCGGGATTGCCACAGAAATCGGGATGACTCTCGGGGCCGAACCAGTCGAAGGTGCCACCCATATCCAGCTCTTTCTCTGTGGCCATGGAGAAGAGGGTGAGGTCGACGGTGCTGCCCCGCGTGTGGCCGCTCTTCTCGTAAATGTACTCCTGCTCGAAGAGCACGCTCTTGTCGAGGTCGGGATAGAAGTACTGCTTCATCAGCGTGTCGGGGATATTGGCTGCCCATCGCACGAAATGGTCTACACCTTTCTGCGGTCGGTAGGCATCGTAGATCTTCAGCCGGTAGCCGAGGGCTTTCACGTCGTCGCTCACAGCTCGCAGGCTGTCGGCCGCCACTCGGGTCAGAAGTGCCGTTGGCTCGTCGTAGCCGTCGATGCGTGTTCCAACGAAGTTATAGGTACCGAAATAGCGTATCTCCAGGATGGCGTCGGGCACGGCATCGGTCAAAGTCACGAACTGGCTGGCATCTGTCTCTGCCTCTGTATGCACTTTCACGCTTGCCTTAAAGCATGACACCAACGTTATGCCGCAGATAAAGGTGGCGGCAAGCACCGGCAAAATGGCTTTTCTCATTGTTTAATAAAAAAAAGGGGGAATGCTATGGATTGCTGACAAGGAGGAGCCCATTGTCGGGCGAGTAGCTGACCTTGCGGTAGAGGGTGAGCGCCTGGCCTTTGTCGCCGCTTTTCACGTAGCCGTAGTCACCGTCGATGTTGTAGGTGCGGTGGCATTTCTGGCAGAAGAGGTCCAGCGGCTGGTCGTCACTCCATCGCAGCTCGTAGTTGTTGTCGCAGTTGGGGCACATCAGGTCGTAGCAGCGCAGGGCGCCGTAGAGGGAGCGGCCGATGATGAGTCCCTGCCGATAGCCCATAGCGGCATAGCTGATGCGCTCGCCGCTGATGGCGGTGTTCATCGTCAGGTCGAGGTCGGTGGGGGCGAAGGTGCCCCGGTTGGGCGTCAGCAGCAGGTGGGGCACGCCACTCTTGTAGACAGCCTTCACGATGCAGAAGTCGCCGCCCGTGCTGCCCACGGCCCGTGTCAGCGCCGACGAGGGATAGAGCGAGGCATTGAAGGTGAAGCGGCAGTAGGCCGACGAGTACATGTTTTCGGTCTCGCAGCTGGAGACGAAGAGTGCAGAGAGAAGCATGAAGAATGCTGCGCTCAGACGGCCTGGAGCGCTCCTCTTCGCCCGGCGGAAAAGGGCAGCGACGGCAAATGGTTCGTGCTTCATGCTTCCTTTAAGAGGGCTTGCTCGGCAGCGGCCACACGGTCGAAGCCGAACTGCTGCATGGTCTGGGCCATCAGGGCCTCTATGCGGTCGTTACACAGGTTGCCCATCGACCCCTCGTGGGTGTGGTGGATGTCCTTGTCGGGGACGAACGTTCCGGCCTCGATGTCGAGCCCCACCTTCTTGTAGGCATCGCGGAAGGGCATGCCTTCGGCTGCCAGGCGGTTCACCTCCTCCACGCTGAACATCGGGTCGTAGCGTGGGTCGTCGAGGATGTGGTCGTTCACCTCTATCCGGTTGATGATGTAGGCCGTCATGCGCAGGCAGTCGAGCAGCTCGCCGAAGGCAGGGAGGAAGACCTCCTTGATGATCTGCAGGTCGCGGAAGTAGCCGCAGGGCAGGTTGTTCATGATGAGCGTCACCTGCTGCGGCAGGGCCTGCAGCTTGTTCGACTTGGCGCGGATGAGTTCGAAGACGTCGGGGTTCTTCTTGTGGGGCATGATGCTGCTGCCCGTGGTGCACTCCTTGGGCAGACGGACGAAGCCGAAGTTCTGCGAGTTGAACAGGCAGGCGTCGAAGGCCTGCTTGGCCATCGTTCCGGCAATGGTGGCCAGGGCGAAGGCGACGTTGCGCTCCATCTTGCCGCGCCCCATCTGGGCGTAGACCACATTGTAGTCCATAGAGTCGAAGCCCAGCAGGTCGGTGGTCATCTGGCGGTTCAGCGGGAAGCTGCTGCCATAGCCGGCAGCCGAGCCGAGGGGGTTGCGGTTGGTCATGCGGTAGGCGGCATGCAGGAAGAGCATGTCGTCGGCCAGGCTCTCGGCGTAGGCCCCGAACCAGAGGCCGAAGGAGCTGGGCATGGCCACCTGCAGGTGGGTATAGCCCGGCATGAGCACGTCCTTAAAGTGATTGCTCTTCTGGATGAGCTGGTCGAAGAGGTCTTTAACCGCCTCGGCCACTAGCTGCAGCTCGTGGCGGGTGAAGAGCTTCAGGTCGACGAGCACCTGGTCGTTGCGCGAGCGGCCGGAGTGGATTTTCTTGCCCATGTCGCCCAGCTTGCGGGTGAGCATCAGCTCCACCTGCGAGTGAACATCCTCAATGCCCTCCTCTATGACGAACTCACCTTTCTGACACTGACCGTAGATGGCACGCAGCTCACGCAACAGCACAGGCAGCTCGTCCTTACCCAGCAGGCCGATGCGCTCGAGCATGGTGATGTGGGCCATGGAACCCAGCACGTCGTAGGGGGCAAGGTAGAGGTCCATCTCACGGTCGCGGCCCACGGTGAACCGCTCTATCTCGGCGTTTATCTCAAAGTTTTTTTCCCAAAGTTTCATGAATTTAGTGTAGAGTTTAGAGTTTGCTACAGCACTTGTTTTGGATGCGATGGCAAATTCTTTATTCTTCATTTAAATGTAGGGTATCTGCGCCAGCGCGTCGGCCACCTTGTCGACGCCGTCCTGCAAGGGACCGGCCACCATGGCCCTGAGCATCAGGGGGATGTCGGCCTGCACGGTGACCTTCATCTTCGAGTTCTGCTCGTCGACGGGCAGTATCTGTATCCATAAATTGAAGGGCATGGGACTTTGTGCAGCCTCGAACTTAATGCACTTCGGTTCCTCGCGCTCCACGATGCGCAGGGTAATCTGTCCTACGGGGGGAACATTGACCGAGACGGTGTCGCTGTCGAACGAGAAATGCTGAATCTTGTCGCTGGGCACGCGGTCACGGATGCGTTCCAGATTGTTCAGGTCGCTGATGTTGCGGTAGACATTCTCCTGCGGATAGGGAATGTGCTTGACGCTGCTTTCAAACTTGGTCACACCGCACCTCCTTTCCACTCGCCGGGATTCTGCCGCCACTCGGCCAGCACGGGCTGGTCTTCGGGCTTGATATAGCCGGTCTTGACAGCTTCGGCCACCACATGCTCGTAGTCGCTGAGCGTGAGCAGGCGGACACCGGCCTGACAGAATGCCTCTTCGGCCACGGGGAAGCCATAGGTGAACGAGGCCACCATGCCCACCACCTCCACGCCATACTGGCGCAGGGCCTCAACGGCCTTCAGACTGGAGCCGCCGGTGCTGATGAGGTCTTCCACCACCACCACCTTGGCGCCTTTGGCTATCTCGCCCTCTATCTGGTTGCCCATGCCGTGATCCTTCGGCTTCGGGCGCACATAGCTGAAGGGCAGGCCCAGCTCGTCGGCCACGAGCGCACCCTGGGCGATGGCTCCCGTGGCCACGCCGGCCACGGCCTCTGCCTCGGGGAAGTGCTCCTGGATGAGGTGGCAGAGCTCCAGCTTGACAAACGAGCGCAGACGCGGAAAGCTCAGCGTCTTGCGGTTGTCCGTATAAATGGGTGACTTCCAGCCGCTGGCCCATGTGAACGGCTCCTGCGGCTGCAGCTTGACGGCTCTCACCTCAAGCAGCTTCTGTGCAAAGATTTTCTTAATCGTATCCATGCTAAGTATTTATTTACTATAAAGATAAGCTATGCTACTGAATCATAGAACGTCTGTCCTACACGTGCAATATGATTGCCAATGGGAGTTCCTTTTTTCTTGTTGTAGTCAAGTAAATCTACGGAATAAAGTAGTTCTAAATCATCTATCTCGCAACTGATGTCAAGCAGCTGGCGGTAGTCAATATCCTTGCCGATAAGTGCCAGGTCTATGTCGGAACCAGGACGATAATCGCCTTTCGACCGGGAGCCGAAAATCAGAACCTTCTCAATGTTTGCATGACGGCGAAAAACATTCCTCAGTTCCTCAATAACGCTATCGCTTAGTCCGAACTTCATAGCTGCTGATAACTTTTGTTTTGCAAGAGCTGACCCAAAGTTTCATCTAGCTGGTGTAGCAGCAGAGCATAATCGCTAAATATGAGACGGAGAATAGGTGTTACTTCTTCCTGATCATAAACATGACTCAAAGTGTTCCTCGACTTAGCCATACGCCGCCAAGCATCATGATTGGTGATAATTCCGTCTTCAAAAGCCATCTTCAGCGTACCATTGGGGCCAAGCATAAACTGGTAGCCTTTATAAAGAAGGAGGTCTTGCATCACTTTCCATGCCAACTCGAAAGTGTATTCAAAGCGTTGTACCACTCCCTCCTGCTCCAGTTCCGACAGGTCTTCCAAGAATCTATCGGTCTGTGTTACATCCATCAACCTACCACAGGCTTTGTGGAAATTTGCGTAACGCTGAATCCACCGAATATCTTGCTGCTCTTCCATAAACCAGATAGTTATCAATGATGATTCTTGATACAAAGACTAGTCTTCCTCTGGCTGCACTCTGATAAGCCGCTCGATGAAGTCGTCGGCCTCTGCCTTGGTGAGACACAGGGGCGGCAGCAGGCGGAGGGTGTTCTGGCCAGCGGCACCGGTGAAGCAGTGCTCATGACGGATGAGGGGCTTGCGCACCATCTTGTGTGGCATGTCAAGCTCGATGCCTATCATCAGGCCCCGCCCACGGACTTCCTTGATGTGGGAACTGCCCATGCCTCGGATGCCCTCCATGAGGTAGTCGCCGATGACGCGGGCATTCTCCACCAGGTTCTCCTGCTCCATGACATCGAGGGTGGCCAGTGCGGCGGCACAGGCCAGATGGTTACCGCCGAAGGTGGTGCCCAGCTGACCGTATTCGGGCAGGAAGTCGGGGCTGATGAGCACGGCTCCCATGGGGAAGCCATTGGCGATGCCCTTCGCCATGGTGATGATGTCGGGGCGGATGCCCAGCCACTGGTGGGCGAAGAATTTTCCGCTGCGACCATAGCCGCACTGTATCTCGTCAGCGATGAGGGGCACATGATAGCGCTGGCAGGCGTAGGCCAGCTTCTGGGCAAATTCGGGTGTAGCCATCTGCACACCGCCCACGCCCTGGATGCACTCCAGAATGACGGCGGCGATGCCTCCGCGCGACAGCTCGCGCACCCACGGCTCCAGGTCGTTGAGCGGAAGGAAGCGCACATGGTGGTTGTCGTTGATGGGGGCCACAATCTTGCGGTTGTGGGTCACCTCGACGGCCAGAGAGGTACGGCCGTGGAAGGCTCCCTCACAGGAGAGCACGCGGGTGTTGCCCGTCTTGAACGAGGCCAGCTTCAGTGCATTCTCGTTGGCCTCGGCGCCGCTATTGATGAGAAACAGCTGGTAGTCGTCGTAGCCGCTGGCCTTTCCCAGCCGTTGGGCCAGCTCACGCTGCAGGGTGTTAATCACGGAGTTGGAGTAGAACCCTATCTTCTGGAGCTGCTCAGTCACCTTCTCAACATAGTGGGGGTGCGAGTGGCCGATGCTGATGACGGCGTGCCCGCCATACATGTCGAGGTACTCCTGTCCCATGTCGTCCCACACCTTGCAGCCTTTGCCCTTGACGATGTTTACGTCGAAAAGCGGATAAACGTCGAATAGTTTCATAATTTAAGAATGTTTCTAGCCTGTCAATTCTAGATAAAACGAAGCTTTTTAGTCGAATAGATATGTTGCTTAGAATGCGGAGGCTTTCAGCCTCAGGCCGGCAGTCTCGTCGATGCCGAACATGAGGTTCATGTTCTGCACGGCCTGGCCCACGGCACCCTTCAGCAGGTTGTCGATGGCAGTGGTGACAAGCAACTTGTTGTCGAAAGCGTCGATGTGGACGAGGCACTTGTTGGTGTTGACCACCTGCTTCAGGTCTATCGGCTTGTCGGTGTAGTGGGTGAACGGGGCATCGGCGTAGAAGTCCTTGTATGCCTCTATCACCTCGTCGGCAGGAGCCTTCGTACGGATGACCTCGGTGCAGAAGATGCCACGGGTAAAGTCGCCACGATAGGGGATGAAGTCGATGTCTACGTCGAGATGGCCCTGCACCTGTGCCAGCGTCTGGCGTATCTCGGCCAGGTGCTGATGAGTGAAGGGCTTGTAGATGCTCAGGTTGTTGTTGCGCCAGGAGAAGTGGGTGGTCGCTCCGGGCTTCTGACCTGCTCCCGTTGACCCCGTGATGGCGTTCACCGCGACATCATATTTCAGCAGGTTCAGATGGGCGGCAGG